>NZ_FNYW01000015.1 GCF_900109085.1 Alkalibacterium gilvum | reverse complement strand
CCATTTCGAACACAGCCGTTAAGCTTCCCAGCGCCGAGGATAGTGAAGGGTTTCCCTTTGTGAAAGCAGGACGTTGCCGTGCAGCTCTTTTTTTTATTTTAAAAAGGAATATGGAGGTTTAGCTCAGTTGGGAGAGCATCTGCCTTACAAGCAGAGGGTCAGCGGTTCGAGCCCGTTAACCTCCATTTTAATTTTAGAGCCGTTAGCTCAGTCGGTAGAGCATCTGACTTTTAATCAGAGGGTCGCAGGTTCGAATCCTGCACGGCTCATTCTTAAGCGTAACAGTCCATTACAATGCGTCCTTAGCTCAATTGGATAGAGCACCTGACTTCGGATCAGGCGGTTGAGGGTTCAAGTCCTTTAGGGCGCGTTTAATTATTACAGATATAAAAGAGTCTTAGATTATTCTAAGGCTTTTTTTGTAATCTAAATTTGTAAACTAAACAAGGGGAATAATGTATATCGGTTCCGAGTAGCATCTCTCTTTTAATTATAAGTGTTTCTTGGTATAATTACTATTAGTCAAAGATAGTCAAGAATAAAATTAGAAATAAAGGAGGTAGCCTAAAGAGAAAGTATGAAGTTAATCTCTTTGAAATTATGGAAAATAAAAATATGACTGATATTATTGAAGCTTATTTGAAAAAAGTATTGAAACAAAAAGAGCAAGTAGAAATCAGACGTAGTGAAATAGCTGAGCTTTTCGATTGTGTTCCGTCGCAAATCAATTATGTTATCAACACCCGCTTTACGATACAAAAAGGTTATCTTGTAGAAAGTAAGCGTGGTGGTGGTGGATATATTCGGATTATCAAAGTTCAAGTACTTGATGAGTTAGATATGTTGAATACTATGGTTGAAATCGTAGGAAATAGCATTACTGAAAGAGATGCAAAATCAGTTGTCCAGAGACTATATGATGACAAGATTATTACTAAACGTGAAGCGAAATTGATGATAGTGGCCATGGACAAGTCACTTTATACGGGCAACCGAGTGACTGATAATCGTGTTCGTGCCAATTTATTACGATCGATGTTAGTTAATCTATGTTATGAAGAACCCAACAAGAGAAAGGCGGACTAGCCAATATGAATGAACTATTTACAGATAAAGCCAAAAAAGCACTATTGATATCCCAAGAGGAAGCCCAATCTTTCCGTCACAGTACTGTTGGTACAGAACATCTTTTACTAGGATTAGTAATTGAAAATGAAGGTATTGCAGGAATAACGTTAAGAGAGTTAGGTATAAATGAAGAAGATGTTAGAGATGAAATCGAACATTTTTCAATTTATGGTTCAAGACAGTTTGTAAAAAAACAAGCAATTTTACCGTACTCACCAAGAGCAAGACAAATTATTAAATATGCTACAGATGAAGCTAGAAGAATGAAACGACCATTAGTAGGAACAGAGCACTTATTATTAGGGCTTTTGAGAGATGAAAACATTTTATCTGCAAAAATTTTAAATAACCTTGATGTTAACCTAGCGAAGGCCAGACAACTGGTACTTAAAAAGCTAGGAACCAAAATGAAAAGTACGCGCAGTAAATTAAATAATAATCGTTCAAAAGGAAGCCAAGATACAAATGGTGGGACCCCAACGTTAGATTCGCTAGCCCGAGATTTAACCCAGCAGGCTCGCGAAGGACGTTTAGATCCAATTGTTGGAAGAGATAAGGAAGTAAAACGTATTATTCAAATTTTAAGCCGTCGAACAAAAAACAATCCAGTTTTAGTAGGAGAACCTGGAGTGGGTAAAACCGCTATTGCTGAAGGTTTAGCTCAAAAAATTATCGCAGGAGAAGTTCCTCCAGTTATAGCAGATAAACGATTGATGACTTTAGATATGGGCTCTCTTGTAGCCGGAACGAAATATCGCGGTGAGTTTGAAGAACGCATGAAAAAAATCATTGATGAAATCTATCATGATGGCAAAGTTATTTTATTTATTGATGAGTTGCATACATTAATAGGTGCAGGAGGTGCAGAAGGCGCTATTGATGCCTCAAACATCTTGAAACCTGCTCTCGCACGTGGAGAGTTGCAGACGATTGGTGCTACCACATTAGATGAGTACCAAAAGCATATTGAAAAAGATGCTGCACTTGAAAGACGATTTGCATCTATTCAAGTAGATCCTCCTACAGAAATGGAAGCAGAAGAAATTTTATTTGGATTAAGAGAACGCTACGAGGAGCATCATGATGTTTCAATAAAAGATGCTGCAATCCGAGCAGCTGTTCAATTTTCGGTACGCTATATAACGTCTAGACAGTTACCTGACAAAGCGATTGACTTGATGGACGAATCGGCTTCCAAAGTAAGAATGGATAATAGCGATACCCCGACGACTTTATCAAAAGAAACAGAAAAGCTAGACGATTTAGTCAAACAAAAAGAGGAGGCTATTCAGTCTCAAGATTTTGAACGTGCTGCACAAATTAGAGAAAAAGAAATGCGTCAACGAAAAAAACTTGAAAAAGTTATTAAAAAAGGTGAAAAAGAAACCGATGATCGATTGGAAGTGACATCTTCTGATATAGCCGAAGTTGTATCTCAATGGACGGGAATTCCTGTTAACCAAATGGAGCAGAAAGAAAGTGAACGTCTCTTGAAACTTGAAGAGGTGCTTCATGAGCGAGTTATCGGGCAGGAAGAAGCTGTCGTTGCTGTTTCAAAAGCAATCAGACGCGCACGAAGTGGTTTGAAAGATCCAAATAGACCAATTGGCTCATTCATGTTCCTTGGGCCTACCGGAGTTGGGAAAACAGAGTTAGCGAAAGCACTTGCTGAAGCAATGTTTGGTAGCGAAGAAGCATTAATTAGGGTGGATATGTCTGAATTTATGGAAAAATATAGCACAAGTCGTTTAGTTGGCTCACCTCCAGGATATGTAGGCTATGATGAAGGAGGACAGTTGACAGAGAAAATCCGTCAAAAACCTTACTCAGTCATTTTGCTTGACGAGGTAGAAAAAGCTCACCCAGATGTCTTTAATATTTTACTTCAAGTTTTAGACGATGGACTTTTAACTGATGGTAAAGGAAGAAAAGTAGACTTCAAAAATACCATCATGATTATGACATCAAACTTAGGTGCAACAGCTCTACGTGATGAAAAATCTGTTGGCTTTGGTGCTGTAGATAAGCGGTTTGATCATGATGCTATGGAAAAACGCATTCGTGAAGAATTGAAAAGTTCTTTCCGTCCTGAATTTTTAAATCGAGTAGACGACACCATTGTTTTCCAGTCGCTGAAAAAAGATGAGCTGAGAGAAATTGTTGAATTGCTAACTAAAAATGTTGTGGACCGAATAAACGAATTAGGGATTGAATTAAAAATTACGCGAGCTGCAATGGATGTTATTGCCAGTGAAGGCTTTGACCCTGAATATGGAGCGCGACCGCTTAGACGTGCTATTCAAAACAATTTTGAGGATCGCTTGAGTGAGTCTTTACTTGCCGGTGATATAAGTCTTGGAGATAAAGTTACTCTCGGAGCAACAAAGGGCGAAATCACCTTGAAAGTTAGGGAATCAAAAAAGAATGCTGGAAAGAAATCTGTAGCGAATAAATAGAAGAATATCAGCATTGTAACGAGTTGTTTGATCACTAGACAATTGAGTGGAAGATTTAATTTGTATAAAACGAATAGTTATGTTTAGTTTTATAGGGCCATCTTTGTTAAGATGTAATTAATCAATCAATTGACGAAAGGATGAAGAGAGTATGGACGAAAATAAGCAGTTAGATGATAATCAAAAAAATATATTAATCGGTGTTGGGGTAGCCTTCATATTTGGCTTACTTACACTCTTGTTTACTTCAGATAAAGCCAAGACAAAAACAAAGTCGGTAGTTAATCGCCAGAAAGCAAAACACTACGTTGGCAGTAAATTTAACGGAAATAAAAAAGCTAGAAATGTCGTAGACAACTTATCTGATGATGAAATCAATAACCTCCTTGGTACTGCCGACAAGGTGAAGGATTTAGAAAGTAAGTTTTCAAATATGACGGATGATCTTAAAGATTATGTGCAAGATAAGAAAAAAGAATCAAAAAAAGTTATGAACAAGCTTAAAAGATAAAAAAATAAAGAGGCGGAGACTATATAGTCTCCGCCTCTTTTACGTTTCCGACGTATTAATTCAAATGTGCCACACAGAGTAAACAAGCCTTTTCGTTGAGTGAAAATAGACAACAACAGTAATCACCTGCTTATTTATTCCAGTGATTCCGGGAAAGAACTTGTGATTTGTTCTTTGTTTACACTAATTATGAAATGATTAAAAAACTTAAAAGTAAGTCATTCATATTTTTTAATGACAAACCTGTTGAATCATAATAACGATCCATTCGATACTGCAACGTGTTTCTATGAATAAAAAGCTGTTTAGCTGCCACCGTGACATTTCCTTGGTTCTCCCATAAAGCAAAAATTAATTCTTTCCACTCAGGTTGTTTTTCAATACTTGTTTTCAAGGAGAGCATCAATGTGCTATGAGAGACAGCGTCTTTTGTGAAATACCTTAATGCCACATCTGAAAGAGAATTCATACGGTAATCAAGATGCCGGTATTCTTCTTGAAAAATGTGACGTTCCTCTCTGAATATAGTCTTTAAATGAGGATCAGATTCCCAAAATTGACCAATGTAGGCATTGGCACGGATTGAAAAATCATCCTCCAGTGTTTTTAACATACCAAATAATTCTTTTTGCTTAAGAGCTTTTGATGTATGTTTTTGAATAATTAAACAGGTATCTTCAGAAACAAAGAAGACGTCAAGAACAGATTCAAAAATATGTCCTACAGCATCTACCCAAGTAGAATAAGCGAAGTCAGTGTTTATTTTTTCCAGTACAATTTGAATTAAGCGCACTGGGATGTCTGTTGTTGGGGGATGTTCTAGGCTGCCATCTAAAAAATGAAACCATTCTGATTGAGAAATAGGGAAACTATCTGTTTGAGCTTCTTCTTTTAATAGATTTAGTATGTTCATTTCTCTATGACTTATATGCTCTGTTGGGATATGAATCCATTGGTTTTTATAAGAAATACGGAATGTATTCCCTTTTATGAAAGGTTTTTTACTTAACATTGCTTCAGGATATAATTTTTTTAACTTGGAAAAATCCACTGTATTTCCTCCTTGAATATGCTATTCTTAGTTTACCACTATCTAGAATGTTTAGAAACGTAATTACTATAGAAGTATGTATAAAATGGAGCGAGAAAATGACAGAATTTACAGAAATAGAAATAAATAAATGGATGAATGAGGCAATTAAAGAAGCAGAAAAGGCCAAAGCCATTGATGAAGTACCCATAGGAGCAGTTGTTGTTAAGGATAATAAAATAATTGGACGTGGGTATAATCAAAGGGAAACCTCTCAACGTGCAACGACTCATGCAGAAATGATAGCTATTGAAGAAGCAAATATAACATTGGGTAATTGGCGACTTGAGGACTGTCATTTATTCGTTACGCTAGAACCCTGTGTTATGTGTAGTGGGGCAGCTGTTCTTTCGCGATTAAAAAGTGTCTATTATGGTCCTGAAGATCCTAAAGGTGGCGCCGCTAAGACCTTGATGCATGTTTTAGAGGATGATCGTCTAAATCATCAGTGCGAGGTTTACAGTGGCATTATGGAGGAAGAGTGCCGATCTTTATTGACTACATTTTTCAAAGATCTCAGAGAAAGAAAAAAATTGGAAAAAAGAAAGAATAAAGACTCTTTATCCGAGTAAACCTTGGAGATAAAGAGTCTTTGCCTTATTTATTGGAGTTATTAGTCATATCATCGTTCTTCTGAACCATTTCATCAACGGCCTTAATAAGTGAAGAAGAAAAGTCAGATCCGAGTAGATTTAAAATAGCCTCAATAGTTATTCCACCAGGAGAAGAAACATTATCAATTAAATTCCAAGGCGAGTCTGAAGCGTCTTTAGCTGTTTTGCCACTACCCAAAACGGCTTGAGAAGTGATTTGGGTTGCTTTGTCTTTTGGCATACCATATTTTACAGCAGTTCGAGATAAAATGTCGATAAATAAAAAGACAAGCGCTGGTGAACTTCCCGCTAATGCAATAAAAATACCTAATTGGTCTTCTGGTATGACGACCACTTCACCTATCGCATTGAAGATTAGTTTCGCTTTTTCCATGTCTGCAGTAGAGATCTTATCATTTTCCACAAGGGCAGTCATTGATTCATTTACCTGTGCGTTTAAGTTAGGCATTGTTCTAATAATTTGCTCCGCTGGAATGTATTGATTGAGTTGTTCGCTTCCAAAACCAGCAACAATAGATAGTACCAAAACATTGGAAGGTATAGAAAGCTCATTCAGAACCTGATCGACTTGGTAAGGTTTTACGGATAGTAAAACAACATCTGAACAATCCAAGACTGCCTGATTTGACGCTAAACCATTTATTTCCCATTCTTGTTCAATGGCCATTCGGCTTTCTTTTGAACGTGTAGAAAAGGAAAGTTCTTTTTTTTCCAATATATTATTTGCCAATAAACCTGATGCGATGGATTTAGCCATGTTTCCAAATCCAATAAAACCAATTTTCATAATATCATCCCTTTTACTGTAGTTTATCATAATTTTGGTCATTCGTTTAATTATATTTCCAAAGTGAAAACCGCGCTAATTTTTTGTTATAATTATAAAGTGTATAAATAGAGAGGGTGGAATTAAACATAATGCAAAACAATAGCAACAAACCAAAATTAGATTGGGATACTTTAGGCTTTTCTTATATCAAAACAGACTACCGCTTTATAGACCGTTTTAAAGAAGGGCAGTGGGAAGAAGGCGCGCTTACAACAGATAATAAATTACATATTTCTGAAGGATCACCAGCATTACATTACGGGCAGCAATGTTTTGAGGGGATGAAAGCTTATCGGACAAAAGATGGGACAATCAATATATTTAGACCTTTTGAAAATGCCAAAAGGATGAGGCGTAGTTGTGAACGGTTGTTAATGCCATATTACCCAGAGGATGCCTTCGTTGAAGCTGTAAAAAAAGTTGTTAAGGCAAATGAGGAATTTATTCCTCCTTATGGAACGGGCAGCGCTTTGTATATTCGTCCATTTATGATTGGGGTTGGGGACAACATTGGACTCAAACCAGCTGAAGAGTATCTTTTTTCTATATTCGTCACACCGGTTGGTTCATACTTCAAAGGAGGATTGAAACCGTCAAATTTTTACGTCAGTACTTATGATCGAGCAGCACCCAAAGGTACAGGAGCAGCCAAGGTGGGTGGAAATTATGCTGCGAGTCTTCTCCCTGGAAAAGAAGCAAAGGAGCGTCAGTTCAGTGATGCCGTATATCTTGACCCGGCGACACACACTAAAATTGAAGAAGTCGGTGCGGCTAACTTTTTTGGTATCACTCAAGAGGATACATTCATAACACCTCAATCCCCGTCCATTCTGAACAGTATTACTAAGCGTTCTCTAATGTGGTTGGCGGAGAATCGATTAAATATGGAAGTCAAAGAAGGCGATATTTATATTGATGAACTGGATCGCTTCAAAGAGGCTGGTGCCTGTGGAACGGCGGCCGTAGTCTCACCAATAGGCGGCCTCCAAGTAGAGAATGATTTTCATGTTTTTTATTCAGAAAATGAAGTTGGCCCTGTAACAAGGGCATTATATAATGAATTAACAGGAATACAATTCGGTGACATAAAGGCTCCAGAGGGATGGATAGAAACAGTATCCTAATATGATACAAAACCTTCCTTTTTGATTAAACTATAAAATTCGTTATGATTAATAAAGAAGATAGAGGGGGGAATAAGGATGAGCTATGTAAAAAAGGTTTCATTATCGACACGAGATAAACAAGAACTAAAGTCGTTAGATACTTACCTCAACGAAGCACTAGAAGATAGTGGCATCAAGGAAGGAATAATGCTTGTCTATTGTCCGCATACCACTGCGGGGATAACAATAAACGAGAATGCAGATCCTGATGTGAGAATAGATTTAAAACGAGCATTAAATGACACTTTCCCAAACCATGATTATTTTGTTCATATGGAAGGAAATTCTGATGGGCATCTGAAGTCATCGCTTGTCGGGGCGAGTGAGTCATTGATTATTCACGAAGGAAAAATTATTTTTGGAACATGGCAAAGTGTTTACTTTGCAGAATTTGATGGACCTAGAACCCGTACGTTTTATATAAAAATTCTTGAAGGATAATTAAACTGTGTAGTCAAATGAGAGAGGCAAACGTCCTCTCTTTTTTTATTGAGGAGATCAGATTCAACTTTTCATAGTAAGGATGCTATCGCATTTAAATGTGCTTATGTAGAGTAATGATATGCTTGACTTATTTTACGTAAAGTATTAAACTTTGTTTAACTAATTAGCTAAATAGTTAAACAGAGTATAAAAACAAGGAAGAAGGTAGAAAAATGGGGGGCGTATTTAAAGCATTAGGGGATCCGACTCGAAGAGAAATACTTAGTTTGCTTCGAGATAGAGATAGGTCTGCTGGAGAAATAGCTGAACACTTTGAAATATCTAAGCCCGCTATATCCAAGCATTTGGACATTTTAAAAGAAGCAGAGTTAGTTAGTGCAGAGAAACAGGGATTATACCGAATATATTCGATTAATCTGACCGTGCTTCAAGAAACAGTAAGTGGTTTTATGGATTTATTCGAAAAGGAGTAGTAAATATGAAAAAAACAACAATTATTTGGCCGATCACACTTTTATCCGTAGCAATTATTGCTTTATCATTTATACAAGAGAAAAGTCAATCGAGCATTATCCTGATTGGTGTAGCGGTAATTATCGCGTTAGGTTTACTAGATATTTTTACACCACGTATTGCCAAGCTTTCTGAAACTAATCCCAAAGTAAAAACAATGAGACGACTAAACAGATTCTTCATTTTATTTTTCGCCGCATTATTTACCTTTATACTCTGGTATCCAAAAGCCCAGTTACTATTATCAAATAATGACAGAGGAATAACCTTTATAGTGGTATTAGTCATTATGGGAATTATAGGTAATACGTCACCTAAGTTACCATTTAATCGTTATATGGGGCTTAGACTTCCATGGACGATTAGGGATGAAGAAACGTGGAGAGTCGCTCATAGATGGTTAGGTTATCTTACATTTCCAATAATCATTATTATGCTGACGGCATTTTTACTTGGAGTAAAGGTAAACGACGTAGCAACGTATGGTATAATTACATGGATAGCTATCCCTGGCATTTATTCAGGATGGATATATTATAAACGTATGGGTGGAAAATAAATCAGCACCAATGAATGAAGCGATTCAGTCAAAATATGAAAAGTTAGTGATGAAAGAATGAAATAGTCTTGGCTTTTTACTAGCTTAATTGTTTCGTAAATTATAATACAATGTTATAATAGTAATGGTTTACAAAGATAAATAAGTACATTTAAATAGAAAGAAGGAGAGACATGCTAGAGGTAAAAAATATAAAGAAAACGTTTGGCTCGCTTACGGCAGTGGACGATTTGGAATTCAATATAAAGCCAGGAGAAATCATGGGTTTAATCGGTCAAAATGGTGCTGGTAAAACAACAACATTTCGAATCATTCTAAACTTATTGACACCTGACAACGGTCATGTTCTTTGGAATAATAAATACCTAACGACAGAAACCTTTAATAAAATTGGTTACCTGCCAGAAGAACGTGGCTTGTATCCAAAGGTAACGATTGAAAACCAACTGCTGTATTTTGCACAATTACGAGGAAAGAAAAAAAGTGAAATCAAACCTTTAATTGATCACTGGTTGGAAAAGTTTGATGTAAAAGGTAAAAAAACAGATAAAGTCAAAACATTATCAAAAGGTAACCAGCAAAAAGTTCAGTTAATCTCGACGTTGATACATCAGCCGGAATTAATTATTTTAGATGAACCCTTTAGCGGACTTGACCCAGTCAACGCTGAGCTTCTTGAAGATGGCATTCGTGAAGCTCAGGCAAATGGGGCAAGCATTATCTTTTCAAGTCATAATATGAATAACGTAGAAGAGCTGTGTCATAGCTTGATCATGCTGAAGGATGGTAGGCCTGTACTAAACGGAACAGTTAAAGATATCCGTCAGCAATTCGGGAGAACTAAGTTGTTCTTAGAATCTGATTTATCGCACGAAGACCTTAAACAGTTCCCAGGAGTGAAACAGGTAGAGAAAACAAGCGATAATATCGATATAGTGTACTTGACGGATACAGAAGATGGTAAATTAATATTTAATGAAGCAACTAAAAATGGCTATATTCCAACATTTAGTCAACAACCACCTACCTTAGAAGAAATATTCAAACGAATGGCTGGTGAAAACAATGAATAAATATTGGGTTATCACTAAAGAGGTTTATAAAAAGAATATCAAATCATTTGGATTTATAGCGATGGTATTATCTCCTTTAGTTCTAGTAGCTGTGGTAGCGGGTATAACCTATTACTTTTCTCAAGAGGAACAGACAGAACCTGATACACAGATTGCTGTAATATCTGAAAACGAAACAATTAACCAAATATTTTCATCACAAGACTGGGACTTCCAAATCGATGATGACATTAAGGAAGAATCCGAAGCAGAAGAAGCTCTGCTTGATGAGTCAATTAGTGGCTATTTAACTGCTGAAGTAGAAAATGGGACGGTAAACGCCGAACTTGTTTATACGGACGATTTTTCAGATCAGTCAAGCATTATTCAAGAAAGTTTATCTAATTTTCAGACAATGTTAAGAGCTGATGAATTGAATTTAGGGCAAGAAGACGTAGCAAAATTATCTGAACCAGTGACTTTGGTTGAGCAACATGTGGATATTGAAGAAGGCTCACTGACGGAAGAAGATTTTTCAGATACGATTGTGCAGCAAGGTAGTGCGTACTTTGTGAGTATAGCTATTATGATATTTATTATGACATATGCTGGGATTATTGCAGAAGAGGTCGCAAATGAGAAAGGCACGCGTATTATGGAAATTATTTTATCGAGTGCTAGTGCAACAAACCACTTCTTTGGAAAATTAACCGGAGTGATGCTTGTGCTCCTAACACAAATAACTATCTATGCTGTGATTGGTTTCGGTGCGTATATCTACTTCAAAGATGCTGATATCGTGCAAAGTGCTCTTAACCAAATAGACTTAGCCTCTATACTTCAAGAACTCCTAGGGTTTACAATCATCTTCTTTATCGCAGGCGTGTTAATGTACGTCGTTTTAGCTGCCTTCTTTGGCTCACTAGCTACTAAAATGGAAGATGTAAATAAAGCAGTAACGCCTATTGTGTTTATGGCATTAATCGGATTTTATATAGGGATATTCGCCTTTACTTCTCCTGATAATACATTTGTTGAAGTCTTTTCATATATTCCATTGTTCACGCCTTTCGTTATGCCATTTAGAATAGCTGCGGAAACCGTTTCAACATTGGGTATATGGTTATCAATCATTGGAACAATTGGATTCGCAATACTAATATCTTTCGTTTCCTTAGCGTTCTATCGCTCAAATGTATTGATATACTCAGACACGAATCTCTTGGGAACAATCAAACGATCATGGAGTATCATGCAAAGTAATAGAAAAGCACGTAAAAATAATAGTCAATAATATAAATAGGAAAGAGGCTGATTTTTCAGCCTCTTTTCTTGTGAGTTGATTTTTTATTTTGAATGCGCGCCCTTCCCGAGTTGTAATGAGTAGCGAAGGTCATACAAACATGAAATGCGCGCCCTTCCCGAGTTGTAATGAGTAGCGAAGGTCATACAAACATGAAATGCGTACCCTTCCCGAGTTGTAAAGAGTAGCGAAGGTCACACAAACATGAAATGTGTACCCTTCCCGAGTTGTAAAAAGTAGCGAAGGTCACATAAACAGCAAATGCGCGCCCTTCAAGGATTAAAAAAGACTCCGAAGGGTACAAAAGAATATCGAAAATCAAAAATGACGATATATAATCAAAAAACCAAGTCCTAGGCTTGGTTTGTCATTACTAAATTTAATGTATAGCTTTTGAGATTCCAACATTCTATTTATCTATAGCCTAGTAAGACTGGTCAAAGACGAATAGAGATGGTAAACTGTTTTATCATAAGGAGTGACAAGAATGAAACGATTGATGTGTCCAGTATTTAGTATCGGATTTTATATTCTGTATTTCATGATCCTTCAAGTTATTACTTACTTTCTACCAGAAACAGTTATCACAGCAGTTTTCGTACTATTATCCGTCTTTTTAATCATTCCGATTATTGCATCGAAGAGCAGTTCGCGAGTTATTAGAGCGATCAATGGTTTTGGATGTTCTTTTTAAATTTACCCTGGAAAAAAAATCCTACCTGTGCTATTATAGTAATTGCCGAGAGGCCACATGGCAATGGCGGACATACGAACCGTGTCAGGTCCGGAAGGAAGCAGCACTAAGTATCGTTCCGTCATGTGTCATGTGATTACATAGCCATGAATACTTGAAACATATTCATAGAAAGAGATACCCCTAACAATTGTTAGGGGTATCTCTTTTCCATTTAGTATAGCGAGCCTAATCTTTTTTATAAGTATCTTCTAAACGTCCCATCCAGAAGCCAAGGGCTAACCCTAAAAAGAAAAGCAGAATAACGACGCCATAATCAAGTACAGAAAGCCCGTTGTACATATCAGCTGATGGAGCAATAATTATAGTGGAAGCAACAACGACACCAAAGACAAAGTGAAAAACAGTAGCATAAGCAATATCTAATAAATATTGAATAGCTTTTGCAAAAAGAAAGATACAAATGATTGCTCCAACAGCTACGGGAATTAAAACTGAAAAATCTAACACACGAATAGCTTTCGTTAAAGGCTGATATAAATTCAGATAGATTAAAAAATTTGAAGGACTTAACCCTGGAACAATAAAGCCAGAAGCAAAAATAGCACCCGATAGTAACCAAGTCACACTGTTTTGCTCAACCTGTAAATCAAGGTTTTTATTTGCCCATAACAATAGAATGAACATAACCACACTTGAAATAACAGCTAAATAAATATGATGAGCCTTTCTTCCGTTTTTTCCTGCTTCACGATACAAGGTAGGGAGAGTTCCAATAATTGTTCCAATAAAGGCCCAAAGAATGTGAACAGGGTAGTAATCTAGACCGTAATTTAAAGGATAAGCTAAGACAAACACGCCGAGAACCGCGCCGATACCAACAGGGAGAAAGAACTTTATTCCTTTCATAAACTGATTGGTAATATCTGAAATAAATAAGATAAGCGGTTTATACAAACCAAAAACAGCTGCCAAGGCGCCACCGCTGACTCCCGGAAGAATCGCTCCAGATCCAATAAGTGTGCCTTTCAACACACGTAGAAGCCAATCGATAAGTTGAGAACGACTTGATTCTTTATGCTTTTTCATCGGCGGTTACTCCTTTATGCTTCAGTAGTCTATTTTGGAAATTAAGTTTAATTAAGATCTTAAGTTGGAACTAGTTTACCAAACTATGTTCTAAAAGGGAAAGAATGTGTGTTTAATTAAGCGCCAACCCTTGCGTATATAGCAGTCAGTGATTTTTTAGAATAGAAAAAAGCAGGAAAATAAAGACACTATCAACTTTATACTTTCAAGATTAAAATATTAAAATAAACTTTGGAATTAAACAGAAATTGACCTATAATGGTTAAGAGACTGATTTACTGAGAAAAGAGGGGAAACATGAGCTATCAAGCATTATATCGTGTCTGGAGGCCTCAGCAATTCAAGGATATTGCCGGCCAAGAAGCAGTGACTAGAACTTTAAGAAATGCATTGAGTCATGGGAATACGAGTCATGCCTATTTGTTTTCTGGACCACGGGGAACCGGGAAGACAAGTGCTGCAAAAATATTTGCCAAAGCAATGAACTGTAAAAACCCAAAAGATGGTGAACCGTGTAACGAATGTAACCTTTGTCAATCAATTACACAAGGTAAACTTGGTGACGTTATTGAAATCGATGCCGCAAGTAACAATGGTGTAGAAGAAATACGTGACATTAGAGAGAAAGCAAATTACGCACCGACAGAGGCAGAGTATAAAGTGTACATCATAGATGAAGTCCATATGCTTTCAATGGGTGCCTTTAATGCCTTACTGAAAACACTTGAAGAACCACCCATGAATGTTGTTTTCATTTTAGCAACAACAGAACCACATAAGATTCCGTTAACAATCATATCACGAACGCAACGATTTGATTTCAGACGTATTTCAGCTCAAGATATTATTAAAAGAATGACCTATATATTAAATGAAAAAAATATTGAATTTGATCCTGATGCGCTTATGAGTATTGCTAAAGCAGCAGAAGGCGGCATGCGAGATGCATTAAGTATTTTAGATCAAGTCATCTCATTTTCTGATGGCGCAGTTACCCTTGATGATACGCTGAGGATAACAGGAAGTGTCACGCAAGAATTGATGATTGACTATATCTCAGCAGCCTTGAATCATAACACTGAAAAAGGACTGGAACTGCTTCATCAAATGATGCAAGAAGGAAAAGATGCAAATCGCTTAGTCGGCGACGTTATACTCTTTTCACGTGACATTCTCATATACCAGAAAACAAAAGATGAGAATCTGTTGAAAATGAGTAAAGTAGATGATCGTTTTAATACACTAATTGCTGAGGCTCAGCCTGAAAAAATTTATGATATTATAGAAATCATGAACCAAACACAGCAAGAAATGCGCATCTCGACGCATGCAGAGGTATACTTAGAAGTTGCAACGGTTCGACTTGCTCAAGTTAAACCAGAAATAGCAACGGACTCTGCCCCAACGACTACAAGAGATACTGATGAAAGTCAGGAACTAAGAACGCTTAAAAACAGATTGAATCAAATGCAAAAAGTCATTGAGCAAATGCAGCAAAATGGTGTAAACAATGAAGCAACTAAAACACCAAAACGTAAACCTGCAAGAAAAAATGCAGGTCAAACTGTATTTAAAGTTAATCGACATCAGGTTTTTGGTATACTAGAGCATGCGACAAGAAATGACTTGGCTAAGTTGAAAGATCTCTGGCCTGATCTGATTAATGCCTTATCGACTAGTCAAAAAGCAATAATGAACACATCTAAGCCAGTCGCCGCAAGCCCAAATGGTTTGGTCGTTACATTCGATTATGATATTCTATGTGAGAGAGCCGCCAATGATACCATATTGATTGATGCGGTGGGCGATTACTTAGAAAAAGTTATCGGACATCGGGCGGACATGGCAACCGTTCCTTCTAATCAATGGTTGGAGGTACGTCAGGCATTTATTGATCAAATGAAAAATGATGGTCAAGAAGAAACGGATAACCAAGAAAAAGAACAAGCACCAAAAGAAACAGAAGAAGTGGATGCTGTGGTTAGTGAGGCAGTTAATCTCTTTGGGAAAGAAAACGTAACAATCACCGACTAAATTAAAGAAAAGGATGATGAACATGCGTGGAATGGGAAATATGCAAGGTATGATGAAAAAAATGCAAAAAATGCAGAAAGAAATGGAACAAAGTCAGGCTGAGTTGAATGAGAAAGAATTTACTGGAACGGCGAATAACGACTTGGTAACCGTAACATTTACTGGAGATAAGAAATGTAAGAATGTTTCAATCAAAGAGGAAATCGTTGATCCGGAAGATGCAGAGATTATCGAAGATTTAGTCTTACTTGCTGTCAATGATGCTTTAGGAAAAATTGACACGGAAACAGAAAAAACCATGGGTAAATACTCTAAAGGTCTAGGTATACCTGGAATGTAAACATTCAGATAAAGAATGAAAGCCTCAATTAAATTTGGGGCTTTCTTTGAGAAAGGAAACAGCTATGCATTATCCAGAACCAATCGCACAACTAATGGAAAGCTATATGAAATTACCAGGAATTGGAGAAAAAACAGCAGCACGCTTAGCTTTTTACACGGTCAATATGCAAGAGGAAGACGTTACACGCTTTGCAAAATCATTGATCAGTGTGAAAAGAGATTTACAGAATTGTTCTATTTGTGGAAACATGACACAAAATGATCCCTGTGATATTTGTGAAGATAAAAACCGGGACCAATCTGTTATTTTAGTGGTAGAACACACCAAAGATGTAATCTCGATGGAAAAAATGCAAGATTTCAAAGGCTTATATCATGTGTTACATGGCGTATTGTCACCTATAGAAGGGACTGGGCCAGAGGATATCAATATACCTGTTTTAATTAAGCGTCTACAAAAAGATGAAGTTAAAGAAGTCATCCTTGCGACCAATGCCACAGTTGAAGGTGAAGCAACAGCCATGTACCTCTCGCGTCTTATTAAACCATCCGGTATTAAAGTCACTCGTTTGGCACATGGCTTATCTATCGGCAGTGATATTGAATATGCTGATGAGGTGACCTTATTGAAAGCTGTAGAAGGCCGAAGGGAAATGTAGGTGTAAGAGAATATTGTTTAATAGAAATAAAAAATTACAACAAACGTACGACGAAAAGCTTATCGACTTAATACAATCGCAAAAAAGACTCTGTGATGAGTGTCAGCATATCGAAAAAGTAATTGTTGATAAGCATCCAGAATGGCAAGCACATTATGATTTACAAAAATCATTGTATTTCTATTTATTTAAAGAGGCTCGGATAAGAAAAATAAATGGAGATATTCTGAATTGAATACATTGTTTACTGAAGCCGATGACTATCATCGGCTTTTTTAGTTAAAAAATGATACTTCAACTTTGCGTAAAGAATGTGTCTAACTTTATTAGAGTTATATAATTATTTTTATGAAAACGTTGACAAAGATAAGCATGTAGACTAGACTATTAGATACGGGTGATTATAAACAGTAATTATACGATTATATTTTTAAATGAGTACATATAATCGCTTTTCAATAAAGCTGTGAAACCTTCTAAATGTAAAGGGATACAGTTTTGTGATTAGTACGTATTTTTATAAACTCTATATATTTACTATGTCAATATAGCTATAAAGGAGGGTTTTGAGGTTCAGTAAATCGTACATAATAAATAGCAGAGTAAATAACTTTAAGGAGAGAATTGAATGCGCAAGAATTGGAGAAAGAAGTATAGTTTTTCCCTAGCAACAATGCTTTTGTTGAGTTCATTTGCACAGACGGCAGCGCCAATATCGGCATATGCTGAAGGAGAGAAAGAGTCTAATACGACTGAGGTAACCGAGGATAAAGCGAAAACCGAAGTTAAAAAAGATGAAGAAAAAGTAGAGACTGAAACACCGGAAGTTACTCCTGAAGAAACAAAACAAGAAGAAAGTAAGCCAGAGTTACTTGCTGCTGAATCTACAATCACTGTAGCTGAAGCGATTGCGCGTGGTAACGATGAGGCTAAAGCAAAAGTTGAAGGCTATATTATTGGGAATGCTACAGGTAGTAACAAATTAGCGGATCCTGGTTCTGAATCAGATACTAATATTGTTCTTGCTGATAATCCAGAGGAATCAGATTCGTCGAAATGGATCAGAGTAAAATTAGATGGCGCTGACCGTAATAATTATGGTTTAGCATCCAACCCTAGATATAAAGGGAAAGCAAAAGTTGAAGTTTCTGGGAAGTTAATGGCATATTTTGGAGATTCAAATGGATTGAAAGAAGTTTCAAATATAGAAATCCTTAATCCAGATGAGATTCCTGCACCACCAGAGCTAGACCTTTTAACACTTGCAGAAGTGCGTAAGCAAGAAACGGGAGAAGTTAAAACAAAGGGTGTAGTAACTGCTAAGTTAAAAAACTCGATTCAAATTCAGGATGATACAGGCGCTATTGCAGTTAGACCGACTTCTCTTGATGTAGAATTAGGGGACGAAATTACTGTTAGAGGGAATTTAAATACTTATAATGGTTTGTTACAACTTCAAGGGGCTACAATTGAAGAAGACGTTAAAAAATCGAGCGTCCCTGAACCTATTAAACTTAAGGCTGCTGACCTTGGTGCTCATCAGTCAGAATTAGCTGTTATGGAGAATATTGAAATTGTAAAAGCTGGTGGTAAAAACAATACAGGAAAAGACGAAACTGGAACAGAATTTACTATTTATGACGAGAATGATGTTCTTGGTTTAACTGAAGGAACTACCTATGAATCAATCACTGGCATTGTTTCTGATTTCAATGGTGTTCAATTGATTCCACGTGATGCACAAGACGTGATTCAAGATTCAAGTATTGTTCAACCCGTATTTGCAAGTCCGCAAAGCGGCAATATACCTGCAGGTACTGAGGTAGTCTTAAGCTCTTCAACTGATGAGGCTAAGATTTATTATACGACGGATGGAACGAATCCAACTAAATCAAGTACAGAGTATACAGGCCCAATTACAATTGATAAAGATATGACTATTCAAGCTATTGCTGTAGTTGAAGATCGTATGAGTGAGCTTGCTGAATTTAATTATACTGCGGTAGATATTTCAGAAGGAAATAAAATACATGAAATACAAGGATCTAAACACTACTCTCCAATGCAAGGGGAAAGAGTTTACAACGTCAAAGGTGTTGTGACATATGTTTATGATATAAAAGGTGCTCAATATTTCCATATGCAGACACCGGAAGGTCAAGATGATGGCGATAAGAACACGTCAGAAGGGCTCGTTGTATATTTAGGAACTGGAAGTAACTATGAAGTTGGAGACCTTGTACAAGTAACGGGTACGGTTTCTGAATATCAAATCGATGGATATGGAAGTAAAGAAGAAGATGATCTTCCAATTACAGAAATCAATGCCCGCGATGATAAAGGCGGAATTGTTAATGTTGTAGAATCAAATGTTGAATTGCCAAAGGCTATCAAACTTTCTTCAACCGATTTACCGGATAAAATAAAAGAAGGAACATTAGATAATTTTGATCCTGAAGCTTATGCGCTGGACTATTGGGAAACATTAGAAGGTATGCGCGTTGAAGTTCAACCTTCAAAAGCTGTAGCACCTCAAGATCATGGGGATTTATTTGTTGTAACAGAAGATTACAATCCTTCCAATGTTACAGCTAACGGTGGAATTAGATTAATGGATGACACGCCAAATACTGGGTTGATTCCATTTAAAGTTCAGCCAAATGGGCCTGCCCGAGACTTAAAAGTTAAAACTGGAGATAAGTTTACAAAAGCTCTTACAGGTGTTGTAAACTATGGGTTTGGCAACTATAAAGTTTATGCCGATTTAGGCGATGTGGAAGACGCTTTAGTTCAAACTGAAATGCCTAATACTGAAACAACAATCAAAAAAGATGAAGATAAGCTATCTGTTGCCACATATAACGTTGAGAACTTCTCAGCAAATGTGGGTGAAACATCAGAAACGAAAGCAACGAAAATTGCTGAAACATTCGTAAAAGATATGAATGAACCAGATATAATTGGAATTGTTGAGATCATGTCTAACCAAGGTTCAGATTCAAAAACAGCAGAAGCCAGCGAAAGTTATCAACGATTAATTGATAAAATTGTTGAAGCTGGTGGACCAATTTATGAATTTGCAAATATTGATCCTGAATACAATAAAGATGGAGGTAAACCAAGCGGAAATATCCGTGTAGGCTTCCTTTACAATCCAAAACGTGTTTCAATGATCGATAAAGACAAAGGTGGGTCAACGGATGCTGTCGGTTATGAAAACGGTGAGCTTACTCTTAACCCTGGTCGTGTCTCTCCAACAGACTTCCCAGGCACAAGAAAACCATTAGCAGCTGAATTTGAATTCAAAGGTGATAGTGTCGTTGTTATCGCTAACCACTTGAACTCAAAAAGAGGGGACCAAGGCTTCTTTGGTCAAAATCAGCCACCAGTAATGGGAAGTAGAGATGAACGTAAGCAGTTAGCACAATCTGTTAATACGTTCGTAGATGAAATCTTAGCCGATAGTCCGGATGAGAATATCGTAGTTCTTGGTGATATGAATGATTTTGAAACATCTGAACCATTACGAATACTAGAAGGCGGTGTGTTAACGAACTTAGTGGAAGAAGTTCCTGAAGAAAGACGTTACAGCTATGTCTATCAGGGTAACTCACAAGTTCTAGACCATATTTTAGTATCAAACAATATGGCTGATACAGCAGACATTGACATGATTAATGTAAACTCTGATTATACGGATATGCACGGTCGAGCAAGTGACCATGATCCTGTCTTAGCACAACTAGTATTAGGTGATACATCAGCACAAGAAAAAACCTTTGCAATGTCAGTCATGCATATGAACGATACGCATGCACGAGTTGAGAATTATCCATATATGGTTTCAGCCGTTAAAGAATTTAGAGGAGAGAATCCCGATGCATTACTTGTTAATGCTGGAGACGTCTTCTCGGGCACATTGTACTTCAATGAGTTTGAAGGACAAGCAGATTTAGCTTTGATGAACCTAATGGGCATAGACGCAATGGCCTTTGGTAACCATGAATTTGACTTAGGCGATTCAGACAACGGACATCAAGCATTAGCGGACTTTATAGATGGGGCAAACTTCCCATTCTTAGGAACGAATGCTGACTTCTCCAAAGATGATAAGTTAAAAGGTTTTGAGTCCAAAGAAACATTGGCAGAAGATCCTGAAGATGGAAAAATTTATGAAACAATTGTCAAAGAAATCAATGGTGAAAAAGTAGGTATCTTTGGATTAACGACAGAAGATACTAAGAATATTTCTAGTCCTAACAATGTTGATTTCTCAGACTTTATTACAGCTGCAGAAGAGGCAGTACAAGCCTTTGAAGATGCAGGAATTAATAAAGTTATGGCAGTTAATCACTTAGGATTCGATTCAGCTCCAGATATTGGTAATGACATGCGTCTCGCAGCAGAAGTTCCTGGTATTGACATTATCGTGGGGGGACACTCTCATACAGCACTACCTAAGGCACAGGTTGTTGAGAAAGATAATGAAGGTAATGACAAAGCACCAACAGTCATTGTTCAAGCAGGCCAATATGCTGAAAACCTTGGAAAATTAAACATTGAATTCAATGATACTGGTGAGATTGTTGAGTTTGAAGCGATGTTAGAACCGTTATTACCAGAAGAAGACAGAGACACTGGTGAAGTGACAACACCATACGTCGCAGATGAAGAAGCATTAAAGGTCATGCAAGAATATAAAGACCAAGTTGATAAAATTGCAAACGAGGAAACAGGAGCAGTAGCTGTTACGGATCTTGAAAACCCAAGACATGGTGAAGGCGATGAAATGAGTGTTCGTGCAAACGAAACACGCCTAGGTAACCTAGTTACTGACGCAATGCTTGCAAAAGCTCAAGAAAAATTCCCAGAAGCGGTTATTGCATTCCAAAACGGTGGCGGTATTCGTACGTCAATCGATCAAGGTCCAATTACAACGGGTGAAGTCATTTCAGTATTACCATTTGGTAATAACCCAGTTATAGCAGACCTATCTGGAGAAGAAATCAAAGAATTACTTGAGCATGCAGTAAGAAAAGCACCAGAAGAAAACGGTGGATTCTTACACATATCAGGTATGAAATACTACTATGACAGCACAAAAGATGCAGGTGATCGTGTTGTTAAAATGTATATCGATAAAGATGGTGACCTCGAAGAAATCAAGCTAGATAAAACATATAAGGTCACAACAAACGGCTTTACAGGTCAAGGTGGAGATGGATTTGAAACCTTTGCTAAAGCCTTTGCAGATGGCCGTGTTAGAGATATTGGTGAAGAAGACTGGCAACAGTTAATCGACTATATGGTTGAAGAAGAATATCTTGGCGGTACAGTTGATCCAGAAATCGAAGGAAGAATTACTGATCTAGAAGGTGGCAACCTGCCTGATGATGGGACTTCTGATGAAAATTACTCACTCTCAGTCATGCATATGAACGATACGCATGCACGAGTTGAGAATTATCCAAGTATGATTTCTGCAATCGATGAATTTAGAGGAACAAATCCAGATGCTTTACTCGTTAACGCTGGAGATGCCTTCTCAGGCACATTGTATTTCAATGAGTTTGAAGGACAAGCAGATTTAGCTTTAATGAACTTAATGAATATCGATGCAATGGTCTTTGGTAACCACGAATTTGACTTAGGCGACTCAGACGAAGGGCATCAAGCATTAGCTGACTTTATAGATGGGGCAAACTTCCCATTCTTAGGAACCAACGCTGACTTCTCCAAAGATGATAAGTTAAAAGGTTATGAGTCCAAAGAAACATTGGCAGAAGATCCTGAAGATGGCAAGATTTATGAAACAATTGTCAAAGAAATCAATGGTGAAAAAGTTGGTATCTTTGGTTTAACGACAGAAGACACTAAGAATATTTCTAGTCCAAATAATGTTGATTTCTCAGACTTCATTACAGCTGCAGAAGAGGCAGTACAAGCCTTTGAAGATGCAGGAATTAATAAAGTTATGGCAGTTAACCACTTAGGATATGATACAGCTCCAGATATTGGTAATGACATGCGTCTCGCAGCAGAAGTTCCTGGTATTGATATCATTGTGGGGGGACACTCTCATACAGAAATACCTAAACCTCAAGTTGTAGAGAAGGATGAAAAAGGCAATGACAAAGCACCAACGGTTATTGTCCAAGGTGGTCAATATGCAGAAAACTTAGGGACTTTAAATGTTGAATTTGATGCTGATGGAGAAATCGTTAGTCATAATGGTGAACTACTAGCTATGGAAAATTATGAAGACGATGAAGAAGCACTCAAAGTCATGCAAGAATATAAAGACCAAGTTGATAAAATTGCAAACGAAGAAACAGGTGCAGTCGCTGTTACAGCTCTTGAAAACCCAAGACATGGTGAAGGCGATGAAATGAGTGTTCGTGCAAACGAAACACGCCTAGGTAACCTTGTTACTGATGCAATGCTTGCAAAAGCTCAAGAAAAATTCCCAGAAGCAGTTATTGCATTCCAAAATGGTGGTGGTATTCGTACCTCGATCGACCAAGGACCAATTACAACAGGTGAAGTAATCTCAGTATTGCCATTCGGTAATAACCCAGTGATTGCAGAACTTTCTGGAGCAGAAATTAAAGAGTTGCTTGAGCACGCAGTCAGACAAGCACCAGAAGAAAACGGTGGATTCCTGCACGTATCAGGTATGAAATATTACTATGATAGCAAGAAAGAAGCGGGCAACCGTGTTGTTAAGATGTACGTTGATAAAGACGGTGAATTAACAGAAATTAAACTTGATAAAATGTATCAAGTAACGACAAACGGCTTTACAGGCCAAGGTGGAGATGGATTTGAAACCTTTGCTAAAGCCTTTGCAGATGGTCGTGTCAGAGACATTGGTGAAGAAGACTGGCAACAGTTGATTGACTATATGGTTGAAGACCGCTATCTTGGTGGTACAGTTGACCCAGAAATCGAAGGAAGAATTACAGACTTAATGGGTGAAGATTTACCAGACGACGACGGAAACGACGGATCTAACGGAAACGACGGAGCCAACGGAAACGACGGATCTAACGGAAACGATGGAGCTGATGGAAACGACGGAGCCAACGGAAACGATGGATCAGACGGCAAACCAGGTGAAGACGGAGGCAACGGAACTGATGGAGCCAACGGAACTGACGGAGCCAACGGAACTGACGGTAAACCAAGAGAAGATAAAGATGGTGAATCACTACCTTCTACCGCTACGAACACATATATGTATTTATTATTAGGTGCATTTTCAACGGCTATTGGCGCAGCGTTGATATTGTTCAAAAAGAAATTTTCTAACTAATAATTAAATAGAATGACAGGCTGAAGACAATAATCTTCAGCCTGTTTTTTTGCGAAAAATCCTCTAATCAACGTTAGGTGGAATGGTAGTGACTGATATAAAAATATACGTCTTAGCAAAGAAATTAAGGATCGTTTATAAGATGCAAGCATCAGCTTTTTAAGTCGATGTTTTAAAACATAGAAAAAAGAGGTAATCTGACGTATAATGGTTATAGAACTTAATAGTAGATGGAGGAAGTTTAGTGAGCGGACTATTTATTACAATTGAAGGACCAGATGGTGCTGGGAAATCGAGTATTGTTAAACGATTAAGTAAAAAAATACAGGAAACCACAGCAACACCGTTAGTCGTTACAAGAGAGCCAGGCGGTGGCGAAATAGCTGAAAAAATAAGGGCTCTTTTGCTAGATCCAATACATACAGAGATGGATGATCGAACAGAAGCGTTGTTGTATGCAGCTGCACGACGTCAGCATATTATAGATAAAATTATTCCTGCACTAAAAAGAGGCGATATCGTTTTATGTGATCGTTTTGTTGATAGCTCTATAGCTTATCAGGGGCAAGCGAGAGGAATAGGCATTGAGGAAGTTAAAGCTATCAATGAATTTGCGATTGAGGGACAGAAACCAGATGTAACTATATATTTGGACATTGAAGCCGAAGTAGGACTGAATCGCATAAAAGATAAAAATTCAAACAGAACGCAAGATCGCTTAGAATTAGAAGAAGTGGCTTTTCATGAAAAAGTGAGGCAAGGTTATTTAACCTTAATTGAAGAGGAACCCAACCGCTTTGTATGTGTGGATGCGAGTCAAACTGAAGATGAGGTGTTCCAAGATGTTTGGAATGTTCTTGAAAAGAGAGTATAAAAATAATAACAAGAGTGGAGGCAAATAAGATGAAATTAGTCGTTGCAATTGTTCAAAACCAGGATAGTAAGCGCCTAGCTGATGGATTTGCTGAAAAGGGTGTACGCGCGACGAAACTATCTTCGACAGGCGGATTTTTAAGAGCAGGGAATACAACTTTTTTAGTGGGTGTTGATGATAAAAAAGTAGAAGACACACTGGAACTCATAAAAGAGAACTGCTCAACTCGTAGTCAGACAATGATGAGTCCCCCTTCTTACGACTTCACTTTGGAATCAGATTTAACTTATCCGGTCAATGTTGAAGTCGGTGGAGCAACAATTTTTGTATTACCAATCGATCAGTTTTTACAATTTTAGAAGTAAGGGAGACGGATTATGTCTACCAAGGGAGCTAAGCAACCAGAAATTCAAGAAAATTTTTCGAAATTAATCGGAAAAGGAACAATACAACATGCCTATCTTTTTGAAGGCGCTGCTGGTACAGGGAAAAGCGAAACAGCATTATGGCTTGCGCAAAGTCTCTTATGTCCAAATTATTCTGAAGGGCCCTGTCAGACTTGTCATGTCTGTCAAAGGATTTCATCACATCAACATCCTGATGTCGTAGAAATAGAAGCTGAGGGCCTTTCTATTAAAATAAATCAAATAAGAGAATTGAAACAGGAAATTACCAAAAGTGGTATGGAAGGACTTAAAAAGTTAATTGTGGTAAAAGATGTTGAGAAAATGACAACACAAGCCGCTAATAGCTTATTGAAATTCCTTGAAGAACCTGATGGTGATATTACTATTATTCTCATCACAACAGCCAAGCATCGTTTATTACCAACGATATTATCTAGAGTACAATTGATTCACTTTCCTCAATTGTCAAAAGAACAGCGTATCCAAACGTTGCTAAAAGAAGGGCTTACGCAAGAACAAGCTGCCGTTCTCAGTCAGCTAACAAGTGATACTAATCAAGCAATTGAGCTTTCAGAAAATGAAACACTTACTAGCCTTATTGATGCCATGTGGAAATGGTATACTCATTTATCAAAGAAAGATGAGCAAGCATTTATTTATGTTCATACAGATATCATGCCTTTAGTTAAAGGGAAATCAGAATATCACTTGGCCTTGGATCTGTTTTTAGTTATATTACAAGATATTTTAAATAGTCAAATCTCCAAAGACTATCATGTAGGTTATTTAAAACACCAAAAAACAATTCATACTGAAGCCGAGCGTTTAAGTGCTGGAACATTAGCAGATTTAATGGAAATTATTTTAAATGGAAAAAAATATTTAGATCGGAATGTGGCAGCCCAGGGAGTGTTTGAACAGGCTACTTTACAGATGTTAGCGGTCATGAATAAGACGATTTAAGAGTTAAATAACTGAGAATGTCTATTTGGATTTTTCATGGTAATCTGGTATGCTAGTTAAAGATGTGAAAGGACATTTCTTCGGTCCAAACATCACTGACAAATAGTTTAAGTAGATTAAAGAAGTGGTGAAAAATGGAAAAAAAAGAATTGTATGATACGTTTACTGAGTTGGAATCCCAAACAGAAGCCACATTGAAGATAGTCAAAACAATCAAAGAAGAACTCTCTCAATTAACTGAAGAAAATAATGTGCTGCGTATGGAGAACCAACATCTCAGAGATCGTTTGGCAGAAATTACAAAACAACAGTCAATTGAAAAACAAATGACAGATACTGGCTTAACAAAATCTCGATTAAATCTTGAAAAAATATACGAAGATGGTTTTCATGTCTGCAATTTATTTTATGGATCAAGAAGAGATGGCGACGAACCGTGTGCCTTTTGCTTAGATGTCATTTATGGAGAGAGAAGATAGAGAATAAAAAGTATGTGAATATAATAATTATGAACCTTCCTTAATGCAGTAAAGCTGTATTAAAAGGGAGGTTTTTATATGCGCAAAACACTACATGTAGTGTTTTGCTTGAGACGAATGTTATATATGTAGTATGTTCCCCTTGCGTTTAAATCTGACTGATGTAAAATAGAATTATCAGTTGAAAGAAAGTTTGCAGAAAAAAACTGCGATAAACTTTTAGAAACGATAAAAAATTATCGTTTTATTGTAAAATTTAATGGAGGTAATTTTTATGAAAAACACATCAATCATCGTTTATTCAAAGCCAAACTGTATGCAATGTCAATTTACAAAGAAATATCTTGAAAATAAAGGTATTCCATTTAAAGAAAAAGATATCGATCAAGACGTTGAAGCCGTTGACGAAGTTAAAAAAATGGGCTTTAGCTCCTTGCCTGTTGTTATAGCAGAGGGCATTGAAGCATTTAATGGTTTTAGACCTGAAATGCTTAATAGATTGGCGTAAATCAATGGTCATTATCTATTTTTCGTTGACTGGACAAACAAGAAAATTTGTAGATAAACTAAACATGGATGTGCTGGAGTTGAATCCAGCAGATCCTTTTGTTGAAATAAATGAGCCGTTTATTATTGTAACACCTGCCTATGATAAAGAAGTGACTGAAATTTTGAACGACTTTTTAGAAACCGGATCGAACATTGAATGGTTTAAAGGCGTTGCTGGTGGGGGAAATATTAATTTTGGTAAACTCTTTGCTTTTACAGCTAAAGATATTGCGCGAGATTACAACGTTCCCTTACTTCATACATTCGAATTTCAAGGCAATCAAGCGGACGTTTCCAAACTGAAGAAAGCGGTGAACAACATTGGCATCAACAGATACAATGAATAAAGAGACCACAGAAATAACCTATTATAAATTGAATAATGAACTTAATCGACCGATAAATAATCAAATTCCACTACACAAAGATAAAGAAGCAGTGAAGGCTTTCTTTGCTGAACATATTGATCCAAATACTGTTCAATTTGCGAGTTTAAAAGAGAAAATCCTTTATCTAACAGAAAATGACTTTATTGAAAAAGAGTTTCTAGAAAAATACTCAATGTCATTTATTGAGAAGTTATTTGATGAATTATATTCAGTGAATTTCAAATTCCAATCATTTATGGGGGCATATAAGTTTTATACACAGTATGCACTTAAAACAGATGATAATAATCGTTATCTTGAACGTATTGAAGACAGGGTGGCGTTCAATGCTCTATTCCTAGCAGACGGGGATGAGACACTCGCACACCATATTGCGATGGAAATTATTAACCAACGCTATCAACCGGCGACACCGACATTTTTGAATGCGGGCCGTAAACGACGTGGTGAATTTGTTTCCTGCTTCCTTATTCAGATGACAGATGACATGAATAGTATTGGGCGTGCTATAAATTCGGCGCTTCAATTATCTAGAATTGGTGGCGGTGTTGGGGTTAACTTGTCTAACTTAAGAGCAACTGGCGACCCAATCAAGAAAATAGAGAATGCTTCCAGTGGAGTCTTGCCTGTAATGAAATTACTTGAGGATAGCTTTAGTTACTCCAACCAATTAGGCCAGCGTAATGGAGCAGGGGCCGTTTATCTGAGTGTCTTCCATCCAGATATATTAAGGTTCTTATCGACAAAGAAAGAAAATGCGGATGAAAAAGTACGTGTTAAAACACTGTCTTTAGGTCTTGTTGTACCAGATAAGTTTTATGAATTAGCTGCTGAAAATGAATCAATGTATCTTTTCAGTCCTTATGACGTAGAAAGAATTTACGGCAAACCATTTGCTTATGTTGATATAAGTGAAGAGTACGAAAACTTGGTAGCGAATCCTGAAATCAAGAAAACAGAAATTGATGCACGTGAATTGGAAAATGAAATTTCAAAATTACAACAAGAATCCGGTTATCCGTATATTATCAATATTGATACTGCAAATAGAGAAAACCCGATTCATGGGACAATCACTATGAGTAATTTATGCAGTGAAGTGTTACAAATTCAAGAACCTTCTATAATTAAGGATAATCAGGAATACGAGGTTATGGGAACAGACATTAGTTGTAATTTGGGTTCTACAAACGTAGCCAATCTAATGGAAACGCCTGATTTCGAGCAATCAATTAACACAATGGTTCGAGCGCTTACGCATATAACGGATCATTCAGACATCGATGCTGTTCCGACCGTGAAAAATGGAAACGACAAGTATCACACGATTGGACTTGGAGCGATGGGGATGCATACATTCTTTGCTTTAAATCAGATGCATTATGGGTCGCCGGAATCTATTGAGTTTACAGATGCTTACTTTATGCTTCTCAACTATTACACCTTAAAAGCAAGTAATGAAATGGCTAAAGAGCGTCAAACAACGTTTCATAATTTTGAGAAATCAGCTTATGCTTCAGGTGACTACTTCAATAAATACACTGAAAGATCATTTGAATTTGATTCTTTAAAAGTTGAAAAAATATTCAGTAGTCGCAATATTTCAATTCCAAATACAGAAGATTGGAAACAACTTGAAAAAGATGTCAAAGAACACGGACTCTACCATCAAAACCGTTTGGCAGTAGCGCCCACAGGGTCTATCAGTTACGTTAATGAAACTTCAGCTAGCCTTCATCCGATCACACGCTTAGTTGAAGAGCGTCAGGAGAAGTTGACCGGGAAGACATATTATCCTGCCCCGCATTTGTCGAATGAAACAATGCCTTATTATAAGAGTGCTTATGACATGGATATGCGAAAAGTTATTGATGTTTACGCAGCTGCACAAAAACATATTGATCAGGGCATGAGTCTTACTTTGTTTATGCGTTCAGTTATCCCAGAGGGGGTATATGAATGGAAAGAAGGACGTACAGATAAGCAGACCACACGTGACTTAACTATTTTAAGACATTACGCACATAAAAAAGGGATTAAGTCCATCTATTATGTCCGTACATTTACAGATGATGAAGAAGAAATCGGATCTAATGACTGTGAGAGTTGTACGATTTAATAGAAAGAAAAAGAACAGTTTAACGTGCCTTCAATAGAACGCGCCTAAGTAAGGAGAATCAATGATGACAGAAGCATATCAAGCAATAAACTGGAATCGTATCAATGATATGATTGACAAATTGACTTGGGAAAAACTTGTGGAGCAATTTTGGACAGACACACGTATTCCTTTATCAAATGACATAAACGACTGGAACAAGCTTCCTGACAATGAGCAAGATATGATTGCAAAAGTATTTGGAGGATTGACCTTACTCGATACATTGCAGTCCCAAGATGGAATTAAAGAATTAAAGAAAAGCAGCCAAACGCAACATGAGGAGGCTGTATATAACAATATTGAGTTCATGGAATCTATGCATGCTAAAAGCTATAGTGCCATTTTCAGTACATTGAATACTAAATCTGAGATTGATGATATTTTTGATTGGACGCATACGAATGAGATGCTTCAGAAAAAAGCAGAGATAATTAATGATATCTATCAGAATGGAACAGATCTACAGAAAAAGGTAGCTAGTGTATTTTTGGAATCCTTCTTATTTTATTCAGGCTTTTATGCGCCACTTTACTATCTAGGTAATAGTAAGCTGACGAACGTTGCTGAAATCATCAAACTGATTTTACGCGATGAGTCTGTACATGGGACGTATATTGGCTATAAGTTTCAAATAGGTTACAACCAATTGGATGAGGCCGAGCAGGAAGAACTTAAGAATTGGTCTTATGAATTGTTGTTCAAACTCTATGAAAATGAAATAGAATATACTGGTTATTTGTATGATGAGATTGGCTGGACAGAGGATGTAGGAGTATTTTTAAGATATAACGCAAATAAAGCCCTGCAGAATCTTGGTTTTGATCCGTTATTTCCTGATACGGCCCAAGATGTCGATCCGATTATTATGAATGGCATTTCTACAGGAACAAGCAACCATGATTTCTTCTCTCAAGTGGGGAATGGTTACTTGGTAGGGATGGTTGAATCAATGGAAGATAGTGACTATGAAGTGTGGATGAAGTAATATTCCGCTTTCGTTGAAAGAAAATGGGATACCACGGAGTTAGACCTGTTACATTTCACGACGCATGTGTAAAATTATTGTGTATTAGTCGTGAAGTAAGCAGCAGGACAGTATTTTTGGAGTATATTTTTAAAAATGGAAAGGTTAAAGAGGGTGGGGCTTTTGGTCCCGCTCACTTCTAACTGAGTTGAATGTTATATTTTTTTAACTAACTTTGTGAAAGTTTGAATAAGTCCGGCAGTTTTGAAGGAGGAATCGCAAATGAAAAATACCCAACTTATAGATAAGGAAAAAGCACGCAGTATAAGTATAGAAAAAGTGACGAAACGCGATGGAAGGCTCCAGAAATATGAACATGATAAATTTATACATGCATTGAAACGAGCAGAAGGCAAGATCAACGGAGATCGTTCGATTGTTGAAGAAAGAAGCCAGGTAGTTATAAAAATAGAAGAGAAATTAGCTGGAATTCCCACAATTACTATTGACTCTAAAATGATCGATACAGTAGTTATAGATACTTTAGAAGAATGTGAATACGATAAGTTGCTAGAAGAGTATCTTCAATTTAGAGAAGATAAAAGACAAAAACGTGATGCTAGGCGAAATGTTAACAGTATGATAAAAAACCTTCAAAACAATGACAAGTCAATCGTAAACGAAAATGCTAACAAGGATAGTAAGGTCTTTAATACCCAGAGAGATTTAACAGCTGGTATTGTAGCTAAAGCAATTGGCCTGGATTTGATGCCCCCACATGTTGCTAATGCGCATGAAAAAGGAGATATTCATTATCACGATCTCGATTATACTCCCTATACTACGATGAGTAACTGTTGCTTGATTGACTTTGAAAATATGTTTGAGAACGGCTTTCAAATCGGGAATGCACAAGTTGAATCGCCTCGTTCCATCCAGACTGCAGCAGCACAAACCGCACAAATCATAGCTAACGTAGCCTCAAGTCAATATGGTGGATGTAGCTTTGACCGGATAGATGAGGTGTTGGCTCCGTACGCCGAATTAAATTATCAAAAGCATTTAAAAACAGCGCAAGAATGGATTAGTACTGAAGAAAAACAAAAGGCTTTTGCATACGAGAAAACAAAAAAAGATATATATGATGCCATGCAAGGTCTAGAATATGAAATAAACACCTTGTATACAAGCCAAGGACAAACCCCCTTTACCAGTTTAGGCTTTGGGCTTGGAAAATCATGGATAGAAAGAGAAATACAAAAGTCTATTTTAAGAATACGTATCGAAGGACTCGGGAAAGAGAAACGTACGGCTATTTTTCCAAAGTTGATTTTTACTTTGAAAAAAGGACTAAACTTTTACGAAAATGATCCGAATTATGATGTTAAGCAGTTGGCCTTAGAATGTTCAACGAAACGCATGTATCCGGATGTTTTGAGCTATGATAAAATAGTTGAAATTACAGGTAGTTTCAAATGTCCAATGGGGTGTCGCTCTTTTCTTCAAGGTTGGAAGAATGAAGAGGGAGAAGATATATCGGCAGGACGCATGAATTTAGGTGTTGTCTCTTTAAATATTCCAAGAATTGCTATGGAGTCAAAGGGAGATAAAAATAAATTCAATGAATTGCTAGAGGAGCGCTTATCCATTGTTAAAGATGCTTTGCTCTATAAGGCAAGACGTGTGATCGAAGCAGAACCTGCCAATGCACCAATCATATATAAACACGGTGCGTTTGGTAAGCGACTAGCTGAAGAGGACAAGGTATCTGACCTCTTTCTAAATAAACGCGCAACATTATCACTTGGCTATATTGGTTTATATGAAGCGGCTGCATTTTTCTATGGCAGTCAGTGGGAAGAGAATAACGAAGCGAAGCTATTTACATTGGAAATTATAGAAGCACTGAAAGCTCATGCTGATGAGTGGAGTGAAGAAAGTGATTTACATGTCAGTGTCTATTCTACGCCAAGTGAAAGTTTGACGGACCGCTTTTGTCAGCTGGATACTGAAAAATTTGGTCGGGTCAATGACATAACGGATAAAGGCTATTATACAAATAGTTTCCACTATGATGTACGTAAAAGTCCAACACCTTTTGAAAAAATTGATTTCGAGAAAGATTACCCTAAATATACGGGCGGAGGATTTATTCATTATTGTGAGTATCCTAAATTGCAAGCGAATAGAAAAGCGTTAGAAGCTGTTTGGGATTATGCCTATGATCGGGTGGGTTATCTTGGAACAAATACGCCCATTGATCATTGCTACGAATGTGATTTTGAGGGAGATTTCAAACCAACAGAAAAAGGATTTGAATGTCCACAGTGTGGTAATACTGATCCACAAACATGTGATGTGGTAAAAAGGACATGTGGTTACCTTGGCAACCCGCAAAAAAGACCTATGGTAGAAGGACGTCATAAAGAGATATCCTCACGTACCAAGCATATGAAAGGGTTTGATCACGATGTCAGTTGATCCGATTTCCTGGACGTCAAAACGTTTTAGTAAAAACTATGTTGCTGATTACAAACCCTATAATTTTGTAGACGGAGAAGGGGTCAGGTGCAGTTTGTATGTAAGTGGCTGCCCTTTTGCCTGTAAGGGTTGTTACAATAAAGCGGCACAGAATTTCTCTTATGGGAACCCATATACTGAGGCTCTAGAGGAACAAATTTTAACTGATTTAGAAGCTGATTATTGCCAAGGATTAACGCTTCTTGGTGGAGAACCCTTTCTAAATACAGATGTCACCCTTTCACTTTGTAAAAAAATTCGAGAGCGCTTTGGTGACACCAAAGATATCTGGTCTTGGACAGGTTACACATGGGAAGAACTTTTAAAAGGAACGGAAGATAAGAAGCAACTATTGGAAGTTATAGATGTTCTTGTGGATGGACGATTTGAAAAAGATAAGATGGACTTGAGTTTAGCCTTCAGAGGAAGCGCGAATCAAAGAATTATTGATGTTAAGAAAACGATAGGGTCTGGAACAGTGACATTATGGAAAAATGGAGAATATAAATAAAATCGCTGAAAGAGATGCCAGTTAGCCATAAATATGCCAGTGCTAAAAAGGATACAGCATGTTACGGTAAAGTGGATGCGACAAGTTATCTGATTAAGCCGAAGTAGGACGCACATTCGTGGTAGTCTTAATGGTGATCCCAGTAAATGACCTATAATCTATCATTTTCTAAGCAAATTAATCTGTCTGAGGCCTGATATTTGCAAAAAAACCAAAAAATGATATAATTGAAAGCACGTTGAAAGTAAATATGAAATATAATATTAACACGTTTTAAAGAAATTTATTCACACTGGCGCAACTATAGAGTTGTAAGGACGCGATAGAGGTAGGGATTACGTCGTATAAATGAGAAACCTAGTCGTATTGATATGAATAGGAATAAGAAAGATTCACTTTAGAAATATTTATTTTTAAGCATAGAAAGCCACTCACTTTTGAGTGGCTTTTGTCAATTCTATGGCTATTATTTTATATGAAAAGATAAACTGAACCACGATTTTTGGTATACTTAATAAAATTAATAGAGAAAGAAAGGTATCATTGATGGAAATACAACTAAAGCAGGATGAACGTATCGATCAGCTTATGCAATACGGTTTAGAAATAATCCAAAGTTCCGAAGTGTTCTCATTTTCACTCGATGCCGTTCTTCTGGGAGACTTTGCAAAAGTCCCGACGCATAATCGAGCAAAAGTAATTGATTTGTGCTCAGGGAACGGTGCGGTCGCTTTGATGTTAAGCCAAAAAACAAAAAGTAAAATAACAGCTTTAGAAATCCAAGATAGATTAGTCGATATGGCTCAAAGAAGTATCCAGCTAAATAACTTGGATGAACAGGTTGAGATGATACAAGCTGATGTAAAAGAAACGAAGCACTACATAAAAAAAGATTCAGTGGATGTCCTAACCTGTAATCCACCTTATTTTAAAGTTACCGATGATAGTAGAAAGAATCCTAATACACATTTAGCGATTGCACGCCACGAAATCCATTTGACATTAAAAGAGTTGATGAAGGTATCGGCAGATCTTTTAAAAACTAAAGGGAAAGCTTATTTCGTACATAGACCCGAGCGCTTTTTGGAAATCATGGATGATATGCGAGCAGAAAGAATTGCTCCCAAACGTGTTCGTTTTGTCTATCCAAAAGAGGGCAAGGAAGCAAACATGCTCCTCATTGAAGGAATTAAACATGGAAAAGAAACGGGCTTAAAAGTATTACCGCCACTGTACGTATTTGATGATAACGGGAATTATTTTCCTGAAGTAAGAAGGATGATTTATGGGAATGAATAGTGAAGTAAAGACGAGTTATTTTTATGTGTTGTATTGTAATGATGGCACTCTTTATGGTGGATATACAACAAATCTTGAAAGACGACTGAAAGAGCATAATGATGGCGTCGGAGCTAAATATACCCGTATTAAAAAGAGACGGCCATTGAGAATGATTTATGCTGAAGCTTACAGAACCCGAAGCGAAGCAACAAAAGCTGAAGCGGCCTTTAAAAAACAGACACGTACACAAAAAAATAAATATTTAATACAACAAGGTGTAAAAGAGCCTTTAAAAGAACAACACATATGTGTCATCAGAGAGGAGTCCAAAGAACATGATAAACACTCAGAAAAGCTTTGAACAACAGGATCATGGAATTCTTTATCTAGTACCTACACCCATTGGAAATCTAGATGACATGACTTTCCGTGCGGTTTCTATTTTGAAAGATGTTTCCTTGATAGCTTCAGAAGACACGCGAAATACGCAAAAACTTCTGAATCATTTTGATATAGACTCACCTCAGATTAGTTTTCATGAACATAATTCGAAAGAGCGCACACCACAACTAATAGAAAAATTGAAAAATGGTGAATCAGTGGCTCAAGTGAGTGATGCAGGGATGCCGTCAATTAGTGATCCTGGCGTAGATTTAGTAAAAGCAGCCATTGATGAAGGCTTAACTGTCGTTCCTTTACCAGGACCCAATGCTGCTTTGACAGCTTTAATTGCGTCAGGCTTATCGCCACAGCCCTTTTACTTTTTAGGCTTTTTACCTCGCAAGAAAAAAGATCTCCTTGCTGAGTTGAAAGAATTGAATAAACGTAAAGAAACATTAGTCTTCTACGAATCACCCCATCGGATCAAACAAGTTGTAGAAACAATGAAAGTTGCGTTTAGTGATGAGAGAAAGGTTGTCTTGGCTCGCGAGGTAACTAAAAGATTTGAAGAGTTTATACGGGGAACGATAGGTGAAGTCTTAGAATGGTTAAATCATGAGAAAATTCGTGGAGAATTTGTCATTATTGTCGAAGGGAATGAAACGATTGATGATGAAGAAAATCCTTGGAACAATTGGACATTAAAAGAGCATGTTGAGAGTGTTATGGCAAATGAGGCGTTACCCAGTAAAAAAGCAATCAAGGAAGTCGCACTTATTAGAAAAATACCTAAACGGTTAGTCTATGCAGCTTTTCATGAAATAGAGAATTAACACTTGAGATATTAATGATGGAACGTAATGAAACGAAATAAAGGAGAGAGCGATAATGCCTGACAAAATATTAACCTATATTTCGCTAGAAGATGACCAAAGAATGAAAATAAAAGAAATAGCTCCTGCTTATGATATTGTTGAATCAATCTCTGAAGTAAAAGATAATGCAGAGATTAAAGCTGTTCTTGGTTGGAATGAAAAAGAAATGACAGAATTAATCGATGATACAAAGAACAGACTTCAATGGATCCAATTGACTTCTGCTGGTGTTGATTATGTTGACTTAAATAAGTTGGAGAAACAAGGGGTCACATTAACTAGCGCAAGTGGTATACACGAGAATGCAATTGCGGAATCAATAATGGGGATGATTTTGAATTATACACGAAAAATTGGTTACTCCCTTATACAACAACGTCAAAAGAATTGGAGTCCTACTGAAAATTTAATGGTGACCAATCAGAAAACGATGTTGATTGTAGGTGCGGGTTCTATTGGAAAGCAAACTGGGAAGGTCGCTCAAGCTTTTGGTATGAAGACTATTGGAGTAAATAGAAGCGGCGAAATGGTTGATTACATGAATGAACTGGTCACTCAAAATCAACTACTAGATGTATTACCCAAGGCTGATTTTATTGTAAATATTCTACCGCTAACAGATGAAACAAAAAACCTGTTTGATTTAGAGAAATTTAAACAGATGAAATCTTCTGCTGTTTTTGTAAATGTCGGACGTGGGGAATCTGTTGTCACTGAAGATTTACTTTTAGCATTGAACAAGCAATTCATCGCCTATGCGGCCTTAGATGTAGTGGATGAAGAACCTTTGCCAGAGAGTCATCCTATTTTCGAAAGAGAAGATGTACTGCTTACTCCTCATATCGCAGGAAAGTTTGAAGGCTATAATGCCGCAGTATTTCCAATCTTTATTGAGAACTTGCGTCAATTCAAAGAGGGCAACACCCCTGAAATAAATAAAGTTGATTACGAAGCAGGTTATTAATCAATCCAAAAAAAGTCTCTGGACTAATGACTTAACATCTAGAGACTTTATAATGGGAAATATTATAAAAAGATGATAAAACAGATTTAATATGACGAAATAAAATGAATAAAATCTCACATAATAGCGATAAATCGTGATATACTAATGCTGTTAGGAAATAGTTTGCTATGAATATGACGCAATGTCATCATGGGAAAATAATAAAGGGGAGAAAATAATGTCAGAAGAAGTAAAAAAACGTTCAGATATATCTGAAGAATTAAAGTGGGATTTAAGTGCGATATTTGAAAGCCAAGAGGCATTTGAAACGGCACTTCACGCCCTACCTAAAGAGGTTGAAGCATTCTCAACTAAATATGATGGGCATCTAACGGGTGTCAATACGGTCGTTGAGGCCCTTAAAGCTTATGAAAAAATTATAGCGAAGGCGTCTCATCTTGGGCAATACAGTTACCTTCCAGTATCTGTCGATATATCAGATAGCAAGGCGCAAGAACAAGCACGTTATACATCAAACATTTTAGCTAGCGCAAGTGCTAAGATGAGTTTTTTCCAATCACAAATAGAGGACTTGGATGAAACGATGCTTAATGCCATTGTTGAAATCGAACCAACCTATGAGGCATATGTTAGAAAGATTAAAAAGTCCAAGTTAGCAAAACTAGACCCTAAAGTGGAAGAAGCTTTAGCTCAGTTATCACCTGTCCTTGATTCACCAGAAGAAATTTTTGAACAGGCAAGATCTGCTGATGCTGATTATGGAACCTTTGAAGTGGATGGAAAAGAATATCCTTTAAGCTTCGTTCTGTATGAAGAAGTGTATATGTACTCTGAAGATCCTAAAATCAGACGAGCGGCCTACGATAAGTTTAACGAGACTTTAGGTCAATATAAAAATGTTGTCGCAACCGCTTATTATACAAAGCTTCAAACCGAAAAAACATTAGCAACAATGCGTGGCTACGATTCTATTTTCGACTATTTATTAGAGGAACAGGAAGTCTCACAAGAATTATACAACCGTCAGATTGATACAATTATGACTGATTTTGCCCCAGTCATGCGCAAGTTTGTTACACATTTGAAAGATGTTCACGGTATGGATAAAATGACTTATGCTGATTTGAAAGTGGATCTGGATCCAGACTATACAACACCTGTCAGTGTGGAAGAATCAAAAGACTTGGTCAAAAAAGCAATGGCTCCACTCGGAGAAGACTATGTGAACATGATTCTACGTGCCTACCCTGAACGCTGGGTTGATTTTGCTCAGAATCACGGTAAACGCTCAGGTGCTTTCTGCTCGACAACTTATGGCAAACATCCTTTTGTTATGGTTTCTTACACCGGGCAATTGTCAGATGCATACACACTTTTCCACGAGTTTGGCCATGCGGGTCAAGGTATTTTGTCTAATGAGAACAACCCATTAACAAGTGCTAGCCCATCACTATATCTGATCGAAGCACCCTCAACATATAATGAATTGCTGCTTACTGATTATCTTAAAGAAGAAGCTAAAGATCCGCGTATGGAACGTAATGTGCTGTCAAAAATGATATCCAAAACCTATTTCCATAATTTTGTGACACACTTACTTGAAGCCGCCTATCAGCGGGAAGTCTATCGTTTGATTGACGAAGGAAAAAGTTTCGATGCAAATAAATTAAGTGAGTTGAAACGTAATGTGCTGGAAGAATTCTGGGGAGATTCCGTAGAATTGGAAGCTGGCGCTGAACTGACTTGGATGCGTCAAATTCACTATTACATGGGGCTGTATCCTTACACTTACTCAGCTGGCCTAACGATTGCAACGCAAGCTTTCCTTAAAATCAAGAGTGGCGAAGCAAGTGTAGACGGTTGGTTGGAATTCCTGGCTCTAGGCGGAAGAAAAGCCCCTGCCGAAGCAACAAAAGTAGCCGGTGTCGATATCACAACGGACCAACCGCTGAAAGACACCATTAACTACCTAGATGAATCTGTTGATCGCATTATTGAATTGACAACAGAAATCACTAATAACTAAAAGTGACTGACACCACTAAATCTAACTAATATCATCAAAAAGCCCCGTTTGAGATACTATCTATCTCAAACGGGGCTTTTTGATTATTTAATAAAGTGTTCGTTCACTCTCAGCCATTGTATTTGCCAAAATGATATAGATAAAAACATTGGCAGGCAAAAAGATAAAAATTAATCTAATGGCAAGAGAGGATATCCCAAAAAATTCTGCAATACCTCCACAGACGCCATGTAAAGATTTATCCTTTGACGATTTTCTGAGCTTATGATCCATATACCAACGATCCCTTCTATTATGAATGACTCAAGGAAGTTTCCGCAGCATGCATACCAGCCACACGACCAGTAATAAACGCTCCTGTGATATTATAGCCACCTGTATACCCATTATAATCCAAGATTTCTCCAGTGAAATAAAGATTTTTCTTTTTCTTGCTCTCAAGAGTTTTAGGGTTTACTTCTTTTGTGTGCACGCCGCCACCTGTAACAAATGCTTTTTCAATCGGTAGTGAACCGTGAATATCAAAGCGGAAGTCCTTCAAAAAAGTAATGATCTGATCAATTTCTTTTGGAGTTAAGGTTTTAAAGGCCTTGTCACTATCAATCGCATGACGTTCCAAGCCAAACAGAATGTAACGCTCTGGAGCAAATTGCTTTAGAACGTTTTTAATACTTCTGTCGCCCTCATTTTTTTTTAATTGAGAAAAGCGTTGTTTCATTTCGCCCAGAGTCATATCGGGGAGCGAATCGATTGCCATCGTAGCTGCATCCGACTTGTCGCGTTTCATGGTTTGTAGTGCAAACATGGAACAACGTAAAACAGCTGGACCTGAAATACCCAAGTGAGTGAAAATCATATCCATTCGATGCGTGACAACGTTTTTTTGCTTTTTATTTAATACTTTTAAATCAATATCTCTTAAAGACAACCCTTGAAGTGTACGTTCTACAATAAAGGGTTCTTCGGAAGTTAAAGGCACTTCAGTAGGATAAAGCTCTTTTATTGTATGACCAGCTTTTTTTGCCCATTTGTAACCATCACCAGTGGACCCAGTTCTTGGCATGGCACGTCCGCCAGTAGATAAAACAACAGATGTCGCATGAAACTCTCGTCCGTCTTTGAGTTTGACACCGGTCACCTTTTCGTCATCATATAGAACGGTTTCCACAGGGGCTTCTGTATATAAATCGATCTTCAAGTCTTCGATGATCTGTTTTAAGGCATTAACGATTGTTCTGGATTTATCTGTCGTTGGAAACATACGCCCATGGTCTTCTTCTTTTAAAGCAATACCTCGATAACGAAAAAAGTTCATGATGTCGTAATTATCATATTGATAAAAGGCACTATATAAAAAACGCCCATTACCTGGTATATGTGCAATAATTTCTTCTTTATCTCTATTATTAGTGACGTTACAGCGGCCGTTTCCAGTCACTAAAAGTTTACGTCCAACAAATTTGTTTTTTTCAATTAGTCCAACAGTAGCGCCATGCTCAGCCGCTGAAATTGCAGCCATCATTCCACTTGTTCCGCCACCAATGACAAGGACATCGTAATGTGTCATGTGTATTTCCTCTTTCCTGTTACTTTTGTCTCCGTTACTTTAACATAATTAGCCGTCTGAGACTAGTTGATTCAAATTAGAAATAACAATCCAAATCAGTGAAACCATGATATAAAAATTCTAAACGTGAATGATAGGATAAGAAAATCGATGTGTGATAAAATAAATTGGATAACTCAAAGGAGGAAGACAATGGTAGCTGTTATGTGGTTTAGAAGAGATTTAAGGCTTGAGGATAACACGGCGCTTAAACAGGCGCTTTTGGAGTCAGAAAAGCTTATTTTATAGTATAGGAAAGTATAAAATTTTTGCTGATATACCAAGGGTTAGAGTCTTATGTGGAGTTGAAATTAAGTAAGGAAAAGAGTTAAGATAATAGTATGGCACATGAAGATAATATTCCAGTTCAAATGAATATTTTAAAAGCCATATTCAGTGATCATTGGTCTAGATTTCTTAAAGAAAACAAAGATAAGATGCGTCCGGTCATCATCGAAGAAGTGGAAAAGTTTTTACACTGTGGAGAGTTATCAAATGGGTTTTTGACATTTAAGTGTGAGGCTTGTCCAAAGGTAAAGAAGATACCTATTCGGTGTAAAGGGAAGTT
>NZ_FNYW01000080.1 GCF_900109085.1 Alkalibacterium gilvum | reverse complement strand
TTTTTTAACAACACCGCATCTTTACCCTTAATCCAACATTAATGTGGTTAAGTCCTCGACCGATTAGTACTGGTCCGCTCCACATATCACTATGCTTCCACTTCCAGCCTATCTACCTGATAATCTTTCAGGGGTCTTACTTCCTTAAAGGAATGGGAGATCTCATCTTGAAGGGGGCTTCACGCTTAGATGCTTTCAGCGCTTATCCTGTCCACACATAGCTACCCAGCGATGCCAATGGCTTGACAACTGGTACACCAGCGGTGTGTCCATCCCGGTCCTCTCGTACTAAGGATAGCTCTTCTCAAATCTCCAACGCCCGCGACGGATAGGGACCGAACTGTCTCACGACGTTCTGAACCCAGCTCGCGTACCGCTTTAATGGGCGAACAGCCCAACCCTTGGGACCGACTACAGCCCCAGGATGCGATGAGCCGACATCGAGGTGCCAAACCTCCCCGTCGATGTGAACTCTTGGGGGAGATAAGCCTGTTATCCCCAGGGTAGCTTTTATCCGTTGAGCGATGGCCCTTCCATACGGTACCACCGGATCACTAAGCCCGACTTTCGTCCCTGCTCGACTTGTAGGTCTCGCAGTCAAGCTCCCTTCTGCCTTTACACTCTACGAATGATTTCCAACCATTCTGAGGGAACCTTTGGGCGCCTCCGTTACATTTTGGGAGGCGACCGCCCCAGTCAAACTGCCTATCTGACACTGTCTCCCGACCGGTTAACGGTCGTGGGTTAGAGTGGCCATACAGCGAGGGTAGTATCCCACCAGCGCCTCCACCAAGACTGGCGTCCTGGCTTCAGTGGCTCCTACCTATCCTGTACAAGCTGTACAGACACTCAATATCAAACTACAGTAAAGCTCCATGGGGTCTTTCCGTCCTGTCGCGGGTAACCTGCATTTTCACAGGTACTATAATTTCACCGAGTCTCTCGTTGAGACAGTGCCCAAATCATTACACCTTTCGTGCGGGTCGGAACTTACCCGACAAGGAATTTCGCTACCTTAGGACCGTTATAGTTACGGCCGCCGTTTACTGGGGCTTCAATTCAGAGCTTCGCCGAAGCTAACTCTTCCTCTTAACCTTCCAGCACCGGGCAGGTGTCAGCCCCTATACATCTTCTTACGAATTAGCAGAGACCTGTGTTTTTGGTAAACAGTTGCTTGGGCCTATTCACTGCGGCTGACCAATTGGTCAGCACCCCTTCTCCCGAAGTTACGGGGTCATTTTGCCGAGTTCCTTAACGAGAGTTCTCTCGATCACCTTAGGATTCTCTCCTCGACTACCTGTGTCGGTTTGCGGTACGGGCAGCCTACTTCTAACTAGAAGCTTTTCTCGGCAGTGTGACATCAGATACTTCGGTACTAAATTTCCCTCCCCATCACAACTTGTCCGTGCTGAGAGAAGCATTTGACTCCTCTCAAGACTTGTTGCTTGGACACGCTATTCCATCAGCGTGCACATCTTAGCCTCCTGCGTCCCTCCATTGTTCAAACAAAGTAGACTGGTACAGGAATATCAACCTGTTGTCCATCGCTTACGCCTATCGGCCTCAGCTTAGGTCCCGACTAACCCTGGGCGGACGAGCCTTCCCCAGGAAACCTTAGTCATTCGGTGGACGGGATTCTCACCCGTCTTTCGCTACTCATACCGGCATTCTCACTTCTAAGCGCTCCACAAGTCCTCACGATCTTGCTTCAACGCCCTTAGAACGCTCTCCTACCATAGAACCATTGGTTCTATCCGTGGCTTCGGTATCTTGTTTAGCCCCGGTACATTTTCGGCGCAGGGCCACTCGACTAGTGAGCTATTACGCACTCTT
>NZ_FNYW01000002.1 GCF_900109085.1 Alkalibacterium gilvum | reverse complement strand
CGTTCCAACGAATACTTCTTTTATAGCTGCTTTCAGACCAGCGTGAGCATCCGAAATAATCATATCTGGCGTTGTCAAACCACGTTCTCTTAACTCTCGAAAAAAAGACATCCAGGTTACTTTTGATTCGCTATTTGCGACCTTAAAACCAATAATTTCTCGTCTGTTATTCTCATTGACACCTTGAGCGATATAAACGGCTTTACTGACGACTTTATGATCTTCTCTTACTTTAATATACATGGCATCAACGTAAACATACCTGTAGGTATGTTCTGTTAAACTACGTTGTTGGAAAGCATCAATCTCTGGATCTATCTTCTTCATAATGGAAGACACAAATGATTTTGAAACCATTTCACCACAAAGTTGTTCAACTATATTTGTGACTTTTCGTGTTGATACACCGTTAATAACTGCTTCGGTCATGCTTAAGACCAGGGATTGGTCCATGCGTTTATATCGTTCAAACAGGTAAGTAGAAAATTCTCCTGAACGGGTACGGGGAACATTTAGTTTCAACTTTCCAATAGATAGGGTATACCCACGAGAATAATAACCATTACGTGAATCAAGACGCGCTTCGCTTCTTTCGTATTGTTTTGCCTTAATATGTTCGTCTCTTTCAGTCTCCATGTACGCATTCATGACTAATACAGCTAACGACTTCATCATGCTATTCATATCACTTTTTAAAATAGCCTCTGTTAATTCTTCGAAGTTTATATTAAAATTTAGTTGGGTCATATCAAATTTCCTTTCTCAATGTTTGTCTGGTAACTACATTGTACCAAGGTTGATATGACCTTTTCTATTTTACACAATTATACGGACATAACATTAACTTACCTTCCAAATCGAAAAAATACACCTTTGGAGGCTTATTTGCCATGGAATCCAAAGGTGCAGATGGAATGTCGCTAGACATTCAGTCTATTATACTCTTCGGACATTTCTCATTATAGAGGTGTCCGATTTTTATTTGTAGGTACTCAGCTATTCATCGCTTACAAAGCAGTTATAAAAGTTAATAGAAATAACTTTTATAACTGCTTTAACAACAATATATTTCGAATTATAAAATTAATTGTTTTATTTCTTTAAACTGTCCAGTAACCAATAGTCCTACTATCAATACAATAATAAATGTTGATCCTTCTATTACAAGATTAATGAATACGTTAAAAGGTAAATCTGGCATAAAATAGAAAACACTCAATTGTAGTATGCCTAAAATAATAGGCTTTATAAAAGTTTTTACCAATTCAGCAAAATTCGAATCAAATATTTTATACATCAATAAATAATTATTAAAAATGAAGTTAATAATGAAAGTTATGACTACTAGAGTTGCTACTGATTCTATACTTCCTAAATATACTCCATAAATAATCCCTATAACATTGAAAGTCATTGATTGAATACCTGATAAAAGTAATAAGTCAGTTCGATTACTTGACTGATAGAACGCTCCTGTACTGCTAGCAATCATCTGCTGCCAGATTGATAAAGCTAGGATTCGAAAAACAGGTATACTCTGTCCCCACTGATCACCAAATAAAAAGAATATGATATTATCTGCTGCAAAAAAACAAAATACAGATAGAGGTATACCTAAATTAGCAAGTAACCTGACCATGCGGAGATAAGTATCTTTTATAACAGTTAGATTATTTTGATATTGAGACATGATTGGCTGCACAACTGGAGTTATAATGCCAGTTAACAGCTGGTTAGGGTATAGGGAAATTTGGTAAGATTTGTTATAGAAACCCAGTTGTGCCCCGTTCATATAACGCCCAATGAGTATGTTATCTAAGTTTCTTGAAAAATAATTTATGAAATTAAATACAAATTGGTTTCTAGCAAAATTCCAAATTTTTGTAATGGGTTCTTTTCGAACTTTTTGATCTAACGATATCTTTGTATAACTATAATACATTATAAAAGTAATAACTATTTGAACAATTTGTCCTATAATAATAGAGTAGTAAGAAAAGCCTAATAAAGCTAAAATAATAGCTACTACACCATTTATTACGCTAGCGATAATTTCTACGACATTAACTCTTTTAAAATCTTTTTGTTTTAAAAGTAAGGCTCTTGGAACAACCATCAAACCGTAAAAAAAAACGTTTATACCGAGAACCATAAATATCGGTACATATACATCAGCACCATAAAAAATATTTACCGGTTGACCCATAACACTAAATAGCAATCCTAAAGCTACTGCTACGTATAGGGAAAACCTAAAAATAACACTTATATCTTTTTTATCCAGAGTTTTATTTTGAATAACTGCAGGGCCAAACCCCATGTCAGCTAGCATATCGAAAAAGACTAGAAAGATATTTACGATAGCAACTACACCATAGTCTGTGGGTGTTAGTAACCGTGCGAGTACTGCGTTAACTCCTGTTCTGACAACGAGTTTTCCGTATCTTCCCATTGCGCTAAACATTATTCCTGTCTTGAATTCACTTCTTGACATGATTTACTCATGCTCCATTCTGTTAATATTCTTTATAAGAATATTCTACTGTTTTAAATCTTTTCACTATTCGTTGTATCGAACTCAATTTAACTCTAATTGCTATTACAATACTCTTACGCTGGAGTTGTCTTTTTGATTTCGATACATCCTTGAAGCTTAGAGCCATAGACTGATCTTCTTTATGGTAAATTTCTAAATCATCTATATAAAGCATTTGCAAATTCAACTTTTCAAATATAATTGCCAAGATATTCTCTTCATAATAAAGAAATGTATCTGGATAAAACCCACTTGTATTCTTCAAATAGTTATCGGTGAAGTAAATTGCAGAGCCGTGAAGAAAATAATTTTGATTAGTCGTTGTCACATTTTTGTTTGAAATTTTCCTATTTTTTGATTTAGAACTAACTTTTCGTTTTATAAACTGTACTGCCTTATGACCTGAAGTGAGGACTTTAGAAAAACCAAGTTCTTTTAATATTGGCTCAAAAAAATGTCTTATTAATGCATATAAATTAGTTTGTACTTTAATGGGATTTTGATTAATTCCATCTGATCCTTTAATTCGAGTTCCAATTGCTCCAACATTCTCAGTAATTGATATTTTTAAAAGCTTTTCAAAGTATTTATTATCTGTGAAGACAACATCATTATTTGTAACGTAAATATTATTAATATTCAACACTTTCTTACAATACTCAATACCCGTATTATTACCTTTTGCAAAACCCACATTAGTATCAGTTTCGATTAAATGAAATTTTTTTTGACTTCCATATTTTTCATAGAGTATGTTTGTCGATTCATTGCATGAATGATTATCAACAACGACAATTTCTAATTGATCATGCGTTTGTTTGAGGAGAGACTCAACACATTCGATAGTATCTTCCCAGTTGAGATAATTTAAAATAACAATACCAATTTTCATTTTTCCCCGCTTCTTTCTTATAAAGCTTCATTGACTTGTAATACTTTCACTGGTAAATTATAAGCTTTTAAGAATTTACGTTGCTTACGATACCACTTTCTTGTTGTTTTTGAGGTCACTACTATTACTAACACTTCCGCAGCAGAAGATTGAAGTTTAACGTCTACCAAATCATTTAGATATCTTACTTTGATTGCATTATTGTTTAGTGGTAATATTTCATTGTTTTTTATAACACTTTCAGAGCCTAATTCACTTAAAATGATTCTTTCTTCTACTTCTGGAATGGATACCATATGTTTAACTTCATCGAAATTATTAACTCTTCTATCTAGAATTTCAAATTGATCATCTTCTTCTCTGAAGTATGCAAATGAATAATTTAGTTGATTGCTGAATAAAGCTCTTAAAAATGCAATACCACTAAATATAACGAATCCAAATAACAAACTCGTTATTGCACTAATTAATATATTTATCAGAGAATTCTCAGTTTTTTCTACCTCCATAACTTCTTCCGAAACGAGCACAGAATCAAGTTTTCTAGGAGTCTCGAAAAAATATACTTCTTTATCTGCAAGGATAGGAATCTCATCGTTTCGAATCATATCATAAATATAGTTTGCAATCGTCAAATTATCTGATTGCTTTGGAGTTTGTACTATTAGACTTAGACGATTAGAATAAGTATTTCTTGTCAATCCAAGAACACCTCTATTTTCAGGCGTTCTTTCGAACGAGGATCTTCTCTCTTCCTGAAACATGCTTAAGATATCAATATTCGTATTATTAGATATGCTCTCAAGTGTATCTTCCATTAAAAGAAACTGTTCTAAAATAGAAGTATTATTAAATGCTGATCCGTCTTCATTTTCCACATAGAAATTAAAGTATGCACCATCTGAGTACAGTTCCTCTATATTCTCATCTTGTGTTTCACTATTATTTGTTCCGTTTCCTGAATTTCTAAAAACAGTAAATGTTGTATACAATAAGCCAGTAATCAGTGTCCCCAAAATAATAAATTTCATATTGCTTTTAAAAAAGTCTTTTATTTCTAATAACAATTTAGTCATTTCTTATTCCTTTCTAGTCTTAGCTTTAAGATACTACAGACTGATAAATTGTTTGAATATAGTACTTATAAACTCTGATCCCTATCGGTTCGTTTAAAATACTTTTTTTAAAGTACTGTCTGGCTTCACTATTTTTATTCTGTTTCATTAAGTAAATACCTATTTTTTTATATTTCTCACCAAGTGCCTTTCTGTCTTTGCTTATATCATTGAAGTGCTTCTTTAAAAATACTTTTTCAGCATGTTCTTTTTTCTCAGGGTTGGAAGTTATTCTTTCTTCATCATGCTTATAATAATTGACTAATGGTTCATTTATTGCACTGATTTCATACTTTTTCATTATACGTATCCACATGTCGTAATCCTGGCTTGCCACTAGTGTAGTATCAAAACCACCTATTTTTTCGAAACATTCTCTCTTTATCAGGGGAAACGACGTTGAAGCAATATAGTTAATTCGTAATAATTCCCTGAATGCAGTTTGATCTTCATACTCTGGAACTTTTACTTTTTTTATGTCGATTTCCTCTTGTGATTCCGTAATAACATTATAATCACAGTATACTAATCCTAGTTTCTTTTTCTTCGTATTTTCAAACAAGAGTATTTGTTTTTTTAGCTTATCAGGTAACCATTCATCATCATCATCTAAAAAAGAGATGTAGTCCCCGCTTGCTTTTTTTAAACCATTATTCCTAGAAACTTGAGCCCCTTGATTTATTTCATTGGGAAAATAATTAATAGAATTATTGCTATAATAAGACTCAATTAAGTTAAATACATTTTTTTGATACTCTGTATTTAATCCGTTATCGTCTATTACAATTAGTTCAGTATGCTCATATGTTTGATTTAATACGCTATCAATCGCTCTTTTTAAATATTCTTGGTCCCGTTTGTATGTTGTAATAATTACACTAATTAGATTTTTCATAAACGTTCCTTTCAATCCTATTTATATCTCATAAGATTTGATATCACCATTTAAATAATCTTTATATAGTTTAGCAGACTGTTCGTTTGTAAACTTTTTTTCTTCTAGTTTTTCGATTATAATCTTATTTTCTGCTCTAGAAATCGAGCCTCTTTGTATTGTATCCACCCACTCATTAGTTTTCAGAGGTAAAAATTCTACAAGTTCAAGACCTAAATCGCATTCAGTTGTAATTGAATCAGAAAGTAGTATTGGGGTTCCTGCTGCTTGTGACTCGATCGCAACAGTGGGTAATCCTTCATATAATGAGGGGAGCGCAAATAAGTCAAAGGCCTTTAATAATTCTGGTACGTCATTTCTTTTCCCCATAAAGAGTACGAATTTTTCTAAATCGGAGTTTTTAATTTTATCTTGAATCGATTCTAGAAGTTCTCCTTCGCCGACAAACACCCAAAGAAAATCCACATTTTCTTTGGAAAGTTCTTCTATAATAGATACCATAAATTCATGATTTTTTTGTTTATTAAATCGTGCAACAGTTCCTATTACCTTCTTATTCGAATTTCCTACTCCGAAAAGTTCTTCTTTAAGCTTCTTTTTATCTGCTTGCTTTACAAATTGATCAATAGCAATACTATTGGGTATGTGCATTATTGTACCACTACTTGCTTTTTTTTTACCAAAAATTGTTTTAGAAGCTTTAATTCCACATGAAACTCTCGATACACCAATATTTGCGTTGATTATTCTATTTAGTTTACTTTCAATAGAATCATTTTGGATAGGATCTAGGTCTGTATGTGCATGTACTAAAATTCTTTTTATGTTATTTTTTTTGGCTAACATGTAAAAAGGTATAAACCGATAGCCTTGAATATGCGAATGAACAATAGTGTGCTTTGTATCTATGTTCATGGCTGAATTTACTTCTCTTATAAATCTGACAAATGACGCTTTTTTAGGATTTGACATGTAGAAAATATCCCCACCAGTCAATCGAATTGCTTCTTCAAACTGACTAGAAACTGGATCATAAGTCAAGACATCAAATCTTACATTGCTATTTTTTAATTCGATAGCTTTGTTTTTTATGAAAGAAGAAATGCCTCCTCCATCACTACTCATAATATGCAGTACTCTTAACGCGTAATTCATCTAGCTATTCCCTCCGTGACAATAGTTTTATATGATCTATTATTTTTGTACGTGTTTTCTTTATCCTCTCGACTTGAAAATTCTCCGATAAATAAAATAATAAGGATAGGAATTAATAGAAATACAACTTCGGCCTTAATTTCAAATATAAATAATGTAATTAAAGATAAAAATGCAAAGAATTTGTTCAAGCGATTTTTTGATGCTATGCCTATACTCAAAGTTGCTGGCACTATATAAATTGTTGTCATAAAGGTACTTCCAAAGAAAAGTAAAGGTCTTAAAAATCCAACATCAGTGCCCATGTAGTATCGCCCATTTAATGGACTAGTGTAGAAACCATCTCCAAATAAAATTGTAGAATCATCAGGTATAAACCACATTTCCCACAAAGCATCTGTCGAAGACGTCTCAATCCGTCCCGATTCAATTAAACTGACGAAAGGTTGCATCATCCAGCTGTACCAACTAGCTAAGGTTGAATTGAATTCTTTTATAATCGTCAAAAGCATAAAAATAATCACAATGGCAGATACAAGATATACAATGTATTTAATTTTTCTATTTATAAATACGAAGTAAGCTGCCCCAATAATTATTAAGATTAGAGAAACGAGAAGTCCCGATCTACCATAAAAAGCATTTCCAATTAACGCAAAAAACATATTTATAACTTCTTTTATCGAAATTTTCTTTTGATGTTCATACGTATGTAAAATCAAATATATTGAAAATAACACAGCAATTGTGCAAAAAAATGTCACACTAAAGCCCGAATATCCCGCCCATCCTATACGGGCAAAATATATAGGCATCTCTAAAAGTTCTAATCTTCTGGGAGTTTCGTGGATGAAGTTAAGCCAAAACTCTCTAAATGGTCCTACAGCCAATAATACCATTGTAAATACCACATAGTTTCGTGTCGCCAAAGTAAATAGTTTCATAAATTCGTTTTTCAAATTCTGTGCAGGTTTTTTGATTCGTATCATTGCCAGTAATATAATATACATTAGAAGATAAAAAACGTGTCTAATTTGTGAGGATAGGTAAGAAAAATCCATCGTTTGATATATTATGGGAATGAAAAATGAAGCAAGTAGGATTATTGAAAACAGCAGCATAGCTATAGTGAAATACATTTTTTTCTCTCTTAAGCCTTTGAATAGAGTCGAAAAAATTTCTTTATTAATAATTGCATATATCAATAATGACCCAAAAATTAAAAGCTGCTGTAATGAATTACTGAATGCATCTAAATAAAATGGATACAGTAAGTAATGCGAGAGCAATATTACTCCCAGATACTTAATTTTTTCTACCATCATTTCACCTCGTTTATGATATTTTCTTTAACTTTATTTCTTTGTAAGACAACCATAATAAATAAAAGCGATAGTGTAAAGGACGCAGATAAGTAACCCCCTTTTTGAAAATTTAATAATAGTAAGAGCATTCCTAAACCGAAATTATTTACAAAGATAACTGCTGTTACTATTACAAATCCCGTTATAGCTACAAATCCCATCTCTGTTAATATATAAGCGTAATTGTTAAAAAGGGTTGGGGCATTGCCTATTCCTACACCTATCAAGGTACTATCCAGCGTTATATATTTCCAACTTCCAATTATTCTCTCTATGGCGGAGTTATCCTTACCTTGAGTAATATCCTGTAAACGATCTACCAGACTTAATTCTAACCAATCACCAGCAAATATGAATACAATGAGAATCATAAGACTTGTAAAAACCATGTAGATGGGCTTGGGCAAACTTTTTTTACGATGGATTTTTTGTATTGTATAGATGAATAGGCTAATTAATACTATAATCAGCGATGAAAATGAGAAAGTTAAAACAACTCCTAAAACCAACACACTATTTACTAAAATATTTGAATTTCTTATTCTATTAAATAGATTAACACCTAAAATGGTATTTAAGTAAAAACCAAGGTGTGCGGGCTCGTTAAAAATACTTCTCATTCGAATGAGATTTTCAGTTCCTCTAAAATAGTAGCTGCTATCGTCGGTTCTTAGAAGTGTCCATAGAAACTCAAATGGTAACTTATCAGTGTAAATTGCTATATTGATATAAATACCAATTATTATTACTATCATAGCGCTAATGTTATTTATCTTTATGAGAGATAATGTAAGTTTTTCTTTTTTTATAAAAGTAAAGCCAGAAAAAAAGACTAGTGTGTAAAAAAAAATTTTCGCACTGCCATATACTGCTGGCTTCAACATGAAATTTTCATTAAAAAAGATCTGAACAGTTGTAATTAATAAAATAAATACACCTACGCTACCGATCACACCCCACTCTAAATATTTAAAATATCTAATGGTTTTGTAAAGTAGAATCGGTAATAAACCAACTAAAATTATCTCACTTAAACTAATAAGCGAAATCATCATATCAAAAGTCGTAAAAGATATACACAGTAAAGTTAAAATAACACCATTTAATATAGATTTAATCGATGAGTTATTCATATTTGTGTAACGTTTGACTAAATAATTCATGATTAAGATCTGCTCCTTAATGATTAAATGCGCCTTAATACTGCATTAACAACTGAGAAAGTAAAATAATAAATAGCCTTTAGTAATGGCAACTGTTCTAGGTTGCGATACGTATTCCATGTTCTTTTAAGAGCTTGTATTTTATTACTGGATAGCGACCCTTCTACTGCTCTGTATTGATTTAAAGTTTCGTTTAAAAGAAAAGCATACTCATAATCTCTCAAAATTTTCAACCAGGTTGCCGTATCCTGACCTTTGCGCACTAAAGGCATTCGAAAGTCTCCAATCTTTTTCTTATTAATCATTACCGTACTACATGCAATGGCAGTATTTTTTAAAAGAGAATAGTAATTTAATTTTTGAGGAAGATTTGATGCTTCTTTTTTCAAACTACCATCTTCATTAATCAATTCAAATTTTGTGTAAGTGAACCCATAATCATTCTCATGCATAAAATCGATCTGTTTAGAAAGCTTTTCTGGATACCAAATATCATCACTATCTAAAAATGCAATAAACGATCCTTTTGCTTGTTCTAAACCTTTATTTCTAGCAACAGCTGCACCAGAATTTTTAGATAGTCTAATCAGCTTTACTCGAGAATCTTTTTCCGAATATTGTTTTACAATATTTTGGCTGTCATCATTCGAGCAATCGTCTACCAAAAGATATTCAAAATTTTCATATGTTTGGTCTAGTACTGATTTTATTGTTTCGTTTAAGTGTTTCTCTGCATCAAAAACAGGTGTTATTATTGTCACTAGCGTTTGAGTCATATTGATCGCTCATTTCTATTTTAATACTTTTACATCTTCTGGAAAAAATAATTCTACTTTTTCATCAACACCTTGAGAGGAAATTTTATCAAACAATATTTTTATGGTTTGGAGTAAAATTTTCACATCTAGAATAAAAGAGTATTTTTTTATATAGACTAAATCAAAATTCAATTTGCTGTTAAAGTCTGTTGCATATTTCCCATATACCTGTGCGTATCCAGTAATACCTGTTCTTATATTATGTCTTAGATAGTAATAAGGGTTTTCCTCTTTGAATTGATCAACAAAAAAAGGTCTTTCAGGGCGCGGTCCAACAAGAGCCATGTCCCCTTTTAAAACATTTATGAGTTGAGGCAATTCATCTATTCTTAGTGATCTCAAATATTCTCCAATTGGTGTCACTCTCGCGTCTTGAGCAGACGCCAACACTGGTCCTGATTCTTGTTCTGCTGTCACACTCATCGTTCTAAATTTAAGGATATTAAACTCTTTTTGATCCTTAGTTATCCTGACTTGCTTATAGAAAACAGGCCCTTTAGAAGTAAGTTTAATTAAAACTGCAGTGACCAGCATTATCGGAAACGAAAGTACCAGTAGCATTAGTGATGTGACAAAATCTATAAGCCGCTTAATAATATCTTCTTCTGGTGATATTGAGAAATCTGAAGCTTCAATAACACTTTCATCTTCTATACTCATAATGTTAGGATTAACTAAAACTAGGTTTTCAAAACTTGTATTGAGGAAAAGTTTTTTATTGTTAAATATTGCTAGTTCGTATATGCGTATTTTCTCGCTCTCTTCTATTGAACCTGCCAAATATATAATATCGACATTCGACATATACTTTTTTATGTTTTCATAATAGTTATCTATTATAGCATAATTTATAACATGCCTTTTATTTTTTGAGTGGCTGAAATTATATATAGCTTTCTGACATGCTTCAACATTCCCTACAACCATTACATGTTTTGAACCATCTATGTCTTGGTATAGTTTAAACACTACTATTCTCCAACAAAATAAGAAAAGTGTGCTAACTATGAATGTAATTAATATGATTGTTCGTGGGAAAGCGAACCATCTTCCTACAAAAGTCATTGCCATAATCACAAATGACATCAACAATTGAACGATTATTGTGAGATATAAAAAATCAGCAATTTGTTTATTATAAAATACATAAATTCCGAACAATATATTTAATAGAATAAAACTAATAAAAATAAATACACTTGCACTCTGGTAAGCACTAAAGTTAATTGTTGGGATTTCACCCTGGTATCTAATAAAAAACGAAAAGTAAAAAGCTAGATGATATATTATCACATCCAATATACCAATAACAATTTTTTTTGTTCGATCAAATCCATGAGATTTCGACATCTAAGGATCTCCTCCTACTGCATAAAATGAAATATTTGTATTGTGTTTCCAAAAACAATCAATGATTATTCTACCATAAAAAGAACCTCTACCGATAGATTTTCAGTGAAATGTCATAATCTGGTAAAGGTAAGTGGTTTCTTATTCACTTTTTAGCCTTATTTAAAGAATCGCTGCTTAAGTCGTGCCATGATTAAGAACACTTTATCCTTCATTGTAATGCATTCTAATGTTGTTAATTGGTTTTTCATTTCTAGCTGGATGTCACTTTGGATCAATCCGTTGTAAATAGAAAGCAATTGGCGTTTAATAAACTGTTTCTGAGTGTTTGAGTAATCGAATTTTCTTAGTTCTTCATCAAGAGCTTTAAATACCTTTAAGTACGAATCGAATGACTTTAATTTATGTTCTTCTGTCTCTTCCGTCATGGTTGAGGCAGTGCGGTAGCGGCGATGATAGTAGTCTTTGTTTAAATACGTCATTTTTTGGGTGCGTGCGAATAAAAGTGTGGTGAAGTATTCGTCTTCATGTAAGGCGCCTTCGACAAATGATACATTGTGCTTATCAATCAATTCTTTCTTCACTAAGTATAAACATGGGGATGGCGAAAATGTTTTTCTATTTTTATCCAGAGCTGCCTCTCCTGTGTAGACTTCTTTGTGCGTAAGTGTTTTTGAAAAATTATAATTACCTTCTTTTATTTGTGCTTGTTCATCTTCGTAAAAGACCGTTCCATTAAAGCGTACTAATTCTGCGTTTGTCTTTTCTGCTTGTGCGACTAGGGCAGTGATGGCTACTTTTTCCAACCAATCATCCGCATCCATGAAATAGATGTACTTCCCTTTGGCCTGTTTAAAGCCTTGGTTCCGGCGTCTTCCCTGCCCTTTATTTTCTATATTTTTAATTAGTTCGATTTTATTGGTGTAGGCTTCTAGTAGACTCACTGTTTTATCCGTCGACGCATCATCAAGGACAATAATTTCTTTGTTTGGATACGTTTGAGCAAGCAATGAATCCATGCACTCTTTTATATATTTTTCTACATTATAGGTTGGGACGATAATAGATACTAATGGTTTTGACAATGTCTTGCTCCCTTCTTTCACTTAGTTATTATCAGGTGCTGTACCTCGGGCCCGTTCTATTTCCAGTTTCAATCGTTTGAATTCCCCTGTAAGGAATAATCCGATGATCCAGACGACTACGAAAATAAGCCCTTTGACAACGAGGCTGAAGAAAATATTTAAAGGTAGTTCCGGTAAGAACCAGAAAACAGCTGCCTGCATCAATGCCAGATACAGAGGTTTTTGCAAAACGTTTTAAAATTCCAGTAAATCCGTTTTAAACATCTTGATCATCAGTAAATAATTCGCCTGCAAAAAGTTCAAGCTGAAAGACAGGACTAAAAAACCGGCGACGTATTCAATTTTACCCATAGATATGCCGATAACGATACCTGCGACATTAAATACCGTGGATAAAATACCGGAAAGCAGCAAGAGATCCGTTCGGTTAGCTGATTGAAAAATGCCTCCTGTGCTTGAGAGAATCATCTGGAGCCAGACGGATAAGGCAAGAATTTGAAAGGCCTGTACACTGCCGTCCCACTGTCCACCAAAGAGAAAGAGGATTACTTCTTCTGCTGTAAAAAATAAAAAAATGGATAGCGGCATGCCAAGGGTCGCCAGTAAGTTTGAGATACGCAGATAGACTTTTTTAATCCGTTCTTTTTCGTCTTCATAGTCTGACAATATTGGGTGAATGACTGACGTTACTAAACTTGTTAGTACTTGGTTGGGATAAAGCGATACTTGATAGGCTTTATCGTAGTAGGCCAATGCGCTTGATGAGAAATAACGTCCAATGAGTAGGTTATCCAAATTTCTTGAAAAGTAATTAATGAAGTTAAATAGAAATTGATTTCTTGAAAAGGCAAAGATTTTCTTAAGCGGTGCCCAATTAAATTTAAATCTAATTTTGATATCTGTTCTCATATAAAAAACGAGAAACAACGTCGCTGCTCGTGCGGTGTTTCCTATGATAATTGCGTAATAACTGAAATTCAAGAGTGCCAGAACGATTGAAATTACTCCAGAAACAACTGATCCAATGACTGTGGTTAAATTGACAAGTCTAAAGTTCTTTTCCCTTAAAAGAATGGATTGGGGAACGACTAAGATACCGTAGAAAAAGACCGCGATGGCTAAGATCATGCTTATTGGTATAAATACGTCATTGCCGTAAAAGAGACTCATCGGGTAACCTAGAAAAATAAATACGATGGCTAGACCAAAGGCTATGTAGAGACTGAATGAGAAGATGTCATTCAATTCTTTCTTATTTAAATCCTTGTTTTGAATAACAGCCGGACCAATGCCAAAATCTGCTAGTAGTTGAAAGAAAACGAGAAATATATTGACCGCTGCCACGATGCCATATTCTGCTGGTGTCAGTATGCGTGACAGGACGGCCTGGACAAGTAATTGAACCACCACAATGGAATACTTCCCGATCGCTGTATAAAATAAAGCCTGTTTAAATTGTTCCATCATAGCGGTTGACTCCTTGTTTGTTGTTTAGTTTACTTAATTTTTAAAAAATCGATTAATTTTACCAAATATTTTGCTATATTTATCTGCCATTTGATTGCGACTCTTCATTAGTAAGAGCACATTATCAAAGTTTCTCTTTTGAAAATTTCTTAAAAGGATGCGTCGGAAAGGATTCGGGTCATTCTTTTTAAAGGGGATGATTTTATCCATCCCAACATGTTCCCAAATGTCACTGAGTCGTTTGGTTTTTTCCTGTTTCGTCAGTGGACAATCGGAATGAACTAAATTGTTCGTTTCCAAATAAACCGAGTTGAAATACTCTTGGGCAATTAACTTATTAAAGGTTTGCTCTTGCTTCCATTCTTTGATTAATTGTTCAAAGGCTTGGGCGATAGTATTTTCCATCAGATAACGATCAGGCCGGTAACGATTCACTGATGATCCTGTGTGTGAGACATAATGATAGAATGCTTTCCTGTTAACGGAGACTGACGATAGGTGTTTATAGACCTCAATATTAAACAAGGCATCCTGTCCCGTCTTTTGCTTAGTGAAGCGAATGTTGTGTTTTTTTAAAAAGCGTCGTTTATATAATTTATTCCAAAGAGCGTAAGGTGAAAAATGATAGACGTTATTAAAGTGTTTGCGAAACTCCTCTTGCGTCGTTAATTGAGGAAAATTAGGTAGCTTCACTTCGCGGTCACTTGGAATTTCAGCCTTTTCTTGCGTATAGCCAAAAACAACCATTTCAGGTTTAATCTCTTTGGCCAGTCGACAATTATCTTTTAGCAAATGTTTATCAAAGTAATCATCCGGATCAGCAAAGTAAATATATTTCCCTACTGCCTGGTCCAATCCCGCATTACGCGCGTGTCCAGAGCCTTTATTCTCCTGGTGAATCACTTTAACCAAGAGCGGTTCTTGCTTGGCATAGTCATCACAAATTTCAGCACTTCCGTCGGTTGATCCGTCGTTCACAAGAATGACTTCTGTCAGTATGTCTTGTTGATTTAAGGCTGATTTTATCGCTCTAACTAGGTGTTCTTTCACGTTGTATACAGGCATAATAATGGAAACTTCAAACATACGTCAGATCCTCTCTAAGATAGCCTTTCATTCTCGCTAGCATTTTTTATGGGTTATTTTTAAACTTATTTAACTCATTTCTAAATTGTTCATTTAATGGCAATTATACCACAGTTTTTAAAACTAAGAAGTGTTTTACTTACATTTTTATAAATGCCTCGAATGTTTAATCTCTTTAATCTGTTTGTCATGTATGGGGGTATTTCAGTGCAAAACAGGTAAGTGTTATGGTACACTATAGGAAGGAAATATAGGAAATATATTAAGTACATAACTCACTTTTAAGGAGCGATTTTAATGGCGATTTTAGTAACAGGCGGGGCTGGATATATCGGCAGCCATACTGTGGTAGAATTGATCGAGAAAAATTATGATGTGGTCATTGTGGATGATTATTCCAACTCTAAACCAGAAGTTTTGAACCGATTGAAAGAAATTACAGGTAAGACAGTTCCTTTTCACGAAGTAGATCTGTGCAATAAAGAAGCCTTGCGTGAGGTGTTTGTCGCACATGATATTGATGCGGTTATCCACTTTGCTGGATACAAGGCCGTGGGTGAATCTGTGGCCAAACCGTTAAAATATTACAACAACAACTTAAACGCAACCATTGTATTGATGGAATTGATGAATGAATACAATGTGAAGAATATCGTCTTCAGCTCAAGCGCCACCGTTTATGGCATGAACAATGAAGCCCCCTTCATCGAAGAAATGCCTTTGTCCACAACGAATCCATACGGGACAACTAAAATGTTTATCGAGCAGTTTATCCAAGACCAGTACATTGCGGATAATGAGTGGAGTGCGGCTTTACTGCGTTACTTTAACCCTATTGGTGCGCATGAATCGGGACGAATCGGCGAGGACCCGAATGATATTCCAAACAACTTGATGCCTTATATCACACAAGTAGCTGTTGGTAAACGTGAAAAGCTCTCTGTTTTCGGTTCTGACTATGCTACACAAGACGGTACAGGCGTACGTGACTATATCCATGTGGTTGATCTGGCAAAAGGCCATATCAAAGCCTTGGAAAAAGTGATGGGGATGACGGGTGTTGAAGCCTATAATCTGGGAACAGGTCAAGGTTACTCGGTTCTGGATGTTGTTCATGCCTTTGAAAGTGCGAATGATGTTACTATTCCTTATGAGATGGTCGCCCGTCGTTCCGGTGACATTGCGACCAGTTACGCTGATGCAACGAAAGCTAAAAACGAACTTGGTTGGGAAGCCACACATTCACTTGAAAACATGTGCCGTACATCTTGGAACTGGCAAAAATCGAATCCAAATGGGTACGAAAGTTAAATTATTTTTGATTGTAATAAGAAAAGCCGCCATTTTGGCGGCTTTTTGCGTCTGTTGTGTTCGTGTTTTGATGTCTTTTGGTATTAGCGTGATGAGTTTCGGTGTTTATTGATGAAACTGCGTACGCTAATCGGTTCTCGTCACGAGTTTTCTAATTTTGAGTGCCGACTTGTTAAGCTAATGGTTTCTCGTCAGAAGTTTCGTTTAATAAGTCAAAAACTCGTGACGAGAAATAAGGAAAGTCGGCGGCTCGCCGACTTTTTTGTTTGATAGTGCCTTTTATAATGTGCATACGCGCCTAGCGCGTATGGTCTTCTTCTTTATTTCAACTTTTCAATATCTTCAGCTGTCCAATTATCTTTGAGTACGAACCCTAGGAGTTGTTGTCTTCTTTCTTTTTGATGCTGCATCTTTTTGCTAAAGTCCGCATCTGACACAAGGGGGTACCCTTTTTTTCTTAAGCCTGTCAAGTCGGGTAGCGCCAATGCTTTGTCTGCTTTAGTCATATAGGTTTCTTCCAAGACGTCTAAATAATCTTTTACACAGTTTCTAAATTTCTTCAGTAATATCGGATTGGGTTTGGCTTTTTCTTCTGTCCCATAAGCGAGTATGGATAGTGCATCATCCAAGGTTGGAACAGTTAAAGACATTGTTTTTTTCTTATCACTTGTGTGGTAATAGTGCAACAATGGATAGGCTTTATGCTTGATAGCTACTTTACTTAAATTATCTGAAAGATTCATCAAGAGTAGATCGATGTTACTGAAGTCTTTCCCATTCCAGGCTGCGCCAACGATTTCTTCGGAACTTTTTCCAATTTCTGATATGCTGCTCGAAAAAGAGCGTTTGTCTATCACGGCGCCGACGATTGAGATGATGTAAGATGCACCAAATGTGAAAAATAACATGCCCGTTCCGCTGGCTATGGCTGTCAGTAATTGCCAATATGGGCCGCTCGGGGAGTAGTCGCCAAGTCCCAAGGTGAACAAGGTATAGCCTGAATAGTAAATCACATTTTGCCAGCTGATGGCTTGTGGATTTGATGTATTCATAATTGCTTGAGGGCTGGCTGAAAAGACTAAGAACCATCCGAACCACAGTAAAACAACCCACATCAGTAAGGTACTGATAAGCAGTAAAGGTCCCGCAAGTCGTAATACTTTTCTATTTTTTCCAGTTATTTTCGTCATCACAAACCAGGTTACTTTGCAGAGTTTGTCTGTAATGAACCCAGCTCCCCCTTCTACCCATAAAGTTGTCCAAACAATATCTATTATGGTGGACAAAACGATTAATAAACCGATACTCACTAGACCGATCATAGTGTTTACCCCTTTCAGTCAATAAGGTTTCTCTTTTTTGTTAGACCGTTAATTTTTTAAGTTTTCCAACGTATCTAATGGTTGCTTGCTTTCTGCTTGTACTTTTATAACGGATAAGCTGCCATTCGGCTCCAGAACGACCGCTTCTACGTCTTCCATCTTTCCTATTCCGTGCTCGCGAACCACTTGAACCACTTCAGCCCGAGAAATGCGTTCTTTTTTTAAAATTCTGTCCTTGTACATGCCTTTATAATAAAGCAGTGACGGTTGTGCTCTTAAAAAGGATTCCATTAGTGAAAAATGCGATGAAAGTAAACTTGTCGTGAACTGAAACAGTAATAGTAAGGCGATGACGTAAATGCCTTGCACAAGTTTTGTCTGATAATTAAGTAATGTGCTTCCAAATACTGCGCCCATTGTCACGGTGATAATAAAATCAAAGGCATTCATTTTAGATAGTGTCCGCTTACCTGAGAGGCGTATCACTAAGAATATTACACAGTAACTGATCAAAGCGCTAAAAAACAGCACAATCATTTGTTTAGTTGTCATTATCTGTCTCCCCTCTCTTCTTTTTTAGCATATCTGAAATATTTTACAGAATCAATTCATTCACACCTAAGATGCTTGTAGTCAAAGCAGTCTATGTCTGCTCTTGCTTTTTTTGCTTTTTTAAATTGTCTGGATGATTCACCCAATTATTTTTTAGGCAAGGGGTTCATTTTAGAAGGTTTATGTTTTTTGGTACAGGACCTTGAGATAATACGGTGCCTTCACTACTTTTTTTCAAAAGGATGGTCTTAACTTCTTACTGAAAAGGAGCTTGTTATAGTTGTTTTTCTAATTGAAGTCAAACCTTGTTGAAAGCAAAAAACCGCTGGATTAGCGGCTTTTTTTATCTTTTCTAGTCTGGTTTGGCTTGGTCCATTTAATGTCCAACTTATAAAATAAGAGACCGATTACGATTGGGATGGTTAAAAAGGTGAACACATAAAGGATGCCACTTAAATCCGAAAAATACGCATGAATACACCAGAAGTAAAACATTTGAGTTAAATAAATATGAAAAGATGCCCGCCCAATCAGAAGGCTTAGTTTTTCTAGAGGTGACTCCCGCCCTATGCTTAAATAATTATTGGCGACTAGGATAATCAAAAGGGTATAAAAATAGGATGGGGCATGTTGGCTGTTCCAAAATTTTTCGACAATACCTATCCAGTCATAATAGTAGACCGCTGTAATGTAAATAAAACTGACCAAGGCTGGAATTATTAACCCTTTCACTTTTATATCAGACTTTTTAAGGGCATACCATATGCCCAAGACCAGTGCGAAAAGATAACGAATAATTAAAATACGGTATAAACTTCCGTCAATAGTCAAAGTGTACGACATGACATCTATAAATAAACTGACAAAAAATAGCAGGATCATCATTCGTGTCGGCTTTTTTCTCATTATGATATATAGGAAGGGGATAATGACTGTCGCTTGAATCATTATTGGTATAAAATAGCTCCCCGGTCCGTAACCGCCTTCAAAATAGCTAGTCAAAAGTTTCTTAATATCTTTATTTTCAAAGTGTACGTACTGAATGATTACTTCCAATAGCCAGATACAGGTAAAGGGTAGAAAAATACGCCGGACTTTGTTCATGAGATAATGCGGCGTAAAAATACGTGATAATTTGGTTTGATTTTTTCTCATAAATGACTGTGCGGCATTGTACCCCATGAGTACCATAAAAACAGGAACGGCCTGCCAAATATAATAAGGCGCAAAAATTTTGTATAGCCTCACATCGGATAAACCATGGACAAAAATAACTGAAATAATTGCCAAGGCTTTAAGGGTATCGATCGCATCATTCCGCTTAACCATAGTGCACCTCTTTTCTACCCAAGAGTATACTAACTTTCCCCTTTTTCAACAAGTTTATTGCTTGTTGAAAGGTTAATGAAAAATATACGCGATGTTTAAGGTGTAAATGAATCGATTCACTCCTCTATCACTTCTTCATTTCAACCTATTAAGCTCAGTGGCCCATCTGTGATTTCAAGAGTCATTCATCTCATTCAAAGAAAAAACAGACTCACTAGAAAGTGAGACTGCTCTTTATACGTTTAATTTTTATTTTACTCGTTCGGCTAAAAAAGCGAGGGCTTCGTTTTTAAGGATTTCTTTTAGTATAGCGGGTGATTTTTGAGAAAGAGGATAGGCCTTTGTTTGACTTTTTTTACCTTTCAAAGAGACTGAAATGTATCCTGTGCCAGACATGACGTGTTTTCTTTCATCAAAAGTGGTGTCTGCTTCAATACTCAGTCCGATATCTGTATTAAAGTCTTCTCTCGTTTTAAGGGCCAGGGCTTCTACTCTTTCTTCTGTTGACTTATTATCCAAATGAGTGAGACCCCACTTCCTTACTTTTGCTTTGTTTGCCTTCACCACTCGCCCGCCTTCAATCACTGACGTCTTTTCTGAAACATTTGTCAAAGAATACATGACGAGCCCGGATGTAAATCCTTCTGAAAGGCTTAGGGTCAGCTGTTTATTTTCCAATAATGCCATGACATGGTTTTCAACCGTCTGATTTTCGCCATAGCCGATAAAGTTTTCGGACAGCATGTTTAGGATATCGTCGGCTACTTTTTGATTCAATGCTTTAGCTTCCTTGGTGCTGGCTGCACTGGCTGTGATTCGAATGGTTACGTGACGAGGCTTGGCATACAGGGCGATGGTCGGATTCGTTTGGGCTTCAATCCGTTCATCCAAAAGGGTCGCGACTTTCGATTCACCAATCCCATTAAAATTCATGAAGAGTGATTCAATCTTTTCATTTTGCTGCATATTTTCTTGTATATACGGTTTCACTTCATTTTTAAGCATGGTTCTCATTTCGTGCGGGACCCCTGGTAGCAGAATAAAATGCTTCGCGCTCTCTCCTTGACGCTTCAGTTTATAGGCAGCGCCACAAGCTAGCCCAACAGCGTTATGAAACGTCTGACCATTTTTAAACGTCAAGGCTTCACGGTACACATTTTCATCTGGCTTTCGCCCACGTTTTTCAAAGAAGTCATTCATCAAACCAAGCTGTTTGTCATCTGTAACCAGCTCATCGCCAAAAAATTCAGCGGCTACTTGTTTGGTAATGTCATCTTGCGTCGGCCCAAGCCCTCCTGTCAGGATAATGAGATCCGATCGTTGTGAGGCGAGTTTTAAAGCGGCTTCTAACCGTTCGGGATTATCCCCGACTGTCTGCTTGTAATAAATACCTACGCCGATATCCAAAAGTTCCTGCGCAATCTCGGGTGCATTGGTATCGATGACGTAGCCCATCAAAAGCTCCGTCCCAACTGAAATAATTTCTGTTTTCATTCTTATATCTCCTCTGTCAATCGTTCTTATCTTATTTATTTTAACAGAAGTAAAGAGGCGACTGTCTGTATAATGCTTATATTATTGTAAAAAAAAGAAGCCCGTCTATGTGGGCTTCCTTTTACAGTCTATAGGCAATATTATTCGCCTTTTTGTTTTGTTAAAATACGTGGACCTTCTTTGGTAATCGCAATGGTGTGTTCATATTGGCAGCTAAGTCCGCCATCTTGCGTACGCGCTGTCCAACCATTATCATCCATTTTAGAACGCCATGTTCCAGTATTCACCATCGGTTCAATCGTAATAACCATACCTTCTTTTAAACGCGAGCCCTTACCCGCTTCTCCATAATGTGGAACACTCGGTGCTTCGTGTAGCGTTGGTCCAATGCCGTGCCCAACAAATTCTCGTACAATCGAATAGCCTTCTCCTTCAACGTAGGCTTGAATGGCATGACCAATATCCCCCATGCGATTCCCCAGTTGAGCCGCTTCAATCCCTTTATATAGCGCCTCTTTTGTAACATCCATCAATTTTTCAAGTTCCGGCGTCGGCTCACCCACGCTATAGCTCCAACATGAATCTGCCAAGGCGCCGTTCAAATTGATTACCATATCAACTTTGATCAGGTCCCCTTGCTTCAACTTTTCTTTTCTAGGAAAGCCGTGGCAAATTTCATCGTTGACACTCACACAGGTTGAGTATTTATAGCCTTCAAAGCCTTTTTGTTCAGCTATTGCATTGTTTTTGTCGATGATATCTTCTACAAAGTTTTCAATATCCATCCCTGTAATACCCGGTTTTATAAAGTCGCGCAAGCTTTCGTGGATTTCAGCAAGTAAATCGCCTGCTTTATCCATCGCTTCAATTTCGCGAGATGATTTTAATGTGATCACAAAACATTCTCCTTCATTATTCATTTCCTCTACTATTATAGCGAAAACACTAGGCATTAAAAACCTTTTTTATCGAAAACTTGTTAATTCAGATGAACTGTTGCTGATGGTGCATGTTTAGGTGCGTTTGAGCGGGGTGTGGGTGTGATATTGGCGTAACGTGTGGGCATCGTGTGTTGGGGGTCGTTTTACATGACGTCCTAGATAACGTTTTAGATAACGTTCGGACACATTAAGGACTATTTGATTGCGTAATGGTCAAAGTTTTCCATCTTCGACATTTCCAGATGATGATTGATGTGGCAGTGTCCGAACTTAGCGTGGGTTCGGACACTCTGAGATATATTTAGTCAAGAAATCGTCAAACTTCACCATCTTCGACGGTTCCAGACAATAAATAATGTGATAGTGTCCGAACTTAACTCGACTTCGGACACTCTGAGATATATTTAGTCATGTAATGGTCAAACTCACCCATCTTCGACGTTTCCAAGCAAGAAACAATGCGCCAGTGTCCGAACTTCACCCGAACTGGACAAGCGCTATCGGACAGGACTACGCTAGTTGTTTAAACGCCGATAGTAACAAAGCACAAACCAAACAATCAATGCTGGTCATACGCGCCAGGGCGCGTATGTTCTTATCTGATTCTCTATTGTAAAAACTGTCTAGCCAGACAGTTTTATCCCTACTAAAAAATATAAAAGGAAGCCTTCGATACAAAATCGAAGGCTCAGACCCTTTACAAATAATATGTAGCGCTAGTTTTCCCTTCTTTTTCGAACGCCTTAATTAATATCCGCCTAATTTTTCTAGAATTAATTTCCCCTCCGCACCACTGGCATATCTTCCTCGTCGTTACTTTTTCATCTGGAAATAGCAATTTAAAATCCATTATATGCCCAATGATCAACTCGTAAGTCGCCACGCTATGAGAACAGTCCCTGCATTTGGCTCGTCCTCTTGTTATTTCTAATGATGCACTACTACATTTAGGACAAAATAAACCTTGTTTCAAATTATTCAAGTCATAGTCAGGCAGGTATTTTTGATAAGGAACCTCTGTTTTATGTTCACGCACTATTTTTTCAGCTGCCAATCGTTGTTTCTTTGTCAAAGAAATATTGTGCTGATTGAGTTCGTTCAAATGCTTTTCTATCTGATTCGGTAGGAGGAACGGGTCGGTCGGCTTAGCTAGATACAAGGAAAACGTGGGATGAACAAATACGATAAATGATTTCACCGTTAGGCCTGATCCAAATTCCTTGATCACATCCTTCATTAATGTTTTAGAGCGGCTTATTTGAGTGACAGGGCTGACGATTTCTTGACCTGACAGAGTTAGCAGTTGACCCGCAGAAAACTGATAATTTCCTTTATAATTTTTCACCTCGTAAATATGCAGCGCATCCGTTGTCATGACAAGGCTGTCAATTTGAAAGCTGTTGCCTCCGCTAATAAGCAGCAAATCGTTCATTACCAAGCAATCATTCGTCAGATGCTTTTTGACAATTTCGTCAAAAAGCGCCTCTCCCGCGTAACCTTTTTCAAGATTCAATAGATAATTCTTATCTGAACTCGATAAATGCATTCGTTTATCCAGAGCTTGCAGTCCCAAAAGCAGTTTAGACTTAGTTCTCTCTTTTAATAACTTCATTTCAACACCTCCACTATAGATATTTACGAAAGAATTAAAAACTCACGAAACTATTTCGTTTTTTAATGTATTTCTTATAAATGAAGAGCATATCTGTCACAAATAAAGATGAAGTCATTCGGACGTATTGTGTGGTGGTGTTAGGGACATTATATTGCGTTCGGACACTCTAAAATATATTTAGTCATATATTGGTCGAACTCCCCAGACTTCGACACTTCCTAACGATAATTAATGCACTAGTGGCCGAACTTCACCCGACTTCGGACACTCTAAGATATATTTAATCATACAATGGCCGAAGTTCCTCAGTTTCGACGTTTCCAGACAAGAAACAATACGCCAGTGTCCGAACTTCACTCGACTTCGGACACTCTGAGATATATTTAGTCATGCAATGGCCGAACTCCCACAGCTTTGACACTTCCTAACGATAATTAACGCACCAGTGGCCGAACCACCTAAAATAAAGCACAAAAAATATCAATGCGGTCCATACGCGCTCTAGCGCGTATGTTCCTCCATTAAAGCTTTACTGTCGAAACTGTCTAGCTAGACAGTTTCATCCTTCTTAAGCATTACAAAAAGAAGCCTTCGACAGAAAAATCGAGGGCTTCTTTCTTTATTATAAAAACCGTCCGCTTAGTAGAAAAGTGGGTTCTCTTTATCAAAATTGTCGTGTTCGTTGACTAGTGATCGTATTTAGTCTCCTCGCCTATTTTTTATAGGGATGAAAGGGTTCAATTGAGGAGTGACTGTGATTACCTGTGAACAGTGAATTTTAATAAGCGGACAGTTTATCTGATAGGGGAGCTTTTTTAGGAATCAAGGTGAATTATTACCCTAATTCTTACTTCAAGTATACACACTTTAGTCATTTTTGTCAGGTACAAAGACTTCCATGTAGTGTTTAAATACTTCTAATTTTATTGGTAAATAATCGCCTTCGTCTCCATCAACGTTTGTGACAACTGTTTTATATTTTTCCTCATTTGTTAAGGAAATTTCTGCTGTTTTAAATTTACGGTAAAACACATCGTCATCTTCTGACACTTTTCCAGAGAATATCTTAGGAATCAAGTTAAACTTCTCGGCAATGTTTTCTCCTTTTACAGCCAGTAAATGTAAAAAGCCATCATCTTCACTCGCATCTGGAATCATTGTTGGAATCCCCGCAACAGAATTAGTCAGCGCGATAATGACTAGGAATGAGTCAACTTCTGTTATTTCCTCTTCAACATTGAACTTAAATGGGTACACTTCTTTTTCAGAAAGTGCCTTGAACCCTTCCAGCAGATAAGCAAAGGGACCTAATTTCGTTTTTTCTTCAACAGGTACGGAATGCACAGCTTCGGGAATAGAGCCAATCGCTACAATATCAACAAAAAACGTATCATTAATCTTCCCAATATCAATCGCTTTTTTCCGACGAGTCGTTAAACCCTTAACTGCCTTATCAGGATTCATTGGGATACCTAAAACGCGTCCCAAATCATTCACTGTCCCTAGCGGAATGAAGCCAAAGGGTGGACGATTTTCTTCAGTCGCAATCCCATTCACACACTCATTGACAGTCCCGTCACCACCTAGCGCATAAATAGCATCCACTTGTTGCTGCGTTGCTTCACGGGTGAATCGCGTCGCATCCCCCTCTTTTTCTGTCCATTTCAATTCCACTTCATCATATATTTTCTCAAGCTCTGTTTGAACTTTAGGGCCATATATTTTCCCCTCAGCACGGCCGCTTGACGGATTAACAATCACAACTGCTTTAGTCATAAACCTAATCTCCTTTATGTACTCAATTTTAAATGCATTTTATAACGTCATTCTTCTTATCAATTATACCTGTTCCGCAGACTTTATCATAATTAAAGGTCTGAATCTGTCATGTCTTTCTGTCTTTTATTGAATTGCATCCGTTTAAATGGTATTCTTCTTTTGATGAGATGAATACGAACCTATAAATGAGATTTTTCAGAAAGAAGGATATAAAACGATGCCGAGTGTAATGATTGTCTACGCAAGCTTGACGGGAAATACAGAAGAATGTGCGGAAATTTTGGAACAAGCTTTCATCGAACTTGGTGCTGATGTCGAGGTTGTAGAAAGTATTGTTGCTGATCCAGAAGACTATACTGAGTACGATATCAACATAGTTGGTACATACACCTACGGGACAGACGCAGACTTGCCTGATGAAATTGTTGATTTTTATGAAGAATTAGAAGACGTCGATTTGAGTGGCAAAATTTATGGAAACTTTGGTTCAGGTGATACGTTTTACGAGAAATACTGTAAATCAGTTGACGATTTTGATGAACAATTTGAAAAAACTGGCGCAACTTTTGGCGCTGAAAATGTCAAAGTTAACTTGAATCCTGAAGAAGAAGATGCAGAAAATCTTAAAGCCTTTGCCAAAAAATTGATAGCTGCCTATGAAAACAAAACAGCTTAAAGCAACCTAAAAAAAAAGACTTCTCTAAATGAAAATCATTTGGATAAGTCTTTCTAATTAACTAAATTTTGCCTACCTTCTTGTCTTTCCAAACCGTTTTTCCATAATATATTATAGAATTGGCAATATTATCTATCTCCTCTTCATGATAGTCCAATTGCCCCTGAGCGGATAATACAGCAGCACCATGTACCGCTGGCCATATAATTTCCATGAATTCTTTTCGATCAGTGTAATCTTCAAATTCCGACATGTTTTCCAAAACGTCGTATATGGAATTCAACACGTAGGCATTTAAATCATCAGCGGGATGTCCTTTTCCCATAAAGATTGCACAGAAAAGCGTGCCTTCTTTTTTTGCAAAGCGCATGTAATTGGCACAGACAACTACCAAACCCCTATCGCCAGTAGTCACTTTAAATACTTCTTCCTGCACCATCGTTTTAATATAAAGAAGCAAATGCTCTCTCAAATCATCCATATTTTTAAAGTCTTTATATATGGGTTGAGTAGATGCATTCAACGATTCAGCAATGCGACGGGCAGTAAAATCCTCAAACCCATCATGTTTAACAAGATCTAAAGCGGCATCTAGAATATGTTTCTTCATAATCCTCTTTTTCCTTGACACATCCCTCACTCCTAACACGTATAATCATCTACTATGTAAATCATTCCACTTACTTCTCCATTATTATACCATTATGGTTATTTACAGGAAAGTATTCTTGTGAAAAGTTAATAAACTTAATTAATATGATCGATACAACTGGACTATCTTTGTAAATATTAAACAATTTTGTTTATATCATCCGATTACTTATCTGAGTACATTAAAATTTGATGAAAGTTTTAGATTGTGACAAACTGTCATCTATGCTAATATTATTAGAGTAATAAAAATATATAGGAGGAATTTAAATGACATTACCACATTTCCAAGAAAATTTAAAAAAATATGCGGATTTACTCGTTTCAACTGGTGTAAATGTTTCTGATGGGCATACCGTTGTCTTGAGCGTTGACGTAGATCAAGCAGAACTTGCTCGCTTTATTACCGAGGCAGCTTACCAGCGTGGAGCTAAAGAAGTCATCGTCAAATGGACAGATGATCAAATCACGCGTTCAACTTTCAAGCATGCTCCTCTAGACGTTGTTTCAACCGTTGAACAGTACAAAGTAGATGAATCTCTGGATCACATCGAAAAAGGAGCAAGCCGTATTAGCGTGCGCTCATCTGATCCTGATTCTCTAAAAGGACTCGACAATAAAAAGATTGCGGCTGCTCGAAAAGCAAGAGGAAAAGCTTTCTCTGCTATGCGTAAAGCAACCCAATCAAACAAAGTCAGCTGGGTTGTTGCGGCAGCTGCTGGTGAAAAATGGGCAGAAAAAGTATTCCCTGATCTAGAAACGAAAGAAGAACGTGTGGATGCTTTATGGGACAGAATCTTCAAATCAATTCACTTATATGACGAAGACCCTGTCGCAACTTGGACAAACAAAGATAAAACATTGGAATCCAAAGCTGACGAATTAAATAAAGAACAATTTGTTTCCTTACACTACACTGCGCCAGGAACAGATTTAACCGTTGGACTACCTAAAAACCACCGCTGGGAAGGTGCTGGTAGTTTGAACTCACGCGGCGAACGCTTTATGGCTAACATGCCTACAGAAGAAGTGTTCAGCGCACCTGACGCAAATCGCGTAGACGGTGTGGTTGTTTCCACAAAACCATTAAGCTATGCTGGTAACATTATCGAAGGCATGACATTCCACTTCAAAGATGGAAAAGTTGTGGACGTTTCCGCTGATAAAGGCGAAGATGTCATTAAAGAATTAATTAAAGCTGACGAAGGTGCGGCTCGACTTGGCGAAGTCGCTCTCGTTCCTGACGCATCACCAATTTCACAATCTGGTTTAACATTCTTCAATACCCTATTTGATGAGAATGCATCCAACCACTTAGCACTAGGCTCCGCTTACGCTTTCAACCTAGAAGGCGGAACTGAAATGTCTGAAGAAGAACTCAAAGCAGCCGGCTTAAACCGCTCTGACGTTCACGTAGACTTCATGATCGGATCAGACCAAATGGATATCGACGGCATCCGCGAAGACGGCACACGTGTCCCAGTCTTCCGCAAAGGCGCCTGGGCATAAGAAAAGTTATTTAAGTTCGACTGACACTCGCGAAAAATAGGAAGCAAAGCCTGAATGAGCATCCCGCGCAATGGCTTGGGTTATCTTTTTTCGTGAACGTGTCAAACTTAAATAACTAGACAATAAGGTAGTGAATCTCCTCATTGTCGATTCATACTGCGGTTCTACGTCATAAATGACTAGAACCTCACCAAAAAGTTATGTAAGTTCGATTGACACTCACGAAAAATAGGAAGCAAAGCCTGAATGAGCATTATTGAAATAGGAACTATACTGAAAAACCTCCTGTCTTTTCAGGAGGTTTTTTCAAGAAAGGAACAATCCCTATGCATTATTTTATGGGGCTTTACGATAAGCCTTTCAAATTAGTGGAAGCAGGCGAAAAAACGGTGGAAGTCCGCCTGAATGATTTGAAACGACAGAAGTTGAAAATAGGCGACTTTATCACCTTCAATAAATTAACTAATCCTTTTGAAGCTGTTACGGTACGCATAACAAAGTTGTCTCACTTCCCTACCTTTAAGGAGATGTTTCAAGCTTTTCCTGCAGACGCACTCGGTTCTAAAGATGCAACACTTGAGGAAATGCTTGAACGTACGCATGTGATTTATCCTCCAGAAAAAGAACAAGAATGGGGTACGCTAGCCATTTCGATCGAACTAAGTGAAGAATATTAAACAGAAAAAGCTGCCATTCGTGGCAGCTTTTTTTAATTCGTCCCATAATATGTAGCAATTAATTCATCTTCTGTCTCTTTTTCTTTAATCAGATCATTTAAAACAGTAACAGCTTTAGCTCCCCACTCATATTTTGAATAGTATACACTCTTTATAGGCGGATTTAAATACTGCATGACTTTATTTTTGTCAAATCCGCTTATTATCAGCTGATTAATGATATCTATATCATTTTCATACATGTAATTATAAATTCCAAGAGCCATTTCATCATTTAGTGCAAAGACCCCATATTTTTTCCATGATTCTATTTCTATTTTTGATCCAGCTTCGTAGCCAGAGGTCTCATCAAAATTTCCTACTATAATTTCATATGGGATTTTCTCACTTTCTGCTACTTCAACAGCGGCTTTAGTTCTTTCTATACTGTCGTAGTTTTTTTGCGGTCCTGAGATAATATAAATCTTATCAACATCTTTTTTTATTAAATCTTTCACAGCTGCTTGAGATCCTGTTCTATTATCAAGCAACACCGTCTTTACGTTATCATGCTCGAGCTTTCGATCTAATACCACTATTGGATACTTCAAATCAGCATATTTTAATAATTCCTCATCTGTATAGGTCATATCTATAACCAGAATCCCATCGATCAATCGCTGGGGTAAAAATAAGTGCGCTCTCTTCCCAGAACAAACGATTAGATCAAATCCTAATTCATTAGCTTTTGTATTCATCCCTTCAAGAAGTTCTGAATAGAATGTACCTTGATAAGAAGACAAATAAACAGCTATAATATCTGTCTTTTGTTTTCTCAGATTCTGACCTGCCATATTGGGGATATAATTCATTTCTTGAGCAATGGTCTGTATCCTTTTTCTTGTCGCTTCACTTACCCTTGGACTATTATTTAACGCGTAAGAGACTGTTGATATAGATACCTCAGCTTTTTTTGCAATATCACGTATACCGACCATTCATTGCCCCTCCATTCTTTTTGGCTTATACAACTAATATACCATAATCTTTATCTTTATTGTATTAATTTCACAATTCTTTTACAAATAAAACGCTTGCAATAGAAACGTTTCGCATGTATGATAAAGACGTTATTACTAGTTTTTAACTGATTTTCTTTAAACAAAAATTATCAATCTATAATTAATGGTTTACCATTTTAAAATGACATCAAAACATAAGGAGCATTGAATTGGAAAAATACATATATAAAATTGCTACATATAATATCAGAACAGACACTCACGCTGACGGCGCTGAAGGCAGCAGATTCCGCTGGTCTCATAGATTTTCTTATATAAAAAAGCAGATTGAAATAAATGATTGGGATATACTAGGGATACAAGAAACAAGACAAAACCAGTTAGATGATTTCAAGTCTTTATCTGGTTGTGAAGTGGTCGGTTCAAAGCGTTCTGAATCACGTGATGCCGAATACAATCCTATTATCTTTAAATCTGATAAGTTTGATCTTATTGAAACCGAAACGTCATGGCTCTCACCTTCTGGTTCTAAAAATAGTCAAGCTGTTGAATGGAAAGCGGCTTATCCACGCATATTCACGACAGCCGTTCTAAAAGAAATCAAAACAGGGCAAACACTAACGTTTATAAATACACATTTTGACCATGTCAGTGAAACTGCACGCTATCATTCTGCCCAACTCATTGCAAAAAAATTGCCTAGATTAAAGGATAGAGGACCTGTTTTTCTGATGGGTGATTTTAACGGTGGATGCTCAGAGCGCTGGTATAAAGTAATCACCAATGATTTCTTGGATTGCGAAACCCTTGCGCCTCATAAAGTCGGTCCGGATGTCTCATGCACTATGAGCACTTTAGATTCTGATCCCAGCTGGAGTGACATGAGTAAAATCGACTATATTTTTTACGATCGGGATGTCGAAGTTTTAAAGACTGAAACCTTAACGGATAAGTTTCATGGTTCTTATCCTTCCGATCATTTTCCGCTTTCAGTAAAGTGTTTATTGTAATAAAACTGCCACCTATTATTGTCTTTAAATCGGAATTACCGGTGAAAATTAAAATTTTAAGTGATCAAAACGTTAGGAGTGACTTTATGAAAAAAGTGTTTATCTTGTTTTTTGCTGTCTTTTTAATTGGATGCGAATCCTCAGAAAAAAAGCATGAAGAAGAACTTAATACTGTGGCTAAAGATACCTATGCCTTCTTTGAAGAATTTACTGATCAAAAAACGGGTCTTACATCAGACAGAGTGGATGTAAGAGACCATATTGATAAAGCCGGCCACACTTCTCCCACGAATATTGCGATGTATATACTAAGTACTGTTTCTGCAGTAGATTTAGATGTCATCTCACGTGAAGAAGGACAGGAAAAGATAGCAGCAACTCTTGATACATTACAGGAAATGGATACGTGGAACGGTCTCTATTATAATTGGTACTACATAAATTCAGGAGAAATCATGTCGGATTGGGGTCAGTTCATTTCCATGGTTGATAATGGATGGCTGACTGCAAGCCTCATAATTGCAGGAGAATATTTTGACGGTCTAAATGCGCAAAGCAGTGATTTAGTTGATAAGATGAATTACCGTTCTTTGTATGATGAAGATCACGATTTGTTTCGTGGGGGATACGATGTCGCTGAACAAAAAATGACCGATCATCATTACGGTACTTTTTATTCTGAAACGCGCATGACGAGCTACTTGGCTATCGGAAAAGGAGATGTACCTGAAAAACACTGGTGGGCAATGAATCGTACACAGTTACCGTCAGATACTTGGCAGTCTCAAATTCCTGAAGGTGAAAAAGTGACTTATGATGGAACAGAGCTCTATCAGGGTCATTATGAGTATGAAGACATTACCTTTGTTCCCAGCTGGGGAGGTAGTATGTTTGAAGGTCTCATGCCGGCACTTATATTAGATGAAATACAATTAGCAGAAAAAGGATTAGGTTTGAATAATGCAAGACATGTTGAGGCCCAAATCAAGTATGCAGAAATTAACGACTTGAATGCCTGGGGTCTTTCCCCGGCAGCAACGCTAAATGGTTATTCAGAATTTGGTGTTCCAGAAATGGGGATTTCGGGCTATGAGAGTCAGTCAACAGTGACCCCGCATGCAAGCTTCCTTGCTTTAGATTATGACAGTGACGCTGTTATGTCTAATTTAAAAAAGTTAAGAGAATATGATATATACGGTGAGTATGGCTACTATGACTCCGTCAACTTGAAAACAGAAACGGTTGCGCAGTCATACTTGGCGTTGGACCAGGGAATGATTATGCTTGCCATTGCTAACTACTTAAATGATGGTGTGATCAGAGAGTCTTTCCACAATACAGAGATCGGAAGTAACCCCGAACATTTACTGAAAAAAGAAGATTTTCTGATAAATTAAATGAAAATGAAATCAGCTGCACACTTGTTTTACACTAGTGTGCAGCCATTTTTATTCTATTGATTTTTTATGACAAGTGTTTCATATGGTTCCAATTTAAATTTGGAATAATTAGATGGTTCTTTTCCAGTCGAGGACATGATCATTTCAAAACCATTGTTCATTTCATCAAGTGTAACATCACATTGTTCTTCGCTGAAATTGGCAATCACTATCCAAATTTCATTATCATATTGACGCTCATAAACAAAAAGCTGGGGGTGCTTTTCAAATAAGAGCTTGAATGTACCTTGTGTTATGATCGGATTGTTTTTCCTTAGTTCTATAAGCTTCTGATACGTATAAAACACGGAATCTTTTCGTTCTAAATTATTCTCTACATTTATTTCCTTATAATTCGGATTTACTTTCAACCAGGGTTCGCCTTCTGTAAAGCCTGCATGTTTATCATCGTTCCACTGCATTGGCGTGCGTGCATTATCTCTTCCCTTGGCGTTTATCGAACGTATGATTTCTTCATGAGAATAACCCTGATCTAACCGTTCATAATAGAGATTGATCGATTCGATGTCTTCCGCTTCTTTGATGTCTGAAATCGGCTGATTCGTCATCCCTATTTCTTCACCTTGATAGATATAGGGTGTTCCTTTCATTAGATGAAGGAGTATGGCGAACATCTTGGCACTTCTTTCTCTGTATTCTTCATCATTTCCCCACCGTGAAACGATCCGCGGAGTATCGTGATTATTCCAGAATAAACTGTTCCAAGTATCATCGGGTAACTCTGTCTGCCATTTTTTGAATACCTGCTTTAGTTTCAGGAAATCCAGATCTAATAAGTCCCATTTTGATGTCCCCGGTTTTTCATCCAAGGTTAAATGTTCGAATTGAAAGACCATTGATAACTCATTACGTTCAGGAGAAGCAAACAAGGGAGCTTTTTCCGGAGTGACTCCCCACGTTTCACCAACAGTCATGACATCATAATTCCCAAAGGATCGCTGATTCATTTCCTGAAGATAGTCGTGTAATTTGGGGCCATTGCCTGTTATCAACTTGTCTGGTTCTTTGCCTATTAAGTCAATAACGTCCATACGAAAACCACCGATACCTTTTTCCAGCCAGAAATTCATCATATCATATATTTCCTGTCTGACAGCAGGGTTCTCCCAGTTCAGATCGGGTTGCTTTTTACTATATAAATGAAGAAAATACTGTTGTGAGTCTTCATCCAATTCCCAGGCAGAACCACTGAACATGGAAACGAGATCGTTTGGCTCACTGCCGTTCACAGGGTCTCTCCAGATATAGTAATCTCTATATTTATTCTCTTTGCCTTTTAAAGCTTCTTTAAACCATTTATGTTCATCAGATGTATGGTTGACGACTAGATCCATTACAATATGGATATTACGTTTTTTAGCTTCTTCTATCAATTGATCCATATCTTCCATTGTTCCAAACTCAGGGTTGATCGCTTGATAATTACTGATGTCATACCCGTTATCATCATTTGGAGATTCATAAACTGGGCTTAACCATATGCCTGTGACCCCCAGTTCTTTTAAATAATCAAGTCGACTGATGATCCCTTGTATGTCTCCTATCCCATCTCCGTTAGAATCCTGAAAGCTTCTAGGGTAAATCTGATACATTACTGCATTTTTCCACCAAGTCATTTCATTACTCCTTAAAATGTAAGTTTAGTCTCTGAACAATAGTTTCCCAGAATAATCAGAGCTCTGAGTATTCCGGGAAAGTAGACTGTCAGTCCTATGTTCGGTCAGATCTATTTGAATTCGTGAGGGTGTCTTTCTCTGAGTTTCTCTGCTGCTTCCGTTCTGCCAGTCGGAATCAGCCGTTCATTGATGTACATTTCTAGATGACCATTCGCATGATACGGTCCTCCCTCTTTCAAAACTGTCCACATAGGATCATGGGGGACGTTCATTTTACTCAACATTTCATCGTGCCATGTCGCTAATGTCTCAATGGCTTCTTTCACTACTTCCGGATGTTCATCTGAGAGGTCAGTGGTCTCATGCGGATCAGCCTTCAAATCATAAAGTTGATGCTTATCGAATAAATGATACCCGTCATGATAGGTGCGTATATATAGCCAGTTATCAAATCGCACGCTTCGCTGACATACATGGGCATTTTGACTGATTACTAAATAATCTCTGCCGTTATCTTTTCCTTCAGTTAAAGTGGAAGCATAAGATTGTCCATCCCAATCGTCACTTTTTCTTGCATCAAGCAGATCGCAAAGTGTAGTCAGGATATCCAGGCTATAGTGTAATTCGTTGTCTACATGTCCTTCTTTTGACCCAGGCATTTTTATGATCATCGGAACATTACAAGTGTATTTGTCTGCAGTACCATGTTCAGCATAAATACCCAGTTCACCTAAGTTCTCACCGTGGTCTCCTGTGATAATGATCATGACGTCATCTTCTATGCCTTGTCTTTCCAGTTCTTCCATAAGCATCCCCAAATGATCATCCATGTAGCGTATTCCCGTATCATAACCGTCGATCAGCATCCGCATGTCATTCATATCTTTTATTTCAGCGGGATGTCTCGGGAATCCGGGGATCAGTCTATTCCAGAACATGTCGACTTCCCTTGCCGAATGAGGGCCGACTAATTTTCGATCTTCTTTTATTTTTTCTTCGGTCAACCATGAAGCAAAGGATCATTTTCAAAAGGCTCCCCGTAACTTTCTGACGTACGATAAGGGGTGTGCGGGTCCCAGTAGTTGACGTATAAGACCCAGTCATCCTGTCCTTCTTTTTGCTTCAATTTTTCTATAGCCAGTGGCGTGATATCTGAAGCGATCTCGTCCCCTAGTTTTCCAACATTGATGACTTGGTTCCATCCAGCATTAAAATGCCAGGCTGAATGACGTTCAGGGAAAGTACTGATCAATGTTGTGTCCATATCTTTTTGTCTAAATATTCCTGCGAAGCTGAATCGATCTAAATTATCTTTAAAATCAAGATCCTGTTCTGATACTCTTAATTTTGATGCTTCTCCACCATGGTTGATCAATCCTGTTCTTATACCCATTTTTCCTGTTGTCAAGGCTGTTCTTGAAGGCAGGCAAGGTGCATCTGACGTATAATAATTTGTAAAGCGGACACTTTTCTCAGCTATTTTATCAATAACAGGGGAAGTGTTCCTCTTATAGCCATAACACCCTAGATGATCCGGTCGCAGTGAATCGACATCAATAAAAAGTAATTTCACTTAGAATACTCTCCTTTAATATTTTCTTCTTATATGGTCAATGGTTTACTTAGATGTTTTTACCCAGTTCAATTTTTCTGTTGCGTTTTTGACGTACTTGTTCTGCATATAAAGCTTCCAAATCAGACCGCTCTGATAGTTCGCGGCCATCAGTAATGTCGCGCCTTTATCGATACCTATAACTCTTTTAGCTACCCATAAATCATTATCTTCCGCATTGAATGAGTCCAGGAATCCATATTCGCTCCATAATTCCGGAATATTATTATAAAAGTTTTCAAGTACATTCAGAGAATCATCTGGTGTAAATACGATAGAGCCTAAAGCAGCCGTGGGAGCAATGGTTCCATAGTCATTTTTTAACGGTTTATTGTCTATATCGTAAGCCGGAGCGCCATGTGCATGATAACCATTTGGCCCATCACACGCAGTAAATCCCCATGTGTTTTCACCGTAAGAAGGATAGTTGTCCTGATGGTCGATCGCATATTGTTTTTGTGCTCGTGATGCTGATACCGAATTATCAAACCAGTTGATGCCATCTTCATCCACGACGTTTTCAAAGTCATACCATGCATGAGAATATTGATGAACGAATAATGGATTATGTCTTGTGGCATAAAATTCAAAATCTTTATACGTTCTTAGTTCACGATCAAAACCTTTGTAAATTTTCGCCGGGACGGCATGTGTCGGTGAAGCGACACCTAAAATATACTGCATTAGTTGTTCTGCATACATATCCCATTGACCAAAGCCGCCTTTTTCTTCAGTATAGCCCATGTAATAAAGATTACGCTCTTCATCGTAATACTTTGTCCAGTCGATACGATGATATATTTTGTCCATATATTCATACACTTCGCCACCGAAATATTCAGCGACAGTGATGGCCCCATTTACCAGCAAAGCCGTATCAATGATCGATGCACAGTCATAAAATGCTTCGAACTTTTCAGCTGTTTCTAAATTAAGAAAATGATAATAGAAACCATTCAGATGTTCTGCATTGTGCCAAAAAGTTTTAAGTGTTCCTAATGCTCTCTTATGTCCTTCATCTTTAGTTATCCAGCCTTTATCCACACCTACCACGATGGCACTTAAACCAAAGCCGACAGAGGCAATACTAGCTCTGTGTTCGTCTTTTTCTCCGTTCCCGTCACGTACTAGACCATAACCTGGACTATTTTCGTCCGTATTCGCTTCTTTCCAGAAAAAGTCGAAGCTGCCTTTCATTTCCAGTTCCAGTATTTCTTCTTTGTTCATTTTGTCAATACTCTCCTTTTTTATTCACCGGTTATTCCGGATCTATCTATACTTTCAACAAACCATTTTTGCGAAATGAAGTAAATGATCAGCAGTGGAATGATCGATAACAACGTAGCTGCTAATTCGATTGCTTCATTTACTCCTGCTATTCCGTCGCCACCGCTGCCTGGGAACATATTATTGTAAGCAGCAACGAAACGCTGTAATTCTAAAGGCAAGGTGCTCAATGTTCCACCAAAGTATATTGAAGCCAAGTATGTTTCGTTCCAATACCAGACTAATGAGAACAAGAAGCTGATTATAAATGCTGATAGTCCCATAGGTATGCCTATTTTGGTAAAGATTTTAAACTCCCCTGCTCCATCTAATCGGGCTGCTTCGATCAGTGACACGGGTATGGCACGATAGGTCTGATAAAATATCAAGATGAATATCGCACTGTTTATCCCCTGCCCCAAACCTGCAGGAATCGCATAAGCCGCTATACTTCCAAGCAGACCTAAATTATTAAATAGAATATATCTTGGTATTACTGTGATTTGCGGCGGGATAACAAAGGTACTAATAACTAATACGAGTAGTATTCTTTTACCTTTGAAATCATATCTCGCAAAACCATATCCTACAACAGCTGCTACCATCATTTGTAAAACTGAGGGTACTACTGCTACAAATATTGTTTCAAGCAAAGTAGGTATATAATCTAAAACTTCATAGGCGCGTGTAATGTTCTCAGTATAAAAATGCGTCGGAATCCAATTGACTGAAGAGTTCAGCAAGTCACTTAGATCTTTGAAAGAATAAGATATCATGTAAATGACTGGATATAAAAAGACAAATCCTACGCTGATAAGTAGAGCATAAAATATGACTTTCATTATCAAACCCCTATCTGAGTTTGTTCCGAGCAGCCTTTTTTTAACTTTGACCCATTTTGACGGTTGTTTTTTCTGCTTACGCTTCGTAGGCGGCTGGCTCTCTAATGTTTTCATAGTCAATCCCTCTCTCTTATTTATACTTGCGATTGAAAAGTCCGATAATGCCTGTGAATGTTATTAAGACCAGAACGATCAGAATAAAATATATCCAGGACAATGAAGAAGCATAGCCAAAACCAGTTTCTAATTGGAACATATTGGATTGAATATGACCAACGATCGTGCTTAATGAAGAAACTGAATACATCACCGTCGTATAGACTATATTTACCATGATCATTGGAAATAAAGATGGGAGAGTGATTTTCCAAAAGCTTTCCCATGACGATGCTCCATCGATAGACGCAGCTTCATAAATCTTTTTGTCTACTTTCTGCAGGGCTGAATTGAATATAAGTATTTGTACTCCTGAGAACCATAAAAGTATAATAAGATTATCGATAATGTAAACAAAGGAGCTGGCAAGAATATTGTCCATGCCGGCAATCATTTCATAAAGGGCATTAGTTTCCACCATGTTCAAAGTCGCTATATCGAGACCTATAAGCTTGTCCAGAACAGGTCCGCTACTGATAATCACAGGCAGGAAGAAGATGGTTCTAAACACACCCTTGAATCTAATGTTTTGATTGAGTAATAAGGCGATCAATAAAGATATGATCACTATCAACGGAACAGAAATAAGTATTTCTCTAACGTATTCTATCAGACGATTGATGAATTCTATATCACTCGTCATGGCACTTTGGTAATTTTCAATGCCGACGCTTTCTGTCTGGATCCCTTCAGTTGTAATCGTGACATCAAAAAAGCTGAGGTAAAACGAGTATAAAATCGGATAAATCGTTAAAGTAACAAAGCCGATCAGCCAGGGAAGTATAAATAAATAGCCTTTATTTTCTGGATTTTTCATTATTTTCTTTATCATCTAGACTCCCCCTTTGGTTATAGTAAATGACTTTCCGTCTACAGTACCATGGGCTGTTTCAGCTGCTTCTTCTTGGTAGTTGACTTGTATAACTGTATCGTTAGAGTAGGTCACTTTGATCAAACCCTCTTCTACTATTTCGCGGTTTACGATCGTTGCCTTTTCCGTTGCTTCGGCCACTTTTTTAATTTCTTTGTATTGATTCAAAACCGAAGCTTCCCAATTTTCGAATTCAGATGTATAGAGATTATTTGATTCTGTTTCAATTAATTTATAAGGATCTTCTGTTGTCAAATAGAAAGATGGATACGCTCCGTACTCTACCATTTTCAGTAAATGTTCATTTTGATTAGGCACAAAGTTGGAAAATGGCGCGTAATAATCAACATATCCCTTTAGAACGATTTGAATGAAGGGCACATTATCGGTCATGTAAATGTAATTTGAATTATCCATTGGTATATCAAGATAACTATCCATTAATTGCCAAAGGTAACTGTTCGGTTCATATAATGCCAGATCATCTGCTGTATTTTTCTTCATATCTTCAATCAGTTCAATCGTTTCAAGCATATTTTCATCTCGACTATGCCTGTTTCCCTTATTATACGATGAAAATAAAGCTTGAGGAGTGTTTTTTAATGCTAGATTCGTCATGCCATATTTTTCGTATTCATCCTTATCTTTCTCTAAAAGGTCATGTGCCCCTTGTGGAAGCAAATAAGAATAAGGAGTTCCTTCTTCTTGATTAAACATCAGAGTATTAGCGTTGATTTGTTCGATAAATTCATTATTTTCAATTTTTGTTGGTCGATGGTAGGCTCGTGTATAATCTGTCTGAAAATGAAGATCGAATCCGAGCTGACCCAGCTGGTCTTTGACTTCAATGACTTCATCTTTTTTCCCTAAATGGCTGTCTATTGGAAACTTACTAGGTAGAGATCCTGTAGCCCCACCATCATACCAGCCTCTATAAACAAGCATCGCTTCACTTAAACCTTTTTCTTTCAAAGATTGCACGTGGTCATAAACATCCATTATCGGCGTCATTGTGATGTAGCTGTCCCAAAAAAGTCCTTCTTCTTTTTCTCCGCCTAAAAATTCAAGACGAACGGGAGGTGTTTCTTTTTTATCTTCCTTCAGTATATTATGCTCCAGAAGGTATTTCTGGTACATTTTCGCCATTCCTACATAACTCGCTGAATCTTCTTTTAATAACTCAAAGTGTAATTTTATATCAAATTGATTCCGTTTATCTTGTATACTGTCGATTGCTTGTGCCCCACTTCGACTTGTAGGCTGTCTATATTCTGATCGAAAAATGTATTCTGTTGTCAGCCAGTTGAACTCAGTAGATAGTCCAGCTTTTTGGGCGACGATTTCGCTGTAAGGCGCCCCTGATTCAACGATCGTAAACAGGCCATTTTGATTCACTCCATGTACATATCCATAAACCGGTAAAGATAAATTATGAGCAGCTTCTTCATCTGTTAAAGCTTTACTCTTAACGATCCCTGAATCTTCTCCATAAAATCTTGCACGATAAGGATAATCCATACGTGCCGTATCATCGTCGAAACGAAGAAGCGCTCCTGAACCATCTGGAATAAATTGATAACCACTTATTTCCTGTTGTTTGGTCGCTCCCAAGAATGGATAGAGTGATAGATTTTTTAATCTCGCTTCGTCTGTTTCTTTAATCGATTCTTCAGGAATAACCACGCTGAAACTTGAATTTTCAATCTCGACTTTCAGGGTCACTTGGATAGACGAAGGAAATGTGATGACTGCACTGAAACCTTTATCAGTTTTAGTTACGTCTACTTGTGTTTTTTCATCTAAAATGTACTCTGTCTGTTCTTTATTGTTTCCGTTGACACTTGTTATCGATACGGCAGATCGAGCAAATGACTGCCATGTGTCATTAAGATTCTCTTCTTCAATGTTGTCTATTGTGGAACTCCAAATATAATTTGTTTCCTTGTTTAACACTTTGAATGCTAGTGTATCATTTTCTAAATATAAAGCAGTTGCCTCATTCTCAGCTATTAATTCAAAATTATCCAGTGAAGGATTGGGACTTTCAACTTCAGACATGTCATAAGGGGTCTCCAGTGTCCCTTCTTCCGTAATTTTATCAAGGTTTTCAGTCTGTTCGTCTGTATTTGTTTGAATCGTTTCCGTCTCTTTTGTTGAGGCGTCTTCTTTTACATTCTCATTTGCATAAGCAGCCAAGGTCACTGAACTGAGCATCCCTACACAAACAAACAGCATCGTTAATTTTTTATACACGTGTCAACACCTCCAACACTAACTCATAGACGAAATCATACAGATTAACAAATAAAATATACATAATATATAAAACAACGACTGTGATCACAGCTGCAAATAAAGTCAGAAGTATATTCTGAACGATTTTCCAGCCTTCAAAATCATGCATTTCCTTGATGACCATCACAAGGTGCACCAATGTATATACAATCATGATTTGAATCGGGAAGTTGAATAAAAATGCTTCATTCAAGGTCAAGGCATTAGATAACAGTATGACTGGTATCATACCTACGAGAAGCGGTGCAAAAGAATAAGCCACACCCATATAAATGTCTTTGAATGACCCTTCCCCTTCAGTTATGGTCGAAACCATATAGTTCATACTGATAAGCAAAGCAAAACTAAGTATAAACAAGAGGACTAACATGAAAATGTTATAACTTTCAAGCAACTTGTAATTAAATATAAAACCAGTAAAGTAATTAAATAATATAAATTCGATTACTAATATACCGTATATAATACTCGCTGCTGTGACCGAAGATTTACCTAAATTCTGAATCTCATATAAAGTATCTAAAGGATGCCTGAACATCCGGAAAACATACCCAAGCTCTCTCAGCAGTTTTCTTTTACTGGTTCTTTCTTTAAACATCTGATAAAGTGTTTTGCCTGTTTTACGTTTCACCAAGTAATTGACCACTTTAAATAAGATAAACAGAACTATGATTATAAATAGAGTCATTCCTAAGTTCTTCTGAAACCAGTCATTCCTTATTTCCCAAAAAGTGTCTGAATATGCCGGTATGTCTTTGGCTGTTTCAAATGAATTTAAAGCCTGAGAATATTTTTCTCGTTGAAAATAAGATTCTCCAAGAGCATATCGCGCCATTTTGAAAGAAGGGTTCATATTGATGACGTTTTTCCAGTATTCTTCACTCTCAGTATACTTTCCGTCTTCATAAAGAATCAGTCCCTTATGTATTTCATCAGCGAATTCAGTAGTTTTCAGTTTATGGATCAATTTTGCTTCCGAGTCCACTACATACAGCGTTCCTTGTTCGTCAATACCAATAGCTGAAGGACTATTATAGACCCCTAATCTCTGTGATCCAGAATCCCTTTTACCAAACTTAAATAAGATGGATCCCTGGTCAGAGTATTCAATGACTTCGCCTTCACTGGTCAATACGTAAAAATTATCATAAAGACCTGAAGCAATATCGATAGCATTTTCGGGTTGTTCTGTCCCCTCATCGAGCATGTTAGCTCCGGCAACATTCAGCTTTTTGATATTGTTCGTTTCAGCTGTTGTCGTGACGGTATATACGATCCCTTTATCATTGATATCGATATTACTCGTTGCTGGAGGGACATTTCGAAAAACTTTCGACTGTTGTATTTCTGATAAAAGGTTGTCGCGTATCACCTGCAGAAAATTCGTAGGTGCTTCGTTTGCGCCATAGTATCCTAAAAAATCTCCAACTGCATTCATTTGTATAATTCCTGCAGTTGCTCCTTCACCGATCACATACATGTTACCTCTTACATCTACAGATATTTTTCTGGGCGTAAAGGGGGACGTTTCACCGAAGATCGGTTCATCCGGTCTACCGAATTCGGCAAGGATTTTTCCATCAGGAGCAAATTTCACGATACGAGAAGAAAGACCATCTGCGACATATATATTATTATCTTTATCGAGATCTATTCCTGTAGGTCCAGATAAAATGTCTTCACCAAAACTGTCGATCAACTCACCTTGTTTATTCATTATCATTACTTTTTTCTCTTGAGAATCAACAAGGTAAAGTTTATCTTCCTTTATGACGATATCCTCAGGAGCTTTCATTTGATTACTAAACAATATATCATACGCTTCATATGCTGTCTGCGTTTCTACCAATTCTCCACTTGGTGCTTTTGAATAGGTCTTATACGCAGCAGCATCAACCGGGAGTGGTAAAGAAACAAGCATGATGAATAGTAATAGTAAAAATCCGGTTAACTTACTTATTCTTCTCATGTTTACCCTCCTGTACTATTTAATACCTGAATGAGCCATTGTGTCCATTACTTGTTTTTGCAAGAATATAAAGATCACTAAGTTTGGAATGAACATGATCAATGACGCTGCCGCACTTACGCCCTGCCCTGCGACCGCGTTACCTTTTGTGGCCAGCGTGCTCATGTAAAAGGCAAAGGTTCTTAAACTCTCATTATTTATAAATACATCTGATATCTCGACGTTGTTCCAGGTAGCCTGGAATGCCAATATAGCCACTGTCGCAATAGCAGGTTTGATCATGGGAAGGATGACTCTTATATATATCTGAAAATCATTCGCCCCATCCATTATGGCAGCTTCAAGCATTTCATCAGGTATCTGATCAATAAACTGTTTGATCAGGAATAATCCCACTGGCATCGCTAAAGCCGGTAATATATGCACCCAGAATGTATTGATGAGACCCAGTTGTTCTATAACGAAATACCTTGGTATCGCTACGGCTGTGGCTACGAACATCAATGCAATCGTATTGATTTCCGTCAGTGCTTTTTTCATTCGAAATTGCTTTTTAGATAAAACATAGCCTGCCATCGTTGCGACAATGATCGTTAAAACAACAACGACTAAACTTACAACGATACTGTTAAATAAATAACGGGACATTGGTGTAGCCCCCAGACTTGTACTTTCAAACAAATTCCTGAAGTTCTGCCACGTTGGTTTTTCGACAAAAAATCTAGGAGGGAAAGCAAAGAGTTCATCGATCGGCTTGAACGCATGATTGAATATATAGACGATCGGCAATCCCATAAATATGGCTAATGGGATCAGAACAGCATAGAATTTTAATTGACTTTTATGAAACGTTTTCGGATTTATCTGACGTCCTTTGAATGCTGACATAATACTCCTCCTATTTTAATCGTTATCACCAAATAATTTCGTGGCTACTTTAGAAAATGAATAGATCAATAATAATAATAATACGGATATAGCTGCTGCATATCCCATTTCATAACGCAAGAATCCATAATCATCAATGTGATTGACCATTAATTGTCCCGCATTTTGCGGAGTCGGATTGGAACCCGACAAGGCGACACCGATCATACCCCCCTGGAACGCACCAACCACCGCCATAACGGCTCCAAATAACATTTGTGGTCTCATCGATGGGATCGTTATATAAATAATCTCCTGAAAGCGATTGGATAAGCCATCAATATAGGCTGCTTCATAGACTTCCTTATTGATATTCAATATTCCTGAAAGCATCGCTAAGAAGCCCACTCCCATACTACTCCACAGAGAAACAATGATCATGATGTTCATTAAATGTTCAGGCGATTGCAGAAATTGAATCGGTTCAGATATGAAACTGAATCGGATCAGCAAACTATTCAAATATCCATTGGCGTCACCACTGAAAATTATCGTCCAGAGTACTGACATGGCTATCCCCGCAGTCATAGAAGGTGAGTACATGATCAAGGCTAAAACCGTACGTGGTTTATGAGAAATTTGCGCCAGCATCCATGCAACCATAAAGGATAAAATATAACCGCCAGGCCCAACGATCAATGAGAACTTCAATGTGTTGGGTAAAACTTTCTGCATGAACACTTCATCCTGCGTCAATAAATTCACATAATTTTCAAGTCCCGCAAAAGTTGGAAACTGTATGGAGTCAAAATTTGTAAATGATAAAAATATAGCCATGATCACAGGTACGATAATAAATACAAGGAACATCAAAAAATAGGGTATGAGGAACGCAAAGGTTCCCCAACCACTGGTATATTTAATTTTATTCTGCTTACTCTTCATCATTTTGATTCATCCATTCTTTAACTGTTTCCAACTGGGGAACACGGTAAGGTTCAACGATTTCTCCATCTTCAATATAATTAAACTCTTCCATTTTTCTACGGATTTCCCGGTTTGCAGTGATCACACTGTAATCAAGGGAAGCACGGACATTCTGTCCATAAAACACGGTATCTGTCCATGCGTTGCTGATCTCTCGTTCCACCATATAAGATCCAGGTATTTTTGGTACTTCTTTTAAATATTCCCATTGTTCCAAAATCACTGATTTATGCTCTTCCTGCCAAGGCAATTCCTCGAAGGCATCTAAATTAGCTGTATGCCACATATATTCGGGTCCGAAAAGTGTCTGTAAATTTGTAGCAAATTCGACTTGGGTATCTTCAGACATCCACCATTTCATGAAGTCCCAGCCTTCTTCTTTTTTCTCACTTTTTTCGAAGATCATTCCACCCTGTGCAGATCCGGGCGCAGATCGATCGACGGTTCCATCTTCTTTCAATACACCAGGATGCGGCGCTATGGTCCAGGAGTTTCTAATTTCCGGTGCTGCAGAGAGCAATTGTACGTATGTCTGGAAGTTAGCGATCCCAATAGGCAACTCTCCGTACCTGAAGGAATTATAAAAGTTCGGTACCTGTAAAGGCAGACTGTATAAAGTATATAAGTCTGTCATAAATTGCATCCCATCTACTGCTCCCTGAGAATCGATTGCTGTCTGCATGCCGTTTTCAGAGTAGATCTCACCACCATTTTGATAAATAAAGGGCGCTGTAAACATAAATGGTTTTATCCCTGCTGTGCCAGATAATGGAACGTAAAAATTCATTCCGAATCTTTGCAGTTCAGGTAATATATTGGCAACATCATCCCAAGTATCAGGAATAGGAATATCAAGTTGCTCCATAATATCCTCGCGGTAGAACAAGACGTAGAAGTCCTGAGTCTCAGGCATTGCATAAACTTCATCATCGATCATCATAGGTAAGAATGCCCCTGGAGAAAATTTGGAGCTGAATTGTTCAAAATCGTCAAATTCTCTAAGATTATGTGCTGCTCCTCTGATCGCCAGTTCCCATGGCTGACCTACACTGACTCCCAGGGCGACATCGGGCTGCTGATCAGATGAATTAGCCAAAATCAGTTTCTGTTCATTCGGCATGACAGATAAACGTACTTCTTTACCGGTTTGTGCAGTATAGTTTGCATCAACCATATTCTGCATCAATTCAACATACTGCTGATTTCGTCCTACCCAAACTTCTAGCACATCACTGTCGGTGTCTTCAACATCGAATGTTTTCGCTGTAAAAGAAGCTACAAATTCTTTCACTTTATTGCTCATTCGGTTCAAGAATTTTTTCTTAGGTGCAGGTAGATCTGAATTTTCAGAATGGACATAGAATCTGTCCAGGGATAGTGGTGATTCCTGTAAGCGACTGATCAAGTCACCTACCATTTGTGTGGCTGAGCTGCTTCCTTCAGACAATTCTGTCAATCGATTAGGCAATTCATCCGGCTCCGCTCTTAAAGATTCCAAGCGCTGGATCAGCAATTCAAGTGAAACCTCATCCGTCGTTTTATCCTCTTTATTGCCATAAAGAGTGTTCAAGTTTTTTGCATATGAATTAAGTGAATCTATCCATACAGTAAAACGCTCTTTTATATCAGGGATATATTCACTGATATCCCAATCTCTGTTCATATCCGGCTGATTCCCTGTTAAACGTGAAATCGACAATCCTAATGTATTGATACTCTGCAGCATTTCATTTAATTCATTTACTAAAGGGGTGAGAGGTGTAATACTCGCAGTTAATGTGATCGTGTTTTTCCCTTCTTCAAGATATACAGAGTAAGGTTCGTTATCTTCATTAACTAAGGTCTGATTCATCCAATCATTGCTAGGCTCTATACGATAATTCTCGAACGCTTTAAAAGGAATGTCGCCATTTATTTCTATTGTTCTGAACACTGGCACATCTTGTTTGACGTCCTGTAAGGTTTTAAGCGTGATATTATAAAGTCCTTCTTTCAAAACAGTAATATCGTAAGTCACACTTTGCCCACCTTTTGTCCAGGAGTCACCGCCGAATGTGTTGAGTTTCTGGCTTGAGACCTCATAAGGGACAGCGTTGACATCTTTGCGGGCAATCGGTCGTATATAGGAACTGTTTTTTCTATCTGGATGTTCAGCTTCTTGAACGAGTAATTCATCTTTCGTTTGTTCATCTGAAAAATTCTTGCTGTATCGCTCATATGTGATGATATCTTCAGGCGAGAATACTTTTATATCTCCAATAAGCATTTCTCCTGAAGCATGTGTCAATGTGATTTCGTTTGTTCCTTCTTCTAAGTAAAATAACAACCCTTTTGCAAATTCATTGTTCGGATCTTTGAAAGTCATCGTGAACCAATCTTCTATTGCCACCTGATTCGGGACCAGTTCATTACCGTGACGATTCTCTTCGAAGTCATTGCTTTCGTTTTCCCAGTAAGTCGGGGCAATGATACGTCTACTTTCAAAATACTGGAATTCATCATTTACCTTTATGGATAATTCCGGATCTACAAGTCCTTCGTTCAAACGGTAGTAGTCCATGCCTACGTGATAAAGTCCTGACTCTTCGATGTCTACTTCAAATGATAACTCGTCGTCATCACCCAGATGCCAGACATTTTTTTCATATCCTCTTGTGTCTTCTGTTATAAGATTTTCTTTTTTATCACCTTTGAAGGACGAGGGAGAGATGACAGCTTGAAAGCCGCTGTCACCTTCACTTACGTCATCCCATTCGTTCAGCACTTTATGATAAGGCTTTTCAACAATGTCCTGATAGTCTTGATCCAAGAGAGTACTCGTTTCGGTTGACTCTTCACTGTTATTAGTTATTTTTTCTTCTGCATATGATTGTGTAAAGTTAATTGTAAAAACAGCTGATAATGATAACATACCTATCAACCTTTTGAGTCGTCTTGATTTCAAGATCATCTTCCTTTCATTCAAATCAATTTAATTATTCTTCAGAAATTCCCATTTCTTCCACCGCTTCATCATGTGCTTGTTGCGCTAATTCCTGCAATTGCGAAGCATAGTCCTGATAATTGACATTGCCGGCAACACTTTGATCAATGATATAACCTATCGTTGCATTTTCTTCATCACCGATCGATATGCCTGTTGTCGCTTCATATCTTGATTTGGCAAAGCCAGGTACTACTTTAAATCCTTCGATCATTGATTCATCAAGGTCTTCATACGCTGCTTTGATTCCTGGGATATCAACTTTTTCCCAATACGCATCCAGGATTTCCTGATCAGTGGAAATCGGTAGTGTATTGAAGCCGAAGTCGTTTTCTTCGACTAATTCAATACGCTTCATGAAACCTTCTTTACCAAATGTCATAAATTTAGCGAATTCATAAGCTTCTTCTGCATGTTCTGTATTTTGAGCAATACCGACAAAGTCATTTACGATGACACTGTTACCACCAGGAAGACCGATAAAGTCCCAGTCGATATCTGTATCTGTTGCGAATGATGAGTTCATCCATGTGCCATTGTAGAAATAAGTGATTTGACCATTTCTGAAGGCAGCCCCTGTATCGTCGCCACTCATGCGTTCTTTATCTTCATCTGACATGTTGACATAAGTGTAGCCATTCGCTCCTAAATCCTGAGCAGTTGAGACTCCTTCTGACATTTCACTTGAATCAAGGGAATACATTCCATTCTCATCATTATAAGTAAACCATCCAAAGTCTTCATTTACTGTACCTGGATACCAGTCAACGATTTGAGAAGCATTTTCTAACCCTACTGTATCTTCACTGATATTAGTAGATGAGCGGACCCCTTCTAAAAAGTCGTCCATCGACATGCCGTATTCCGCTACAGGCAGGTTCTTGTCATTCAAGATATCATTATTGACATAGTAGCCCATCAAGTGAGTTGCAAAGGGTATTGAAACAGTTTTACCATCGATTTCTGATGCTGTTCTTACTGATTCAGGGATCGATTGGAACTGCTCATCTTCGGCAGCCATGTCGGAAATATCCATCAGCCATTCATTTGAATAACTTGTTGGTATATTATTCATCATAAATACGTCAGGTAATTCACCTGCACTGGCTGCAGTTGATAAGGATCCGTCCCAATCATCCGTAGTTATCGAATCATCGATAACTACTTCTATATCGTCTTGAGACTCATTAAATGCATCCACCATCATACGTTCAACTGTTTGATCACTTTCGGTCCCTAAATTCCAGTTTGCGTAATTCAAGGTGACCGTTTCACCTGAACCATTGTCACCTTCTCCGCCACCGTTATCAGCATTATCTCCGCCGTTGCCACATGCAGCCAGCACCAATCCACTCATCATCAAACCCGATAGTCCCATCATCAATTTGTTCTTTTTGACCATTGTTTTCACTCCTTTTATTTTGTTGAAACGTTTCGATAGTTTGAGTATAAAGTAAATCTAAAACGTTTTCAATGACATAGCTTTACATTTAGATTAATATTTAATGAGAATATTATTTTCATTCTCATCCAGCATATCCTGGAATTTTTGTTTTTCAATAATTATTCCCTCAGCACGATACTTGTTCTCGCTTTGCTCTGCTGCTACTTTTTTATTGTTGATTGTAATTGTAGAATCTTTCTTATCTGTCTCGGCATTATATGTGAAAGTGACGGGCTTACCATATAATGTCATTGAAACTTTTAATCCATCCAATTCTTCAGGTAGTACGGGATCGATGATGAGCTGTTTTTCTGTTTCTCTTATCCCAAGGACATTTCCTATCATTTGGTTTAAATAAATGCCAGGTCCGCTTGAGTAGACGCGCCAGCCACCTTTGACCTCAACTTCTCCTCTACGCAGTTTGTCATAATTATTCTGTGCTTCATAGCGATCATCAAAGGCTGCATCTGAGCTGCTGAAGTAAGCATTACTTTGTCTTCTCTGCGCATTTTCAACATGATCTCTGATATTTACCGGATTGATCTTAAGTAGATTTTTCCATGTTTCATCGCCTTTTCCTAATTTAGCCATTGCTTCAATATAACGGATATGCGCGTGGATATATAATAAACCTATTTCACGTCCAAAGTTTGCTGCCTGTTCTGCACGCTTGAAATTCGTACTCACTCCACCTTTATAGGTTGCGGGTCTATTCATCAAGCGGATACCGTCGTTGAATGTCAGTTCATTTTTTATGATATCCAGATGCGTTTCTACTTGCTCTTCATCAAACAGTTCGCTGATCATACTTCTGATCATCGGTAATAACCGGTAAGTTATACCTGTCTTAGTATCTTTGGGATGAATCATGAAATCGATCTGCTCTTTTTCCATATATAAGAAGCCAGGGATCACTTTGTCAGACATAATATATTTATCATAATCTCTTTTTATTTTTTCAGCGAGGTCCTTCAATTCTTTATTGAATTCACTATCAGATTTTTGAATGCCTTCTGCTAAATTATTTAAAGCCTGATAAGTTAAAGCAACGGTCCAGCTGCTTACCATATGTTTTTTCAACTTTTGATTATTAGGCTGTAAAGTATCATCCCAATCGCCGTCACCATATGAAGACAAGGCTGTACCATCAAGGAAATTAGCTTTGATATACGAAAGTTCTTTATTCAAGTGATCCAATAAGGTATCTTCTTCATCCGTTGATCGATGTGTTTCTAAAGAAAGATAAGGCGCTTTTTCGTTTAATATACTGTAGTCACCGGTAGCCGTTAAATAGTCTCCTAAAAGTTTCATCGGCCATACGATAATGTCTCCATGACTTTCATCAGAGTGAATGTGTTCATAGTTATCGAACATGAACCATTGCGGCCAATTACCATCTTCTATGAACTGATGACTATATAACTTGATGATTATCTTTCTGACGACATCATATCGTCTCATGGCAAGGAAATACTCTGCTGGTCCTTGTGCGACATCTCTTGTCCCCCATGCTGCTCCCCCATATTGCTCCAGTCCATGCGGAGATAGATAGTGAACAAACATATCGTGCGTATACCACCATAATACAATGTTCATTTTTTCAACTTCCGATTTCACTTTCTCGCTGGGATGATCAAGCGACAGTTGGTTTGTCAATGAAGCATAGTAATTCTGGAATGCTTCTTTTTCATGTTTAAAATCGAATGCTTCTTCTGTATATTCTTCCCCGGTGATCGTTCCTTGAATAATCAGCGAGAATGTATTTGTTTCTGGAATATCTACCACAAATAATGAAGAAGTTGCTTCGTCATTTTTATTTGTCAAGCTGGATCCATCTGAACAAGTCACTTTGGGACCTTCAATGGACATATAGTAAGTCAATTCCGGATAGGTGGATCGGCTGACGCTGTTTTCGCCAGGTTTAAAAGTTATCATGTTTCCATCCTGTTTATAACAGTATGGCACAGTGTATTCTTGTTCATGCAAGGCAATTTGATTAGTTACCTTATAAGCATATGATTTCCCGCTTGCTGTTTCTATAGTTAATTTCAGTGAGTCCGATCGACTGTGTGTGATGTTCGTTACAACAAAAGTGTCTTCAGTTGTTTTGTATATCCACTTAGCATAATTGAAGCCCATCTCAAATACTGATGGCATGGTAAGCAAGTGATATTGATCATCTATTTTCACATAGATGCGTTGCCCCTGTGTTTTCAATACATTCAAGTGATTTCTTGTATTGGTCAAGAATTTATTCATTGATGAATTTCCTAAAACAATTTGTGAATTGAAAACCCCTGCCATCCAGGATGTGGTGGCCATGATCGGTTCGTCAACGGTCAATTCATTTTTACTGTAAATGATGTGTCCATGCTGACGTTCCAAGCCGACTTCTTTTTCTTTTAAAGCCACATGACTATAATCTTCTGTAAAGAATGACAGCATTTCATCGTCAGCTTTTTCTTCCTGAATACGATTTGGATAATATTCATTTAATTCTTCTATGGTCATACTTTCAACAGACAGTGGTTCTCCCAGTGAATCATTCAATGAAACCTTAGGCAACTGTTTAGTGTCTGTTTCTTTAGTCAATGATTCAAAACTCTTCTTTATTTCTTCTTTATATTCATGTTCCTTTATTCCTTCTGGATGATTATCTCTATACAATCCATAAAAGACAAATCTGTGGGAACCATTTAAAGCGATCTTATCAGATTGTAAAGCGGTGTAATCAAATTCATATTGATACACTTTATTTGCCAGTGTTTCTTTCTTCAATTGTTCGATTTCGTTCGTTTCTTTGTATTCTTTTCCATAAAACTGAAAACCGTCTGTGGAATATCCAACAACGTCTGTCAGTCCCCCCTGCTGCATGTATTGAAATTTATCAGCGGATTGATTTTGTCTTGAACAGACCACATACCCATTTTCTTCATTAAACACAGAATGTCCTACATATTGAGCCACATAACCTTCATTTGACTGGAGGGCTCCCTGATAATGGAGGCCAAGATCCCAGCCATAAACGATATCTATGACTTTATCGTCACCTTCGACATCAACTGTCCAAAACCAGGCATTACTTTCACCTATTTGAAAAGTTACTGTGTAATCAATACCTTTAAATGTTCCCTGCCATTTCATCCTTTGATCTCCTACTGCAAACGTGCTCGGAGATTGGATACCGAGTAAAGGTGTATAAGAAATACTCCCTTTTTCATGAAGACGCAAGTAAAGATTGTTCATTGAACCATCTATCGTATTTCCTAATACTTGATTCAACATGACACCATTCGCATGGGCTTTTTTAATATCACCCGTTTTCAGAAAAATAAATTCTATATCATTATTTTTCAGACTATGTGTATACTTCGTTTCTGTATTTACTTCAATCATTGATATGCTCCTTACCCTTTTTTATAAATAAACTTTTCTGCCTTTTTGACCAGGCTGTTTCCTCCAATAAAGACTTCAAATTCACCAGGATCTGTTTTTACTTTTTGATCAGGATGCACATAACTCAGCATATCTTTTGATAAAGTAAAGGTCACTGTTTCCGTTTGCCCAGGCTTTAATTCTATTTTTTTGAAGTTTTTCAATTCTTTTTTAGGCCGTACTACTTCTCCAACCAGATCTCGAACATATAGTTGTACGACTTCCTTACCTTTATATAGTCCATTATTTGTAATAGTAATGGATGCCTCGATCGTATCGTTATCTGTCATTGTTTCTTTAGACAGCTTCATTTTGCCGTAATCGAAAGTGGTGTAACTCATTCCATAACCGAATGCATACTTGGGATAATTGGAGCTATCCAGATATTTAGAAACGTATTTTTGATCAGGTGCACTTTCAACTGGTCGTCCTGTACTAAAGTGATTATAATATACAGGTATCTGTCCCACATTTTGAGGGAATGACATCGGCAGTTTTCCTGAAGGATTCGTATTTCCCAAAAGAATATTAGCTACTGCTTCTCCACCTTCCGTACCAGGGTACCAAGCTTCCAGTATGGCATCTGAGTATTTATCTACTTCAGTCAAATCTAAAGGTCTACCATTAAACAAGACAGTTACGACCGGTTTATTCAAAGCTTTCAGCTGCTTCAATAATTTCATTTGTGCTTCTGGCAGTCTGATATCTGTTACACTTGCTGCTTCGCCACTCATTTCAGCGCTTTCACCTAAGGCCAGCACGATGACATCCGCTTTTTTTGCTGTTGCTTTCGCTTCATCAAGCATGTTTTCATCTGTGTGATCTAGAGTACTTCCCTCTGCATAAAGGACGGACTCGGGTGAAATCATTTCTTTCATACTATCTATGATATTGCTTGCTGTATCCGGTTCTCCTCTCCAGGACCATGCACCTAACATGTTTTCATCTCTAGTGAAAGGACCGATCAATGCAATTTTCTGATCTTTTTCTTTTAAAGGTAGAACATCATTATTTTTTAATAAGACCATTGATTCTTCCGCTACCTGCTGCGCTTTTTTGCGGTGTGACTGGCAGAAAACCAATTCTTTTTCTTTTTCAACATCTGCTTCTCGATGTGGATTTTCAAATAATCCTAATTTGTTTTTTAATTTAAGTATTCTTAATACTGCTTCATCCAGCAAGTCTTCAGAAACTTTTCCTTCGTTGATCAGTTCCTCTAAGTGTTTGATATAAGTAAAGGTCATCATTTCGATATCTAATGTTGCATTCATTGCTTTCATAGCCGCTTCTTTTTCATCTGCAGCTACTCCGTGCGGGATGAGTTCTTTGACAGCTCCCCAATCGGAGATAACAACTCCGTCAAAACCCCATTCTTTTCTCAATACATCATCAAGCAGCCATTTATTTCCTGTTGATGGTATGCCATCGATCGTATTGAATGCCGTCATTACAAGTTCTGTTCCTGCGTCTACAGCAGCTTTATAGGAGGAAAGATAGTCTTCTCTCAATTGGCGTTCGGACATATTGACTGTATTGTAATCCCTTCCGCCTTCTGGAGCGCCATAAGCTGCAAAATGCTTCACACATGAGGCGATCGTGTAGGGGTCTGAGTAATTTTTTCCCTGATACCCATTTACAAAAGCTTCCGCAAATCGTTCATTTAAATATTTATCTTCTCCAGTCGTTTCCAGTACGCGTCCCCATCTGGGATCTCTTACCAAATCGACCATAGGTGAAAACGTTACATGAACACCTGATACTGCGGATTCTATCGCGGACACGCGTGCTGTGGTTTGTCCTAAGTAGGTATTCCAAGTTGCTCCGATCCCTAAAGGAATAGGAAAAATAGTTTTAAAGCCATGAATAATATCTCCCATGAAAATCAAAGGTATTTTCAAACGGCTTTTTTTCAAGTAATTATCCTGCAGATTCCTATTGGCTTCTGCTCCTGCTGCTCCTAACACTGAGCCTGCAACTGGTATCAACTTATCAGGAATACCCATTTCTGCTAGTGGTCCAGTTACCACAAAGTTTTCTGATGTATAAGGTTCACCAGATATTTGAGATAACTGTCCCACTTTTTCTTCAACAGTCATTTTATTAAGTAACTCCACAAGTTTGGAATTTTTCACTCTATCTCTCCTCCAGATATTAATGAATTTTGTCGTCGAAACGTTTCGACAAACAAAGTATATAGAATTATCATTATTATTGCAAGGGCTTTCTTTAAATTGATTAAAATAATTTAGAATTTGGAATTTGGAATTTTTCATATTAACAGAAAAAAAGTGTTTACTTTGATTCTTCAAAATGTTTCCTTCTATTCACAACGAGTGAATCGCATACCGACTGATGAGTCATTTTACCCAAATTTCAGTTCTATAATATTGGAGTTAATTATTAGGTCTTTCCTTTATTAAATAGCGCTTGCAGGAATATTGACTTTATAAATGATTTCTCTTGATGGACTGTTAGTTTTGATATATGCTACCGTTTTCAATAAAATAGGATCAACTATACAAGGAGGGTTTAGCTAATGATCAAGTCTTATAGAGATTCTGTAACGCTTAACGACGATAATACTATTCCTATGAGGGATTCGGTACGGCGGAGCTGAAAGGTGAAGAGGTTGAGCGTGCTGTGACCGATGCATTGAATTCCGGTTATCGCTTTATTGATACGTCGCCGAATTATGATAATGAAGAGCATGTGGGGAAAGGCATCCATCATGCGCTGAATGATGGCACGATCAAGTGGGAAGATCTGTTTGTGTTGACCAAGATCGAAAGGGAAGACATGAGTGTAGACGGTGTCGAGAAATCTTTGGACGAAAACCTCGAACGACTGCAGCTCGATTATATCGATCTTCTGATCATCCATGCGCCAGCCACTGAAGATTCTGTCAATATCGATACGTGGAAAGGACTGGATGCTGTTCGTAATTCCAAAAAAGTCAAATCGATCGGTGTCTCCAACTTTTCAACCGATGAACTGAGATCTCTGATGGATAAGGCAACCGTCCGCCCCGTCATCAATCAGGTCAGATTTTCTCCCGGAAATGTCGACTGGGAAACGAAAGATTGCTGCGACAGCCAGTCCATTCTGACCATGGCCTATTCGCCGCTTAAAAAAGGAAAGCTTGACAGTGATGTGATCCAGAAACTTGCTGAAAAATATGAGAAAGCACCTCAGCAGATCGCCCTGCGCTGGACTATCGAAGTGGGAACCATTTCTATCCCCCGTTCCGGCAACCCCGACCATATCAAAGAAAATATCGATATCTTTGATTTTTCACTAACAGATGAAGAAGTACAGGATATCAAAAATTTAAGTTAAACATAAAGCCGGCTTCCTGAATATGGAAACCGGCTTTGCTATTGCTTTGTTCTTATTTTATTATTCGTTGTAAATCCATTCGACCGCCTGTTTGATCGTCATTTCCCAGAACTTCCAGTCGTGTTCTCCTGATGCTTCACTGTACTGGTGGCTGATGTTTTCTTTTTTCAACCAGTCATGCAGGGCTTTGTTTTCTTCATAAAGGAAGTCTTCAGTGCCTATGGCTAGAAACAAGTCAGGTTTGGTTTCAGCTTTCTTTATCACTTCATAGACATCCAGCGACTCATCCATATCATAGAAGTCATTGCTGTTTAGGATATAACTCAGTTTTTTATTGATAGGATTGTCTTGTTCAAGATTATGCGATTGGTCATGTCTATGCAGCACACTGCTGGATAAGGCGATGACTTTACCGAAAGTTTCATTGTAAACATGGCCGTTTCTTAGCGCACCGTAACCGCCCATAGACAGACCTCCAATAAAGGTATCTTCGCGTTTAGTAGAGAGCGGGAACAGTTTTCGCGTGACATTGACCAGTTCTTCACCGATAAACCGCCCGAAGTTCGAGCCGTCCGGATGATCAACGTAAAAACTATTTTCCCCTGACGGCATGATAACAACGAGGTTGTACTGGTCAGCCAGTTTGACCAAGGTCGTATTGATGATCCAGTCTTCGTGGTTCCCATTCCATCCGTTTAGTAGATACAACGTTCGATAGCCTACAGACTTAACGTCCGTCTTGGTATCATAGTCGTATAAAGATTTCGTGGCCGTCGGTATAATCGCTGAAAACGTCACATTGCGCTGCAGCTGTTCTGATTGAAATGTTGTTGTCAGTGTCGCCATTAAATCAACTCCTTATTTCTTTGGATCCGCCACTTCCTCACCATTTAATATAACCTTGTAATTAAAGTCTGCTTTCAGTGAGTTCGCAACAGAACAGTATTTTTGGTCGCTTAAATTTACTGCACGCCATACACGACTCGCTGGGATATCTCCATCGATACTTATCGTAATAGCGACTGACTTGAAATAATTCGGTACTTCCTCATTGCGGTCGCCATCGGTATCGATTTTCAAATCTTTAATTTTATCTGCATAAGGTTTGAGTATCATAACGATATCAATTCCCATACATCCTGCGAGTCCTCCAAGAACAGATTCCATCGGTGAAACGCCGTCACCATCTGGATCAAGATGCATTGTTTTTCCTCTATCATTTGTCATCGTATAGGCTCTTTCACCGTTCCATTGTGTTGATACTTTCATTTACAAGACCTCCAATAGTATGTTTGCTTACTTAAGTATAGCATAATTTCAAGAAGCAAGATAATCTTTAAAACCATCCTATATCAGAATTCTTTTAGTGAGTTGTGGGATCTTATTCTATATCTTTTTAGGTTACAATGTGGGAATAATGATACCTTCGGACAGTCCAGTACTTGTAGGGCTTCCCTATATGTCAAAGCTCTCAATCTTCGACACTTCCAGTACTCACACCACCTTCTAATATGTCGAAGTTTCCTATCTTCGACCCTTCCAGTACTCACACCACCTTCTAACATGTCGAAGTTTCCTATCTTCGACCCTTCCAGTACTCACACCACCTTCTAACGTGTCGAAGTTTCCTATCTTCGACCCTTCCAGTACTCACACCACCTTCTATCATGTCGAAGTTCTCAATCTTCGACGCTCCCAGTACTCACACCACCTTCTAACATGTCGAAGTTCTCAATCTTCGACGCTCCCAGCACGCACCCTACCTTCTAACATGTCGAAGTTCCACCCCTTCGAAAACCAAACTACCTAAATCACCACCATCAACACTACCACTCTCCCAGCTCTCCCCATACCAAATCATTAAACAATCTCAATATACGCAAAAAGAAACCGCGTCTCTTATTAAAGAGGCGCGATTTCTTTCATATAATAGAGCTAGTCGGAATCAAACCGACAACCTTTTCCTTAGGAGGGAAATGCTCTATTCAATTGAGCTATAGCTCTATAATCCTACTTAATTAGTGTACTACAAATCAGTTATTTTGACTAATAAAATTCCACTATTCCAACTATTTTTTTCTCTCCGTCACTCTAAAACATATCTAAAAAAACGCAAAACCAGCTCACCCAAATATTAAAGTTTTCCTTGCTATGTTGACTTTAAGAGCGTTTACTTATATGATGAACATTGACACTATTTAACAAGAAAGAGGTACATATGAAAAAAATCAAAATTATTTATTCTACACTTGGCACTCTTTTTATTGCGCTCGCGGTCACAGCATTCCGCTTGGCTAGTTTAGGAACAGATCCATATTCCACCTTTAACTTAGGCTTCAGCATGTTACTGAACATGGAATTCGGCGTCTTCTTAACTATCTCCAGTCTTTTAATGCTTATTTATATATTCTTTGCGAACAGAGCACTTATTGGCATAGGTACAATCATCAACATCTTTTTAGTCGGTAACCTATCAGATGTTTTTGTTAACTTTATAAAAGATGGCTTTGGAACATTTGAAGGCCTGGCTTTCCGATTAATCCTGTCCGCCTTGGGAGTCGTTTCGATGTCCATGGGAGCCGCTTTATATATCGAAGCCAAAGAAGGGGTCGCGCCTTACGATGCCATGCCGATTATCTTATCCGATAAAGCCGGCATATCTTACCGCCTATCCCGTGTCATTGTTGACGTTTCCCTTGTAATTATCGGCTTCTCCCTTGGCGCCGGTTTAGGAATCAACACAGTCATCACGGCATTCTTCCTAGGCCCATTCATCCAATTCTTCCGTAATATTTTTGAAAAAGATTTAAACACAAAAGCTTTGCGTTACGCAACAAAGAAATAACCACTAAATAAGCCCGTATTCTCACTATAGAGGATACGGGCTATCTTTGTTAAGTTGAGAGGTCTTGTCCTTTTTTCTGCATCTCATACATTTCCTTGTAAACACCTTTTTCATTTAACAACTCATTATGCTTCCCACGCTCAATGATTTCTCCTTGTTCTAACACCAAAATCTGATCCGCATGTTGGATCGTAGACAAACGATGGGCGATAATAAAGGTGGTCCGCCCCTTTTTCAGTACGTTCATCGCATGTTGGATGATTTCTTCCGTTTCCGTATCAATGGACGAGGTTGCTTCATCCAAGATAAGAATTTTGGGATTGAAGGCTAGCGCTCTGGCAAAGGAAATTAACTGACGCTGGCCTGAGCTTAGTGTGCTGCCCTTTTCAACAACCGGTTCGTCTAAGCCTTTATCAAATTTTTCAATAAGCTCCAAGCCACCCACATCAATCAATGCCTGCCGTGCTGTTTCTTTAGATATCAAGGGATTGTCCATGGTTATGTTTGTGTAAATGGTCCCTGTAAATAAGAAAGGATCTTGCAGAACGATTCCCATCCCTTGACGCACTGATTGCCTTGAAAATTGGTTTGTTTCCTGTCCGTCGATTTTTATCTTACCAGACTGCGGGTCATAAAATCGGAATAAAAGGTTCATGATGGAACTTTTACCTGACCCAGTGTGGCCGACGAGCGCAACCGTTTGTCCTGGCTCGGCTGTAAAGTCAATATTTTTTAAAACGTGCTTATCTTTAGTATAACCAAAGTTTACATGCTCAAAAGAAACCCGTCCTTTAGAAACGGTTAATGCTTCTTCTGGATTATCTTCCGTTTCCATATCCATCAGCTCAAAAACCCGGTCCCCGGCCGCAATAGCTTGTTGGACAAAAGCAATTTGCTGGATGGTTCCTTTAATTGGTTCATACAAGCGACTGACATATTCCCCAAACAAGTAGAGCATCCCAACAGATATTCCAAGGACACCATTGATATATTGTGTACTGAAGTAAACCATGAGAAGCAGCAAGGAGAAACGTTGCAGAAAGTCCGCAAAGGTCCATTGGAAGGCAGAATCCAAAATAACGTATTTCCGCATCACTTTGTACCATTTATCATTGATTTCTTCAAACTCGTCCTTCATTTTTTCTTCTTGACCAAACGCTTGAATAATCTGCATACCCTGAATGGATTCGTTGAATTTACTGTTGATGTCTGAATTGTATTCGCGCTCTTTTTTATTGTATTTACTGGCGTATTTTGTATAGTATTTATTCCAAAGATACATGATTGGGATCAAGACTAAAAGCGCCAAGGCCAAACCTTGATGGAAAAAAGCGATGGCAAGATAGGCTCCTATGATATAAAAGACATTGATTAATATTTGACCGATAGTTGCAACATAAAACTGTTGCCGCAAACTCTCCGTATCATTTGTGATACGGGCAACGATTTTCCCAGCCGGCAGATTATCAAAGTAACTGATAGGTAATTTTTGAACATGGGTATATAATTCATCACGAAGAATCTTTATGATACCATTGGCTGCTCTCATGCGATATATGGATGAGACGTAACGCATCACAACAGTTGTAATAAGCAACCCAAAGTAAATAGCCATTAATTCTATCAGTGCATTCGTAATGGGTGTCCCTTCTCTAGCTGCTGGCGTGATCACATTATCAATCACACGCTGGGCAATGATAGGGGCGCCTAAATCAGCGAGGGTTGAAATAATGACCAAACCAATCCCGATGGCAAAGTATTTTTTGTAGTATTTCATATAAGAAAGCAATCTTTTTATTGTACTCATCGATCTTCACCTTCTTTTAAAGCTTTGTTGTTTTTCAAAGCTCCCTCTTTTGTGCTTACTTTTTCCCCGTTTGCTTCTTCGGAAAAGTCTTTGATTTCCTGCTTTTTAAATTGGTCATAATACCAACCCTGTCTTTCAATCAGTTCATCATGGCTTCCTCTTTCAATGATCGCACCCTTGTCCATGACAATGATTTCATCCACTGCTTTGACTCCAGAAAGCCTGTGAGTGGAAATAATGGTTGTTTTATCTTTTCTTTCTTCTTGGATATTGCGTATAATCGTTTGCTCTGTCTTGGCATCCACTGCTGATAGGGAATCATCTAAAATCAGTATTTCTGGATTTTTGATAAGCGCTCGCGCAATGGAAATCCGCTGTTTTTGTCCGCCTGAAATAGCGACACCTTTTTCACCAACCATTGTATCCAGGCCGTGCTCCATATTATTTAAATCCTCTTCAAATGATGACAATCTAATACTTCTTAAAATATCCTGATCTGAGGCATCATTTTTACCGAACGCAATATTCTCTCTTACGCTTCGGCTGAATAAGGTGTGGTCTTGTGGCACATAACCAATCAGTTCTCTGAGCGAGGCATCTTGATAGTCGCTATAGGCATAGCCCCCCATGGTAAACGTGCCTTGACCTGTAGGAAATTGATTTAATAGTTGGCGTATCAAAGTTGTCTTCCCCGAGCCCGTCTTTCCGACAATGCCTAAGGTTTTCCCTTTAGGTAAAGCTAAATCGATATGATTTAAACTCACTGTTTCACTTGCTGTGTAGCTGAAATTAAAGTTGTCGAATTGAAAGTCGCCAACAGCATGTGCCGGCATGTTCCCGGTGAAACTTAGTCCATCGGTTGCCGCAATGATATCTTCCACCCGGCGCATGGACGCGCTCCCTTGCCTCAAAATCAGAATCAATTCGGAAACGGAAATAATTGGCCAAATCATCATTCCTAAATACATTTGAAAGGCAATGATATCTCCCACGGATAAGACACCTTGTGAAACTAAAATCGCTCCGTAAGATAAGGCAATCATTGTGCTAAGTCCCGCAAAGAGCTTTACCGTTGGTGCAAAGATAGCGGATAATTCACTCACCCGATTATTCTTTTTCAATAATTGAGTCGTTTGTGACTGAAATTTTTCAATGAAGTCATCTTCTTTAACATACGCACAGATCACACGCATGCCATCAATCATTTCCAGTACATCGTCATTAACAGATGAGAAGGCTTTCTGTGAGATTTCATAGGCCTCATCCACTTGTGCACCCTTGACTTTAATGACATAAGCCATTGGGAGCAAGGGAAGGACTGTCGCAAAGGTTAAAAACCAATTCACCGTCACCCCCATCATAACGATTAGTGTCGCAGTAAAGCCGGTGGCGCTCATCAAAACAAGCATACCGTAACCAGCTGTGTCGGCTAAAGCGCGAATGTCCTGTGTTCCACGTGCCAGCAAGTCCCCAGTTCTAAATTTTTCAAAATAGGGTGCCCGCATGCGTAAAAAGTGACGCATCAAGGTGCTTCGCATTTGGCGTTGGAGTTTATAAGCGCCTGAGAACAAGCCATAGCCCCAAATTAAATCAAGGCCATACGTAATAAATATGAGGCTCGCAAATTGCACCGCATAGACAAGCAACAAATCTGCATCCATTGTCCCAGTAACGATGGCATCAATGAATCGCCCGATGATAAAGGGAATAAATACTGCAAATATATTTGATATGGCTAAGGTGAGAAATGATAGCATGTATTGCCATTTGTGTTCTTTGAAAAAGAATTTCAATTTAATTAAAACATCAAACATGGAGTCAACCTTCCTTTAGTGTTCAGTATTAACAACAGAACTAATCATTTTCATCTATGGCCTATAAAAAAAGACAGTCCATCCCCTGATAGAGAATAGACTGAATTACCCTTTTAGGCTCCTACTTAATTAGTGCATCTTAAATAGATTCTAGTGTATTGTCTTGGAGAGCTTTACCTTAGTGGTCTGGTATTCAAAATAAGCTTTAATACGGTTGTTTTCCTTAATTAAATACTTTTTCATTTTGCACTCTCCCTTTCTAAAAAAACGTTTTAGTCTTGTTGCTTATAACTATATACTAAACTTTTTTTAAACACAATAAGGTCTTGCTATCTTTTTCTATTATTTAAATTTTTATACAAAAAAGGCTGAACGTTTAATTGGGGGCAATGACTTTGGGGTCATCCTTTCCCAATTAAGCGTTCAGACTCTTTAATTTATACGTTGATATAATTTTAGCATTTCATCTGCCAGATCATGGTATGTCATCGCGTTCATCACATGATCGCCGGCGTGGATGAGGAGTAGATTAATGTTTACATCCTCTCCTGCCGCTTCTTTAGCAAGTAACTCTGTCTGAATGTCGTGTGCTATCTTTATAGATTGAGCGGCACCATCCAGTTTTTCTTGTGCACGTTTAACGTCGTTTTTTCTAGCAGCAGCAATAGCTTCCAGTGCACTGCTTCGCGCATCGCCACCGTGCATAATAAGTGTCATCACAACTTCCATGATTTCTTCGTCATGTTTAGCCATGCTCATCCTCCTCAAAGGAATCCTTATTTTCTGCTTAATAAATCAAGTGCCTTATCCAGAATACGTTCCCCGTTTATGGTACTGAAATCTTCTTTAGTGATTGTCTCAACAAGACAGCCGTCAGTCTTTTTAGGCCATGCCTCGACTTTGTTTTTCAAGTGCCTGGCTTGGGGACTTAATAGCACGATATCTACTGCTTTGTCTTGAAGCTTTTTCTCTACTTCCAACTCTGAAACAGCGAAAATATAAGCATCGCTTTGCTTTTCTTTGGCGACTTGTTGCATGTCACCAACAAGTAAGCTACTACTCATTCCACCAGTACAGACAAGCATAATGATTTTTCTCGGCACAAGCGTCACTTCCTCTAATGGGAATGCTTTTAGGATATCCTTTTGATTCTTTATTGAATCAATTTTTTAGATAATACAACTATTTAGCTTTGTTGTCTGATTTCTTCAAGCACTTCATGGACGTTGTATGACAAGGTGAGCCACTCATCCAATTTTGCTTTGTTTTCGTCTTTTTCCGGATGAGTCATCACTTTTGCAAAGGCTTTAGCTTCCCAGATTAGTGGATTATCGGCTGATTTATCCATGGATATCTCCTGGCTTTCACGTGTTCGCGCGTCTACAAGTTCAGCTTTTTCAACACCCGTAATGGCATCCAAGACTAAGGTTTTATCTAAACTGTAAACTTCTGAAGCGGCCAAGGCTGTGATCATTTTCCCGTATTGCAAGGTGACATCAAAGTCTGGGTAACGTAAAATAACGGTTCCTTTTCCGTCGACGCCTGTTTGGATTTTTTGAGAAAAGGCGTGAACAGAATCCGGTTTTCCAAACCAGCTAAGTGCTGCATACACTGTATATATTCCTAAATCGTTAGCGGCTCCGCCTCCAAATTTTGGTGAGAAAATCGGTGGTTCTTCGCCAGCAAGGACATTGTCAAAACGTGAGGAATATTTTGCATAGGTTAATGTTGCACCATATATCCCTTCAAAGTCTTGGATCATTTTAGTTAATTTTACAAAGTTTGGTTCAAAGATATGACGGGCTGCTTCAACTACCACAACGCCTTTGGATTTAGCTAACTCTGTCAATTCCGCCCATTGTTCTAAAGAGGTAATCATTGGTTTTTCCACAATCGCGTGTTTACCGTGCATGAGGGCTTCTTTAGCCTGGCTGAAATGTAAGCTGTTTGGAGAGGCAACATAAATCACATCGATAGCCTCGTCATTTAAAAAGGCTTCAAAATCATCGTAAGCTGATTCAGCCCCATACTGATCCTTGAATGTATTGGCTGTGTTCATGTGTCTTGAGTAAACAGCTCGGTAAGTGTAAAGGCCGCTTTCCTTAGCTGCTTCAACGAATTGTTCTGTAATCATGCTTGTGCCTATTGTGCCTAATCCTAACTTTGTCATAACTATCTCTCCTTTAATTCATTATATATGATAGTGAAATCATTTGAAAATTTAAGTGGTTTCGTGACTTCTTTTTCCTTTAATTCAGTGTAATTGTCACAATTTCTGGACGATTATTGATACGAATGGGGAAGGAGGAATTACCTAATCCACGTGACACAATCATTCGTTTAGCAGGATTCTCTTCATGATTAAAGAGGCCATAATCATATTTCGGGAAAAAGCCTTGTCCGGGTGAGAAAAAACCGCCAAAAAAGGGTACACGAAATTGTCCGCCATGGGTGTGGCCACTTAATACAAGTTCAGGCATTTTGGTTTTATCTAGCGTATAATGAACAAAATATTCCGGTCGATGCGCTAGCAAAATTTTGGGTTGCTTAACCATGTTTTCTGTTAACTCTATTGGACCTAGAATTGGCTGGGGTAGATGGGTCTGGTCTTGTCTTTCTGTTAATCCCATGAGTGTAATGCCCTTATTCGAGTGTTCAGGTAAGATAACTGCTTCATCTATAAGCAATTTCACCCCCGCTGTTTCCAGAATATATTTATAGTCACTGAAAGACGCACTGTTTATATCATGGTTTCCTGTCACTGCATACGTTGGTGCAATTTTAGCGCACCCTTCTGCAAAATGCCTTAAGGGGGTATCGATAAAATCATCAAGTCCAGCATGCACAAGGTCTCCTGTGATGACTATATAGTCTGGTTTTTGGTCTGCTGTTTTATCTAAGATGGTTTCAACATAACTTTTATTTGAGCGGGGTTTGAAATGTAAATCAGTAAGATGTACGATTTTTTTCCCTTTCAAGTCATCACTTAACTTTGGAATCGTTAAATTGTAATGTGAAACATCTATCATATAATTCTGTATGTAAATATATCCGAGCACTGCCAAGCTGAGTGCTAAAAATATCCAAGCCATCGCTGTTCCTCCAAATAGTATTCTCTTTATTAAAAAGTTACTCTTATTGTAACATAGAATAGAGCCAGTCAGTATTCATATTCTATTTTTAAGTGATTGAGCGGTTAAAATTAAGCGAGCTAAATAGACTAGGTTTTTTTATTTGTTTTTTTGAAAAATAAATGCGTGTGTTTTGTTGAAATGAAACAGTTAGACACTGAGGTTGAAGCAAGAAGCGATAGAAGAGGCTATGTTTTTATATTTTTACACTTTTTGAAATGGTATAAATGTTTAAATGAAATAGAACGTATGACTTTTGTTTCGTTGGCATCTTCTTTAATGAGTGACACTTTGGAGACTTGCATCTTGAATAAATCATCCCAATTCAAGTTATACCGGCGCAAGACTAAATCCAGCGGGCAATCCAGCTCACCGTCAGCATTTTTAATTAATTCGTGCTCCCTGATTAATAACTCTTTTGATTCATTTGGTGTGCTTATCTTGTAAATAAATCGTTTCTTCACGAATACCCCTTCTTTCTATAAGGCTCTCGTTTTACTTTGTGGTTTCGCTATCTTTATTATACGTTAGTCTATTCACTATGTCTGTGTCTGAATTTAGACAAATCATAGCATACTAACGTTTAGATCTGTGTTCTCTTTAAAAGTAAAGAAAAAAACTTACACCCTGGCTCATTTAGAAAGCCAAAATGTAAGTTATAAATGTCAGCTTGCCCCACGTTACTGACTACTTCTTTTTGAATAAGCATCAACCAGGCCAAAGAGCTGAATCGTAAGGACAGGCATCATCGCTACAATAGCAATCATTCCGAATCCGTCAATCAACACGGATGCGCCTTCTGCCCCCTCAGCTGCGCCTTGGATAAAGCCTAATATAAAGGTTGCTGTCATAGGTCCTGAGGCCACGCCACCTGCATCAAAAGCCATGGCGACGATGGTTTTTGAATTAAAGAAACTTAAAATGAAAACCAGCAGATAACCTGGAAGGAGAATATGCCAGAGCTCAAGTGAATCACTGGTGACTCGGAAGGCTGCAAGCAAGGTCGCTCCGCCTACCCCAAATGACAGGGCTGTTAAAACAAAGACGGGCTTAAGGGCGCCAGCAGTGACACGCTCAATTTGTTCAGTCAAAACGGCTACAGCAGGTTCGGCCAAGATGGTTACCATCCCAAGTAGGAAGGATAGGATATAAAACCAAGTATTTTGATTTCCTTTCATTAACTCGAACCCTATAATGCTTCCTATATTGATAAAGCCAAAATTTACTCCGGTCAAGAAGAAAAGTAGTCCGGTAATAACATATATGACCCCTAACATAATGCGATGAAATTTGCGTTTCGGTAATTTAAGAAAGAGGATTTGATACAGGATAAATATAATTGCTATGGGCGCAATTGCTGATAAGACATCGCTGAATTGATTTTTACCTATTTCAAATAAATTCAAAAATATTGATCCATTTAGACCAAAGGAAATCTCTAAGTCACCCGTTAATGAATCGGTTGGATTGATTAAGTTGCTAAAGAGGACCGTTATTACGGCACCTGCTGATGCAATTGCTACTAAGCCGAAACTGTCTGCTCCTTTACGGACGCTGTTCTTTTTTAGTGACGAAATACCGGCAGAAAGAGCTAGTAGAAAGGGTACCGTTATGGATCCTGTTGTGGCACCTGATGTATCAAAGGCAATCGAGAGAAATTCTGAAGAGGCGAAGAGTGATAAAAGGAGTATGATGCTGTAACTCGTTAGCATAATCGCCATGAATGACCAGGTGTATACAATTCGTAGCAAGCCAATAACGACCATTACTGCGATGCCTAAGGATACAATAAAGACAAGTAGTGATCCTTCTACCGCTCCCCCTGTTACTAGGCTGATTTGGTTTCCTAATACGGTAAGGCTTGGTTCAGCCATTGATATCATAAAGCCCAAAAGTAAGCCTACAATAATTAGTACACTTATTTTATTTGAACGGGCTATTCCTTTACCTATGTATTCTCCAATAGGCGATATAGCAATTTCTACGCCAACTAAGAAGAGGGTTAAACCGATAATGATACATATCGTTCCTAAAACAAAGGCTGTGAGAATCGTTGAACTAAAAGGAACTAAAAAGAAGTGAATCAACCAGACAAACAAAAATATAGGCGTCACAGATCGCGAGACTTGTAAAAGTTTTTCAGTAATAATGTTCATGTTGACCTCCTATTTTAATTACTTTAAAATATGCCTCTTGTTTCGCTGAGGTCCGTGGTAAATAGTATCCCTGCGTTTGGTTCTTCTAGATTCATTTCTTTGTTAATAGCCCTGGTTATCCCATCGGTAATCTCGTCGCGCGATAAGATGAGGACAATGTCTTTTTCCGGTTCAATTTCCATATTAAAGACACGCTTTGTTTCTTTACCGCCAGATCCATGGGCGTGAATAACGGTTCCACCCTGCGACCCCGCTTCATTTGCCGCTTCCAGTACACGGTCTGATTCTCCTTCATCGACGATAACAAAAATGGCTTGATACATACCTGTTTGCTCCTTTTCATACGTTTCCGTTTTTTCTTCTTTAACAACGCCTAGTACTTTGTTTAGAGGCAGTCTAAAACTAATTCCTTTGTTCTTTTTATCTAATTGCTTTTTTTCAGCCACATCATTCATAGCTTTTTTCGCTACAGCTGATGGTGCGACGATAAGGACGAGATCTCTTTTTATGATATCCATTCCCAGTTTACGCAAGATGCCAGAGCGCGCTGTGCCCTCTCCCTTGAAGACTGTTCCCCCCTTGATCCCTGATTTTGCTGCCAGACGTATAACTTCATCTCCTTCAGCATGACGGACAATAAATCCCAGCAAATCCATACCTTTAAGCATGTGTTCCCCTCCTTTAGCTTTTCTTCAAGTATAACTGATTTATTAGCTCTTTGCACATTTTCATTATCTCTTCTCAGAAAGCCTTTTCTTTATTTATGAGGCTATTTTAATGAAATAGCTCTTGTAAACGGCGAATTAATCAGATAGAATGAAAGACATCATTAAATTCTCATCTTTTTTTAATGTAATAAAATAAGGAGTGATTATATGTCAGCAAAAAGAGAGCAGTGGGGATCCCGGTGGGGGTTCATCTTAGCAACAATGGGATCGGCAGTGGGTCTTGGTAATATTTGGAGATTCTCATATGCAATGGGGTCAAACGGTGGTTCAGCATTCTTAATTATTTATTTGCTTAGTGTTATTCTTTTAGGTTTCCCTATTATGCTTATTGAGTTTTCCATTGGTAAAAGAGGGCAAGACGATGCAGTACAGTCTTTCAAAAAGATCGCACCTAAAACGTCCTGGTATATCGCTGGTGGCCTAGGGGTTTTGGCAGCCTTCTTGATTCTTTCTTTTTACGGTATCATTGGTGGCTGGTCGTTACGTTATACTTATGAGTATATTTCTGGTGGTATCGGTGGCGATTCATCAGCTTTCTTCCAAAACTTTATTGGACAGTCTGTCTCACCTATTCTATGGTCCTTCCTTTTCATGGCCATCACAGTAGCTATCGTTTTGATGGGAGTTAAAAAAGGGATTGAATCGTCTAGTAAGTGGATGATGCCCATTTTAAGTCTACTTGTTATTGGTCTGGCTGCTTACAGTTTGACCCTAGGCGGTACGGCTGAGGCTTTCGCATTCATGTTCCAACCTGAATGGTCAGCCTTTACGGATCCAGAAGTTTATCTTGCTGCTATGGGACAAGCCTTTTTCACCTTAAGTTTAGGTATGGGAATCATGCTTACTTACGGTAGTTATCTGAAGCCGGACGAGCGCTTGACTTCTTCCGCAGCTGTTATTATTTTACTGGATACATCTTTCGCGCTTATTTCAGGTTTGATGATCTTCCCGGCGCTTTTCGCATTCGGGTTAGATCCAACTGAAGGTGCAGGACTGGTCTTCATTGTTCTTCCAGGTATTTTCGATGCTCTTGGCGGTATCGGAATCTTTGTAGGCTTGCTATTCTTTGTACTACTTACCCTAGCCGCTTTGTCATCAAGTATTTCCTTGCTTGAGGTTTCCGTTTCCTTCTTAATGGATCGTGTTAAGATGACACGTAAAGGGATTACTTTGTTATTGGGAAGTATCATTTTCCTACTCGGTATTCCTTCATCATTGAGTCAAGGCGCCATGGATATTACTATTTTGGGAAGTAGTTTCTTGGACTTTATGGACTTGTTTACAGCAAATGTTCTCTTACCATCAAGCGCACTGATTTCTGTTTTGTTCGTAGCTTGGACTTGGAAGAAACAAGATATTTACACGCATACTGATTTGAAGCAGGGTGCTGTCGGCACAGCCTTCCTTATGTTGGCTCGCTTCTTCGTGCCAGTTGCGATTGCTCTTGTTTTAGTTTTCGGCATATTCAATTGGTTGTTTGCTTAATCTACTATTTAATCTATTATCGAACACTTCTGCATCGGTCTGACGACCTTTACAGAAGTGTTTTTTTAGTTGTAGCTTTAGGCACTAAAGCTTTCCTTATGGGGCTTGGGGGTTGGTTCAGGGGTTGAGTTCAGGGGTTGAGTTTATTTTTAGTGCTGAATGTGTCGAAGGTGGTCAAGTTCGGGCTACTTCGACCAATCCGGGTGTTACAAGTACGCCATAGGTGTCGAAGGTCAACCTACTTCGACCAATCCGGGTGTTACAGGTACGCCAAAGGTGTCGAACTTCGGAGTCTTTGACGCTTAGGACACCCAAACGATACTCCGAGGTGTCGAAGGTCAACCTACTTCGACCAGTTCCAGCGTTACAGGTATGCCAAAGGTGTCGAACTTCGGAATCTTCGACGCTTAGGACACCCAAACGATACTCCGAGGTGTCGAAGGTCAACCTGCTTCGGCCAGTTCCAACGTTACAGATAGGCTAAAGGTGTCGAACTTCGTCAGCTTCGGACAATTGAATGTTAGAGCTAAGCTGATCTGGCCGAACGTCATTAAACACACCCTACTATTCAAAGATCATCTCCTTTTCAATGCCTTTTCTGCTGGTTTCTACTATATTTCTAGTTATCCACCAAAAATTCAATACACCCTTGCGCAAAAATCATAGCCTTCCTCCATCAAAGCTTTCTAACAAAGCTTTCTAAAAAAAATCATCTATATTTATTTGAAATACAGAAAAATCCAAAAGAGCTGAGATACGCCCTTTTGGATTTCTTTATTTATATACTATTTTAAATTATTATTGATCGCTTGGCTTTGCGCTTTCTTTGTCGATTTTTTGGTCCGCGCGTTCAAGTTGTTTACGGGCAAAATCGCGTCCGCCTAAGCCGAATGATACGGCAAATGCGACGGCTAGGCCACCAATAATGAATAGGAATGCAAGATTTACAATGTTTGAACCGAAATTCAGTTGGTCTAATGCCATGAATAGAGCAAAGACGATAACGATATATTTAATCAGTTCACCTGCAAATTTGCTGCCTGTTGATTTGTTGATTGCAGATGCAAGCATTTTCCCACCTACAAAAGCCAATCCAATGATGATTGCTGCGAATAGGATGTTTGGCAAGTATGCAATAATTGCTGCGACAATGTCATTCAACATTGTTAAGTTTAGTGCATTCAATGCTTCAACTAAGAAGAACACACCAATAAGAGCTGCAACCGTGTTACCAATAATTTTAGCTAGGTCAACATTCATGTCACCTGATTTGTTAAGGTAAGATGAATATTTATTGAAGCCAGTTCCTCTCAATAGGTCTTTTAGCATGTCGCCAGCAAATTTAGCTATAGCAACACCAACGGCTAGAAGAACAACTGCTACTAAAATGTTCGGAATAGCGCCCAAGATTGAGTTCAGAACCTCACTGATTGGTTGAGCGATTGTATCGATATTTAGAACATCTAGTGCCATGAGTACGATTGGGATAAGAATTAATACATAAACAGTATTAGCTAAAACAGATGCTAACGTTTGTTTGTTACTCTTAACCATTTCAGTATTAGAGTTGTCTGTTGATCCAGTAAGCTTGTTCATCATTTTATCTACATTAGCTGCAACGCCAAGATTATAGATAAGATTCTTAACAAATTTCGCTACGTAGAAACCTAACACCAAAATAATAAGTGCTGCAATTATATTAGGTAAGAACGCTAGCGCTGTATCGATCATGTTTGTTACTGGTCGACCAATAGATTCCAAACCGAATGTCGCAAAGATACCTGGCAAGAATAATACCCAAACCAAGAAATAGCCTACTTTTCCTAAAGCACTGACCATGTTACTTCCCTGGTCATCAGTATCTGCTGCACCCCATTTTGAAAGCTTACTTGACATACCCGTCGCTTCCAGACCTTTGACTAGTGCTTTCTTAACAAGTGTCGCGACTACCCACGCAACGATGATAAGTACGATTCCCATTAATAACTGTGGTAAGAAATTAATGAAATTCGCTAATGCATTCTCAAACGAATTAGCAATATTATTCATTGATTATCTACTCCTTTTTTATTTTTTGTCCTTAACTGAACAATTTCAGTATATCATTTAATGCATATATCATCAAATAATATGCATTGAACAAAAAGACATCCTTATCAGATAAGGATGTCTTTTTGTTATTCGTTTATATACATGTAGTGTTCTGGCTTTTCATCAAAATAGAATAAACCTACGCCGCCGATTCCCAAATGTGCTGCCAAAAGTGCGCCAACATCTAGAATTTGGATAGATGCTTCCGGCAAAGCCTCTGTCACTAATGCTTCTAATTTTTGAGCTGTCTTGTAATCATTGACATGGCTAATCGTAATAAGTTGATCGGTAAAGGAACCTATTTCTTTTTTCATTTCTTTGATCATTCGTTTATATATACGGTCTTGGCCACGAACAAGTTTTTAAGATAAATCCCTTTTTCATTGACCGATAAATAGGGTTTAATATTGAGCGCATCACCAGCGGTTCCTGCTACTTTAGGAAGTCTTCCGCCTTTAACAAGCCACATGAGATTATTTAATGTGAACTGGTAATTTATATGCTCGGCATTCCACTTTGACTGCTCAACGATAGTATCAAAGGCTAACCCTTGTTTTACCATTTCCATTGCTTGTAGAGCCAACAATGCGCCGCCGCCGGATCCTCCTTTAGAGTCTATGACTGCTATATTCATATCAGGGTATGTACTGAGATAATTCTCCGCTACGGCCTGCCCAACTTGATACGTTCCTGAGAACTGACTATAAATTGTCAGATAGATGACATCGTCCCCTTTTTTCCGGGCATCCTCAAGCATTTCTATAATTGCTTTTGGAGAAACTTGGGATGTTTTAGGCATAATTCCCTGCTCCATTTTTTCATGCACTTCCTGGAGTGAAATATCTAGCTGATCCAAGTAATCGTGTTCGTCTATAATCACACTCAGAGGTAAAAAGTCATATTCGTAATGTTCCTTCATATAATCATTCTGATCAATGCCAGAATCAATAACTATTCTTATCATGTTTTTCTCCTTATTCAATCTTGTTCTAGTATAGCCTTGATTTCATCTAAAGTCACTTTATTTTCAAAGTAGCGATTCCACGTTTTTTGCATGTGCTTTAAAGGAACATTTCCGTAAATCGTACTTAAGTTATTTTTCCAATGCTTAAGCAAGGAGTGTTTTTTACTCTCTTGAGTAGGGTGTGTCGCCTTTTTGTGGCTTTTACTTTTCTTATCCAATCTCAGTCGGTCCTGAACACTGAAAATAATTTCTTCCGGTATTATTAGAAGTAAACCGTCCTTTTCTTTTGAAACGAAAAAAAGCCTTTCTGAATGAGCGTAATAAACCCTTTAATATCATTTAAATTCTTTACACGATAAAAATTTGTCTGCAAATCGGGCAAACGTAAAAGAATATCTTTTAGTATAGGATGGTAGATCGTTTCTGCTTGTTCAAGTATCGTTTCAGAGAGTGGTGTTACTATCTTTTCCTTTTTCCAACTTTTTTTCACAGAAATTGCGTGCGTATCCGCTAGAGTTAAAAGGACGGCTTTCTTATATCCTTGTAATAAATCACTCAGTTCTGTTTGATCATTTTTATGTTTTATATAAAGTGTCTCTTCTAGTGATGCGTTAGCCATAATTCTTTCCTTTCATATAAGGTGTTGTTGCTTAAGAATATTTTTTCTGTTCTTTAAGCTTCAATCCAATGGTATTCCAGTATCTCAACTTCATAATGAGCTTCGATTTCTTTTAAAGCGGCTTCGAGTCTTTTACGGCACAGGGTTCGATTATTTGATACGACACCAAATCCAAGAACGGCTTTGTTTTGCAAATCCATATCGCCCACTTCAGCGACAGATAACTGATGTCGATTTTCTGTTCGCCTTAAAATACTTTTTATAACGCTACGTTTTTCTTTCAGAGAGTAAGAATCATAAATCAAAAGCGTTATTTCAACTCCCATAAGAAACAAGTTATTTTCCTCCTCTTTTATCTCAGTCATTTTCTTATTTATTTCATTTTTCAGTCATATACACTTTTATCATATTCCTTCTTGCCCTGAGTGGTCAACTTTTTAAATGATATTTTGCTAAATTTAATTCTTCTGACTTGTTTTTTTCTATTAATATAATATAAAATGTAAGTTACTCACATTATATTGGAGGTTTTTATGAGGGCTTTACATAATCTTGAATGGTCTAAAATACTGTATGTAACGAAAGGAATGCTTGTTGGCGCTATTGCGGGAGTCGTTATTAGTTTATTACGTGCTTCTGTTGAGCTCCTGTTAGAAACGACATTTGAAGTGTATCATTTTTTAAATGACCAGCCTATTTGGATAGTCGGATGGGTTTTACTTATGCTTTTATTTGCATTTATTATCTCTTTGCTTATAAAACATGAGCCGGATATCAAAGGTTCCGGCATCCAAGATATTGAAGGCCAGCTGCACGGTAGTCTGGATTTGAATTGGTCTTCGATTTTATGGCGTAAATTTATCGGAGGTACTTTAGCGATTGGTTCTGGACTTGCGCTTGGGCGTGAAGGTCCTTCTATTCAGCTTGGCGGTGCTGTTGGACAGGGGGTTAATCATTATCTCAAAGGGAATCGTTCCCAGCAAAAAATACTAATCTCAGCCGGTGCAAGTGCTGGACTAGCTGCTGCTTTCAATGCCCCAGTTTCTGGTATCCTCTTTGTTCTAGAAGAGATGCATCGTAAGTTTTCAGGAATCTTGCTTCTCACAGCTTTCTCAGCTTCTATTACAGCTAATTTTGTTGCCTATCAGATTTTTGGTGTTGAAGCGCCTATGAATTTAGGTGAACTTTTTCAGTTCCCTCTTGAATATTATGGTCACTTAGTTTTACTAGGTGTTTTTCTAGCCTTAGGTGGATGGTTGTATCAGGAAGTTCTGCTAGCTATGCCAAAAGTATACAGCATGCTACCTATTCCGCCCTACTTATATATATTTATACCTTTTTTACTTGTTATCCCCATTGGTCTCTTCTTCCCTTCAATGCTTGGTGGAGGTATAGAAGTAATTGATATGTTGAATGAAGGTTCACCAACACTCTGGTTACTCGTTGGTATTTTTGTTTTCCGGTTTATATTTTCACATCTTTCGTATGGCTCAGGTCTTCCTGGCGGTATTTTTATTCCTGTTTTGAGTCTAGGTGCTCTCATGGGCTCTATTTATGGAAATGGCGCTCTATCACTCACGGGTATCGATGATATTTTCTTACGTAGCTTCATTATTTATGCCATGGGCGGCTTCTTAACTTCTGTTACAAAAGCTCCCTTAACTTCGGTTATGCTGATTACGGAAATGACAGGATCTGTCACGCATCTTATGCCACTTGCGGTTGTGTGTTTAAGTGCTTATGTTATGTCTGACTTTGTAGGCTCTGAACCTATTTATGAAGAACTTCTTTTCCGAAAAGTCAATGCGCAACCCCGTCTTTTTCAGGGAGAAGTCGCAGAGATAACTATGCATGTCGAAGTCGGTACTGCCTTGGATGGGATGATGGCGAAACATCTGATTACTCCGGAGGGCGCGCATTTAGTGAAAATTGCTCGTCGTGATCACGAATTTATTCCCCATCGGGACACGGTCTTTCTACCTGGTGACGAACTTATTATCAACACCGATAAAGGCTATGTTTCTGATGTAAAAAAACAATTATACAAATACAATTAATATCATATTTAAATGTAACTACTTAGTTTAGTCTGTGACAAAATTAAATAGTTACATTTTTTTCATCCTATTTATCCTTTATTATGTTAAACTATAAAACATGTTAGACTATAAAACGGATAGATTATCATTTTTAAGGAGCTTATTATGCAATATATTTGGTTAGTAATCAAAGGTTTATTTATTGGTATTTCAAATATCATCCCTGGTGTTTCAGGCGGAACAATGGCTGTATCTCTGGGTATTTACGATGATATCATTCACTCTTTTACACATATCAGAAAAGAATTTAAACGAAGCATGCACGTTTTGCTACCGATATTGATTGGGGCTTTACTTGGCGTAGCCGGTTTCTCTATGATTATTACATGGTTGTTAGATGAACATACTTTCTACACAGCTTTTGCTTTTGTTGGTTTGATTTTAGGTGGCCTGCCTATTTTATCTGAATCATTCAAAGAAAGTTTGATAGAAGATAAACAAAAAATCACTCCAATCCATGTGTTCCTCTTTGTTATATTTTTAGCTCTTGTGGCTTGGATGGGCGTCGCTGATGTTTCCGGTAGCGGTCCTGATACTATTAGTTTAGGTGCTGGTCCTCTCATTGCATTATTTTTTGTCGGTTTAGTCTCAGCCGCCGCAATGGTCGTACCAGGAATCAGCGGGTCATTGTTGATGCTGATTATGGGTTATTACTATGCCGTCATTTATGCTATCAATGGATTTACTTCTAATCTTACAACATTTAACTTGTCTGAATTGATTCCTTATACTATTTTGCTTACTTCTTATGCTTTAGGTATGTTAATTGGTATTATTTTGATTAGTAAGGTCATTGACTACTTCTTTTCTAGTTATCCAAGTTTTACTTACGCAGCGATTTTGGGGCTTGTAACAGCTTCTCCCGTTGCAGTCATTGCCAACACCAACGCTTTGAATGAATTAACAACGGGTAATGCTTTTGTTAAAATGATCATCGCGCTCGTTATTGCCCTTGCTTGCTATTCACTCACATTCGCTGTAGGAAGAACAGATGATGTCACAGAAGAGTTACCTGAAGAAACACACGCTTAATGCAGTCACTATTAAAAAGTCGTTTTCCTTACGACTTGGTCCATTTATCCTTCTTATTTAGAATGGTTAAGTGACAAGTGATACCGGAAAAGCTTCGTCTTCGCCTCGCCCTTTTTAGAGCTAGGTGCAGATGAAGCTTTTTTCTCATATCTGGAGGTTTTGGAGGAGGGTTGGCTTGGTTTGGAAGGGGTTATGGTTTGGTGGTTTCTTATGTTGGATTTATTTTAGTTAGTTGAAGGTGTTCGGCCGTTTTTTTGTCATGTTCGGACACTTCTTTTGTTGAAGACTTGAGAAACGGTCGAACTCGGCGTTGTTCGACCATTCTGAACATTAAAACGATACTATTTGGCCGAACTTCCGTCTACTTCGGACACTTCTTTTGTTATACACTTGCGAAACGGTCGAACCCGGCGTTGTTCGACCATTCTGAACACTAAAATGATACTATTTGGCCGAACTTCCGTCTACTTCGGACACTTCTTTCGTTATACACTTTCGAAATGGTCAAACCCAGCGATGTTCGACCATTCAGAATATTAAAATGATTCCATTTGGCCGAACCCTCCCCACGTCTTCATATCAAAAAAGCATAAAACCCCAATAAACGCTAATATTACCTAGCTGAATTGAGTCGAGAGGCTTCTCGACTCTTCCTCACTAAAAAAGTCCAGCTAATCACTGTGAAAGTGGTAGCTGGACTACTTTATTTAATATTACTTTTCCTCTTCTAGCATTGTTTCTGTTGTGTCTGTTTTCTTACCAAAGATAAAGACGGATCCGACGACAGCAATAAGCGCGAGCGGCAAGACTAGCATAACTGAGACACCGAAAGCGGATGGGATATAGCCAAACAGGATCGAAATCGCAGCGACAACAATAGCATAAGGCAGTTGCGTCTTCACGTGGTCTAGTAAATTAGAGCCAGCGCCCATTGATGACAATATCGTCGTATCTGAAATCGGAGAGGCATGATCTCCAAAGATGGCTCCTGTTAACACAGCACCCGCAGACATAATCACAAAATTGGGATCTTCTGGATGCATCGCTGTTGCCAAAGGAATGGCTAGGGGCATCAAAATACCCATAGTTCCATAAGACGTTCCTGTGGCGAAAGAGATAATCGCACCCAACAAAAATATCACTGTAGGCAGTAAAAAGGCTGGCATTGAATCACTTAATAAAGAAACTAAATAATCAGCCGTGCCCAAATCACCCATGACGCCGGATAGTGACCAAGCTAATAGCAAGACCACACCAGTAATCATCAGTGTTTTCATACCATTGACCCAAATATCGATTCCTTTACTGAAGTTGAAATGCCCTTCCAAGACGCCCATAACCAAGGCAATAATACTCGCGATTAAAGCAGCCTGGAATAAAACGATAGACGCATCTGAAGCGCCAAACACTTCTCTCAATGTTTCAAAAGAAAAAGGTGCACGCTCAATGATTTGTATTAAAGCAGTATTCTCTCCATTTAATATTGCTGTGCGGCCATTCGTATAAAATCCGATGAAACTGAAGGCAATTAATGAACCAATCGGAATTAATGCGTTCCAAATAGAAGACTTCCCTTTGGTAACGACTTCCATTTCATCATCACTATTATCAAGTTGCGAGCCTTTAGCAATAAGTTCATGCTTATCACGGGCACGTTCCTGGGCTTTTTTCATTGGCCCAAATTCTCTCAATGTTATAGACGTCACGAAAACAAAGACTAGCATCAAAATATTATAGAAGCGGTAAGGAATTGTTTGTAGAAAAATACCATAAGCATTCACGTTTTGACCAATAGATTGGTAGGCATCATTAATGAGTCCAACTTCATAACCAATCCACGTCGAAATCAAAGCAATCCCTGCAATTGGTGCTGCGGTTGCGTCGATAACGAAGGCAAGTCGTTCACGAGACATTTTCATTTTATCCGAAACAGGACGCATAATAGGTCCAACAATCAAAGCATTTGCATAGTCATCAAAGAATATCAAAAGGCCTAATGCCCATGTGATGATTTGTGTACTGACTGGCCCCTTTGCTCGTTTAGCAAGACTTTCCGCAATTTCTCGCGCACCACCCGTCGATGTAATAAGTGCAATTAATCCTCCAATAGCAAGAACTTGAAGTATAATACCAGCATTCCATGGATCTGAAAGTGATGTCAAAATGTAATCCACAATATCAGTGAAGCCGTAAAGTAGTCCTAAAAGGATGTTTGCTCCACTTGCATATTGGATAATAACCGTTCCACTAAAGATACCTAAGAACAATGACAAGATAACATTTTTAGTAACAAATGCGAGTATAATAGCAATAATGGGTGGAATAAGTGTTAGAGGTCCCATTGATTGAACAAGACTGCTGTCCGTTTCTGCAGCCAGTACTTGGGTCGGTAAGAGTGAAAATATCCCTCCTAAAATCAATACTAGATTAAATCGTTTACGTTGTTTTTTCATGATTCTTCTCCAATCTAAAAATTTTACATAAAAAAGCACCCAAGGGAACAAATCCTTAGATGCTTTGCAATCGCATATTTAAGGATAGTGCTCCACGCAAGCGTGACAGTCATACGCTTATTAAACGTATGGCCAGGATAACGGTTTGACTCTCCGTTACCCTTCGGCAAAAAATCCTTTCCTGTCATTCAACGGCCGTCGTGCCTCCAGACAGTACTCTTATTCTTTGCGCCCCTATCTTTTCTTCTGTTTTCAACATATTATAGTCTAACTTATTTTTATGAGAGTTTCAATGGTAAAATTAAAACCTCTGTTATTTTATAAACATAAACTACTTTTATCTTTGTTATTTAGACCTTTATGTGACGAATGAACCGCTCTGTTTCTTTAGTGTATAGCGTTCTCTTCAACTTAAATAATGGGTCTAAAACTATCCGTTTTTTCGTTGTATCTTTCCACTTTGCCTGATCCAATATCAAATCGCCAACCCTGAATTTCGAGGTCCCCTGCTTCTATGCGTTTATTTATAAAGGAATATTCGCGTAAATGCACCAATTGTTTTAGTACATTCTGTTCTTCCATCATTCTTGCTTTTTCTGTATCAGTTTTATCAAAAGCCTCGCGTGTTACTTTTTCGCTTAACTCTTTTAAGGGCTCCAAGTACTGTTTTGTATAAGGCAAAGTACCTAACGTTTTTTCTCCAGATAATGCGGCTGCACACCCACCACAATTGGAATGTCCGCAAATAACAATCGTTTTGACGTTTAAAACCACTACGGCAAATTCTATAGCTGACATCGTTGTTGGGTCCATCTCATTTTTCTTCAGGGACGGAACTTTGTTAGCAATGTTTCTCAAAACAAAGAGCTCTCCAGGATCAGCATCCAAAATCACTTCCGGACTCACCCTTGAATCAGAACACCCAATATATAAAATATCTGGATTCTGTTGTGTTGCATGCTCTTTATATATCGCTTTAGACTTTTCATACTTACCTACTTGGAAAGTTTTTAAACCTCTTTGAATTTTACTTCTGACTTCCTCTTGCATCCAACACTCCTCTCACTCATAAACACGGATCCTTGCTTCTCTTTTTAAAAGTAGGACTGTGATTGTTTATTTCAACTTAATCCGTCACTTAGTTTTCATCATCTTCATTATCGTTTCTTTTGGACGTATACGCTTGATCGATTTTTTTACCCACCACAAAGAAAGTTAAAAATAACCCCGATACAAAAGCTGTGACACTTCCTAAAATAGATACGGCTGTGATAATCATCTTTTTTGTACGACTCATTGAATATAACCTCCCTGAACGTAATGTCATATCATTTGCTTGTTAAATACAACTGACTTTTTCTCTTACCTCTTTACTTTGCTTGTGTTCCCTTTTGATACCTCACGACCGGTTTCCTTGCGGCAGCAACTTCGTCCAATCGTTTAACGGCCTTCGTGTAGGGGGCCCCTGTGATCTGGTCTGGCTTTTCTTTTACATCGTTAACAATTTCAATTAAGGCGTCCGCAAAGGCATCAAGTGTCTCTTTGGATTCCGTTTCTGTTGGTTCAATCATCAGACACTCATCCACTATCAGTGGGAAATATACGGTTGGTGCATAAAAGCCATAGTCTAGTAAACGCTTGGCTATGTCAAGTGTTCTTACACCGAGCTTTTTATGACGTGTACCACTCAACACAAATTCATGCTTGCATAGTGATTTAAAGGGTGTATCAAAGTATGGCGACAAGCGTGCCTTCAAATAATTGGCATGTAAGACCGCATCTTCCGAGACTTGTTGGAGTCCTTTTGATCCCATTGAACGAATGTAGGCATATGCACGAACGTTCACGCCAAAATTACCGTAATACCCTTTGACCCGACCAATCGATTTCTCATGCTTATGAGATAAGGTATAGGACTGTTTTTCTTTTTTTATCCGTGGTGATGGCAAGTAATCAATCAGATAATCAACGACCCCAATTGGGCCAGACCCTGGTCCGCCACCGCCATGGGGTGTGCTGAACGTCTTGTGTAAGTTCAGGTGAACAACATCAAAGCCCATTTCTTTAGGTGTTGACTTGCCTAAAATAGCATTCGCATTGGCTCCGTCATAGTAGAGTAAGCCGCCTGCTTCATGAACAATGTTAGCAATTTCAACAATATCCACTTCAAACAAGCCAAGTGTATTCGGATTGGTAAGCATCAAACCTGCCGTGTCCGGACCAATGGCCTCTTTCAGCGCATCAACACTGACGCGTCCTTCTGCGTTGGATTTTATTTCAACAACATCAAAACCTGCTACGACAGCACTGGCTGGATTCGTTCCGTGAGCAGAATCGGGAACCAATATTTTACGACGTATGGCTCCTTCTCCTCGAGCTTCATGGTAGGCTTTGAAAATTAAAAGCCCCGCCCATTCACCTTGGGCACCCGCTGCTGGTTGAAGTGAAATAGCATCCATACCGGTTACTTCTTTTAAGCTTTCTTCCAAATGATACATCACTTCAAGTGCTCCTTGAGCTGTCTTCAATGGCTGTAGTGGATGGATATTTGAAAACCCACTATAGCGCGCAATGTCTTCATTGACCTTAGGATTATACTTCATCGTACAAGAACCTAATGGGTAGAAGCCTGTTTCCAGACCAAAATTCTTATTTGATAAGGCTGTATAATGACGCATGACCTGAAGTTCAGAAATCTCAGGTAAGTCAGCCGGGGTTTCTCTGTGTAAATGAGTAGGAAGAATGGCTTCAAGATCCACATTTGGGATAGATGATTCTGGAAGGCTGTAAGCCTTGCGTCCCTTTTTAGATAGTTCAAAAACTAAATCACTATAGGTTGTATGCATCTAATTCACCCCTTTTGTTAAAACATCAATCAATGTATCCATCTCTTCTTTGGTACGTTTTTCAGTAACGCATAAAAGCAGGGCATTTTCTATGCCGATATCCTTTGACACATCATAACCAGAGACGATATTCTCATTCAAAAGTTTGTCAGATAGTTTATCTAACGGTTCCTTGCATTGAACAACAAACTCATTGAAGACATTCTCCTCAGAAATAACGTCTAAGCCTTTTTCTTTTAATTTATTTTTAACGTAATGGGCATGATTTAGATTTTGTTGAGCCATTTCTGTCAGCCCAACTTTTCCCAAGGTAGACATAAATACAGAACTGGCCAGGGCTGTGAGTGCTTGGTTGGAACTCATATTAGAGGTTGCCTTGTCACGTCTTATATGCTGTTCCCGCGTTTGTAAAGTCATTACAAACCCACGCTTTCCTTCCTTATCCGTTGTTTGTCCGACAATACGTCCTGGTACTTTACGCATATACTTTTTCTTTACAGCAAAGTAACCACAATGCGGACCACCAAAGTTCATCGGAAGGCCTAAAGGCTGGGTGTCCCCTACAACAATATCTGCCCCAAGCTTTCCTGGTGCATTTAAAAGGGCCAGCGCCAGAGGATTGGCCATTACAATCAACAGTGTTTTCGTTGTCTCGCACAAGGATTTAATTGCTTTTAAATCTTCGATGGTCCCGTAGAAGTTCGGGTACTGGATAATAACAGCAGCCGTCTGCTCGTTTATACTTTGTTTTAAGTCGTCTAAATCAGTCATCGTCTTATCCAATTCTGTTTCCAAAACCTTGTATGCCATTCCATATGCATAGGTCTTTAAAACTTCCTTCGCCTGTGGATGAATCGCTTTGGAGTAAATGATTTCATTCCTTTTTGTCGCCCCCACTGCCAAATTGCATGCCTCACCTAATGACGTAAAACCATCATAGAGACTTGAGTTGGCAACATCCATTCCGGTCAATTCACATATCATCGACTGAAATTCGAAGAGTGCTTGGAGTTCACCTTGGCTAGCTTCTGGCTGATAGGGGGTATAAGCTGTCATAAATTCCGAGCGTAGCAAAACATGGTTAACCACACTTGGTATATAATGATCATAAGTCCCCGCTCCTAAAAAATAGGCATGAGAGTCTGTTGAGACGTTTAAATCAGCGTACCTTTTCATGTGCTTGGTCAACGCTTGCTCACTTAGCGCTTTTTTTAATTCAACCGTTTTATCTTCTGTTACCCGAATCGACTCTGGTATATCAGAAAACAAATCGTCTATGGACGATACACCAATCGCTTCTAGCATCTCGCTTCGGTCTTCTTCTGTTGTAGGTAAATACCGGTGTTGCTTATCCAAATCAACCACTCCTCATGTGACTTCTCACACTTTAATTTTTCATAATTATATTAAAAAGTAGAAAGAAAAGGGATTTAGACCTCGTCTTTCTACAACTCCTCTTTACAGCGTAGTCAGATAGTCCTGATATGCTTTTTCATCCAATAATTTTGAGGTATCGACAGTCTCTTTAAGCTGCAACTCAATGAGCCAGCCCTCTTCATAAGGTGAGTCGTTCATTTGTTCAGGTTCATCTTCTAGACTACTATTAACTTTTGAAATACTTCCTGCAACGGGGGCGAAGATTTCAGAGGTTGATTTCACGGATTCCACCGTAGAAAATTCATCTTCTTCAGATAACTCTGTATCCACTTCAGGCAATTCAACGAAAACGATGTCTCCCAATTGTTCGACAGCATATTCAGTGATCCCGATACGTACATAATCATCATTAATCTGTTCGATCCACTCATGTTCTTTTGTATAAAATAGTTTAGCTGTATCTGTCATTTTGCATTCTCCTTTTTTATTGAATTAATTTGATAAAACATTTTTCTTGGTTATTTTAGCATACACTTTATTTTTTCTGATTTGAATTTTCACTGTATCCCCTAGTTTGAGTCCAGCTTTTTTAATACGCATGAAGCCGATACTTTTTCCTAACGTTGGCGATTGGGTCCCAGACGTTACAACCCCAATTTCTTCGTCATTTTGGTTGAATACAGGGTAGCCCAAACGAGCAATGCCTCGCCCTTTTAATTCAAAGCCACGTAATAAATAAGTCGTTCCTGACTCTTTCTGTCTTTCCAGTGCTTCTTGTCCAATAAAGGGTTCTGGTTTATTCCATTTTACTGCAAACCTTAGTCCTGCTTCCAGTGGCGTCACTTCTTCGGACAAATCTTGCCCATAAAGAGGCATGCCCGCTTCAAGGCGTAAGGTGTTACGCGCACCCAGCCCACATTCTTTCAACTTGTGCGGTTCCCCTGCTTTTAGGAATGCTCTCCAGAGTGTTTCTGTCTGGTCCCATTTCACATAACACTCAAAGCCATCTTCCCCAGTATAACCTGTACGCGCAAGTAAAACGTCATCTAAGCCGTCAACATAAACGTGTTGTTTGAAATGATAATTATCGATATTCGAGGCTTCATTCCCAAAGACTTCTGATACAATGGTTTTTGCTTTAGGCCCTTGAACAGCTATTAAACCGATATCTTTTGATAAATCAGTCAGTTTGATTGATTCATCCTGATGTTTAAGTAGCCATTGCCATATTTTATCTGTATTAGACGCATTCGGTGTCAGTAAAAAATCTCTTTCCGTTAACTTGAAAATGAGAATATCATCTAAAATTCCACCAGATGGATTGGTAATCAAGGTATAGATAGCCTGATCAATAGCCATATTTCTTAAATCATTAGTAATCAATTTATTGAGCCAGGTCTCCACCTTTTCTCCTGAAACTTTGATTTGCCCCATGTGTGACACTTCAAACATACCTGCATCTTCACGAACTGCTTGATGCTCTTCACTTAATTTGGTGTATTTTATAGGCAACGCCCATGATCCAAAGTCAATTAATTTTACATTATTCTCTTTATAATACGAGTATAAAGGTGTGTGCTGTAACTCCGATTCTGTATTTGACAAAGTTATCCTCCCATACATATCTTCTGACAAACGCATGCTTCCTTCATTTAATCCGTCTATCATAGCCCCCTTATTTTAACACGATTAGAATACTTCTGAAACTGAAATATAATGACCTCCATGGGATAAATACGTTCTGATTCAGTAGGTAGGCGCTTTGTCCTTTAGCAATAACGCTTAGAATTTAACACCTAAATTTCTTGCATCTCTTTTAAGCCTTTTGATAAGTTATGCTATACTTGAATTACAATCAAAGGAGGACGAAAGTGTGGAAAAAGCAATGTTAGATTTTAACTATTATAATCCTGTGAACATTATATTTGGTAAGAATAAGATCAATGAATTACAAACCCTTATTCCTGATGGTAAGAAAGTATTGATTACTTATGGTGGCGGGAGTGTGAAGCGCTTTGGTACATTAGACCGAGTGAAAGAAGCCTTGCAACATCATATTGTTGGTGAATTTGGTGGCATTGAAGCCAATCCAACATTTGAGACTTGTATGGAGGCTGTGGAACAGTTTAAGGAGGGGCATTATGACTACCTTCTCGCTGTGGGCGGCGGTTCAGTTATTGATGGAACAAAATTTATAGCCGCAGCAATTAACTTTGACGGTGATCCAAAAGATATCTTTGCTCAAGGCGTTGGCAAGGGATTGCCAGTGAAATCAGCGGTTCCTTTTGGTACTGTTTTGACTCTGCCTGCAACTGGCTCAGAAATGAACGATGGAGCCGTCATAAACTTCAACAAGGAAAAAGCTAAAATCAGTTTTGGCTCTCCTTATGTCTTTCCAAAGTTTTCAATATTGGAACCTGAGCTGACTTACACCTTGCCCAAGCGTCAGTTAGCAAACGGCATAACCGATTCCTTTATTCATATTATCGAGCAATACTTGACCTATCCTGTGAATGGTAAGGTGCAAGATGAATTTGCCGAAGGTCTTTTACGTATTCTGATTACTATTGGCCCAGATGTGATTGATGAAGATAATCATGATTATGCCCTACGTGCGAATTACATGTGGACTGCAACCCTTGCTCTGAACCGTCTGCTTTCTAGAGGCGTACCGGGTGACTGGTCGACACACGCTTTGGGACATGAAATCACAACACTTAACCAAACGGATCATGCCCGCAGTCTTTCGGCAATTCTACCTGCTGTAATGGTCGTCCGTAAACTGAAAAAGTGGGATAAACTTGTTCAATATGCTGAAAATGTTTGGGGTATCACTGAAGGATCTGAAGAAGAAAAAATTGATACAGCTATTTTGAAAACCGTTGCCTTCTTGAAGTCGATTGATATGCCAACGAATCTTTCTGAAGTTGATGTTAAAGAAGAGGATATCGATACGCTTGTTAAGCAACTTGATATACACGGAAAAGAGGCTATTTCTGAACGCGGCGATCAAACGCTGGATGTTTCTCGCGAGATTTACCGTGTCGCTTTGGATTTAAACTTTTAACTCTCACTGTTCATGACTAATTGAAAGGTGTGATTTTTAATGAAGCATTTCAAAATGAGACGGCTGCTCTCCTCTTTCTTGGTTACAACTTTATTTCTAAGTGGCTGCGGTTTGTTTGGAGAGTCTGATACAGAAACGGATTCTGAAAATGCTGTGAACTCAGATGAAAACCTGTCTGACGAAAGTGGATCAGATGAGCCTTCAGATGAAGCAACTGATGAAGAGAATTCTGAAGATGATGAAGCTGAAATAGACCAAGACTTAACAGTTTGGTTCCCGAAATTGGAGAATACTTTATTGGATTACAAAGGTGACGGCAATGAGTTTGCCCCCTTTACCCGTTATCCACAATTTGTTAAAGAGGATTCCTTACAGATGGTGGAATCGACAGCTGGAACAGATGTCGTCACCGTTTACAACTACTCTGATGATGAGATTAAAGAAAGCTTTGTTCGAGCTGAAACCTATTTTCGGGAGGACTTTGTTGATACGGGCTTAGAAAGTGAGCAAGGTAATTTTCAAATTATCCTTCAAAAACCTTTGGAATTAGGCCATTCTTGGGAGAGTCCAGACGGATCGACTTCAGAAATTACGGATGTTTCTGTGAATAAAGATCTTCCTTTGGGTAGTATAGAAGCTATCGAGGTCACTCGACAGTATGAAAATAATAGTGAAACCATTGACTACTATGGTAAAGATATCGGATTGATTGAACAAATTTTCAAATCTGATGACGACACGATCACTGTTACATCAACGCTTAGCACACAAGCTGCGGATACACCAGAAGCTTTTCCTATAACGGTCTATAGTATTGACGACCAGGCGTTGGGACTAGACAAATCGACAGTGACTATGGAACTTGAGACTAATGAACCGGCTCGATTAGCTATGGCTGAGATTCTCAAAGGACAAACACCTGATACTGAAGAATCCCAAATTCTAAAAGAAAGTACGGAAATCAATTTCATGTATTTGCGCCAAGATGGTGTGGTCCATGTTGACTTTTCTACTGATTTGTCTGCGATGAATGCTGGTTCTGGCATAGAGGCAATGACTCTTCAAGGGATTGTCAATACTATTGGTGATTATTACCATGTTGATGAGGTTCTTTTGACGCTAGATAATGAACCGTATGAATCGGGGCACATCCTTCTGAATGAAGGCGAAACCTGGCCTGTTGATTACGGGAATGTTAATCAATAATTAAGTGAAACCGATGCTCTCTTGCTTACGATAGGACGGCATCGGTTTTTATTTTGATTTTTTTGGGGGGGGGGAGCTTTGGGCCGCCAAAGCTTTCATTTTATTCTCAAAAGTGCTCACTCAAACGGTTGACGCCGCTGAGTGCGACAGTTTATTCTCAAAAGTGCTCACTCAAATGGTTGGCGCTACTGAGCACGACATCTCATTCTAAAAAGTGCATACTCAAATGGTTGGCGCTACTGAGTGCGACATTTTGCTCCTAAAAGTGCTCACTCAAAATGTTGGCGCCGCTGAGCACGACATTTCGTTCTCAAAAGTGCTCACTCAAACGGTTGGCGCTGCTGAGCACGACATTTTGCTCCTAAAAGTGCTCACTCAAACGGTTGGCGCTGCTGAGCACGACATCTCGTTCTCAAAAGTGCTCACTCAAGCGGTTGACTCTGCTGAGCACGACATTTAAAGGCCCCTTTTCACTTTTCCTTTCAATAATGAAAAAGCTAGCGCAAGGCTAGCTTTACATAATCGATATATTGATTCAATTTAACTAATTCTCTACATAGCTTATTGATCGGCTTTTTCTTTTTCTTTCTTTTCACCTTTAGATGGTTTATCAGAGTCTTCCTTGTTCTCTTTGTCATTCTTTGAATCTTCTTCAGTTACTTTATCGTCTTCTGTTTCGTTTGGATCTGGAGTTTCTGACTCTTCAGGTGGCGTCGGCTTTTCTTCATCTTCAGTGTCAGACGGCTTCGTCGGTTCTTTATCTTCATCTGCTGTGTCATCTGTTTCATCTTCAATCGTTGGTTCATCAGGTTCATCATCTTTACCAGGTTTTTCACTCACATCATTATTTTCGTCAGAACTTGTACTGCTATCCTTATCTCCGTCCCCATTAGAAGTGTCGTCAGTGTCAGTACTTCCACTTGTATCACCGGGTTTCTTAACAGGTTTTTGAGAAGGTTTACTTCCAGCTGAGCTTGACCCTTTATTACTTGAATTATTTGAATTGCTTGAATTTCCACTGTTACTAGAATTTGATTTATTGGACTGATTATTCTTTTTAGGTGGTGTCCAACTAGAGTCAGAAGCTTGCTCGATTTCATTCTCTTCAGTCTCTTTTTCCTCTAGTACCTCAGTCTCCTCTTCGCTTTCTTCTACTATTTCTTCATCTTTTTCAGAAATCTCATCCTCTTCTGTGTTTTCGTTTTCTTCTTCATCCGAGGTTGTTTCTTGGGATGATTTTTTCAACTCATCAAGCCATTTTTCATCCGTTTCTTCACTACTTCCATCCGCTTCTACTGCATCAGCCGCTTTAAACTTTTGACTTGATACCGGGTCTTGTGTTTTTCCGATACCGACGGTAATGATGATAAACAAGAGAAGCGTGAGTCCAACTATCATACTTGCTGCTGCTTTATTTTCTTTAATAAATAAACCTAAGGAGCGAAAACTATCAGATATTATTTTTTTCATATATGGTCTCCTTTTGACCTGTTTTAATTAAGTATAACATAGTTAATCGTGCGAAAGACTCATTTTTTAAAAATATATATATTTTTATGTAAAAAACATCTCCTTCACTATTAAAAAAGTAAAGGAGATGTCATTATTTCTTTCGGATTATTTAATTAGTTCATAAATTGCTTCAGCGTAAATTGCCATTGCGTTCATTAAATCGTCCACAGCCATAAATTCATTAGCCTGGTGCATCGTGTCAACGCTATTCGGGAACATCGCACCATATGCAACACCGCGTTTCATCAAGCGACCGTACGTGCCGCCGCCGATAACCATTTCATGTGCATCCAAGCCTGTCTGTCTACCATACACATCTAGAAGTGTTGTCACGAGTGGGTCATTGGCTGGTACATAGTGTGGTACTTTGCCGTCAGCTTTAGATAAAGTCACTTCATAGTCAGAAAGTTTCTCTTTAAATGACTCAAACAATTTATCTTCTGTTGTTCCTTGTGGGTAACGCATGTTCACAGTGATTTTTCCGCCTTCGTTAGCTCTGAAAGCAAAGACGCCAGGATTTGAAGTAAGCTCACCCATGATTTCATCTGTGATAGCGATGTTTAGTTTTTCACCTTTTGGATCATCATGTAGATAAAGAGTTGTCAATTCAAGAAAATCTTTGGCATTTTTTGAAAAATCGAAGTCTGACAAGTAACGAGCAAGATAAGTTGCTGCGTTCACACCACTTGCAGGTTTACTTCCATGAGCAGCTTTACCTGTAACCTCAAGTGTTACCTGGTCACCTTCTACAGCCGCTACACCTGTGACAGGTAGGCCATCCAAGAAGTCTGCTAGGCCGGCTTGTACCGCTTCTGCATTTTTACTTTTAACAACAGCAACAGCATCTTGAGGAACCATATTTGGACGTAGGCCTGATTCGAACTGAATTAATTCCTCTGATCCGCCATCTACTGCGCCTTTTGTTTCAATATATACTGTTGCGTTTCCTTTTTCACCGTTTATGATTGGGAAAGTGGCATCAGGAGAAAAACCAAAGTCAGGTTCTTGTTCCGTTTCGAGATAATGTTTGATTCCTTTCCATTCACTTTCTTCATCTGTACCGATGATGAAACGTACTTTTTTGGAAACAGGTAAATCGAGTTCTTTAATCATTTTAAGTGCATAGTATGCGGCAACGCCAGGTCCTTTATCATCACTTGAACCACGGGCATACAAACGACCGTCTTTAATAACCGGTTCGAATGGATCCGTGTCCCAGCCAGTACCTGTTGGAACCACGTCAACGTGAGCTAAAACGCCCATCAGCTCGTCGCCGTCACCGTATTCAATGTGCCCAGCCCAGCTATCCACATTTTTCGTTTCAAAGCCGTCACGTTCTCCTAATTCAAGAAAAGCTTCTAGTGCTTCTTTAGGGCCTGGTCCTACTGGCGCTTCAGCAGTTGCTTTCTCGTCATCACGCACGGAATCAATTTTCAGTAAGTTAAATAAATCTTCTAGAAATAAATCTTTACGTTTCGCTGCTTCTGCTTTCCAATCAATATTTTGTGTCATTCTATCTTCCTCCTTAAATGAGTAACTCATTTTACTCTCTTTAACCATTTTATCATTAATCTAGAAAAACTCCAATTATTGTGACGTTATTTTGTCAGAAGTCTTTTCGATGGTTTACACGTGATTCCTTTAGTAAGAAGTATTACACTTAAGGTAACCAAAACGGATATTTTTTAGGAGGATTATATTATGGATAGAATTACGAAGGAAAAAGTCAGAACGTTTATGCCCACGAGAAATCCTAATAGTTATAAGGGTTCATATGGAAGTGTGCTATTAGTTGGTGGTAATGAAAATATGGGCGGAGCCATCATTCTTGCTGCTTCTGCGGCTGTTTACAGCGGAGCCGGACTTGTCACAGTCGCTACGCACCCATCCAACAAATCAGCTTTGCATGCACGTCTGCCTGAAGCCATGTTTGTAGATATGACGGACACGAACGCCTTAAAGCAACATGTTGAACCTGTGGATATCATCGTACTTGGCCCCGGACTTGGTCGCGGAGAGATATCAAAAAATGTATTACAAACTGTTTATCAAAGTGTCTCTTCTCATCAAACGCTTCTCGTTGATGGCGATGGCATTTATCTCCATGTCAATGAGGAAGTTCCTGAACCCTCTGCCACGCTCATTCTGACACCTCACTTGGGGGAATGGCGAACGCTTACTGGCTTATCTCCAGATGATCAGTACGATAATGTTAATATGGATCATGCTAAAAAATTGAATGCCATTGTTGTACTTAAGAAATCTCGTACAGAAATTTATTGTGATGAAGAAACATGGGAAAACACGACTGGCAATCCATCAATGTCTACTGGTGGAATGGGTGATGCTCTAGCTGGCATGATTGGTGGTTTCGTACCTCAATTCGATACAATCAAAGAAGGTGTCCTTTCAGCTGTTTACCTGCACAGTTATATTGCGGATGATTTGAGCCTGACTCAGTATGTTACCTTGCCGACAAAAATCATTGAACAAATACCAACTGTCATGAAAGAGTTCACGAAAGATCAAAATAGACGTTGGATCTAATCGGTCTCTTCTAGGAAATAAATATTTTTTGCTTAGTGTTCATACTATTTTCGATTGCGATTCATTTATATTAACGCTACACTTGTTAAGTGACTAACTTACAACAAAGGATGATATTAAATGAATAAGAAATTGCTTTGGATTAGTGTATGGACATTTCTTCTTGGTTTCTTGCTAATGTATTTGAATTTCCAGTTACTCTATTTCTTAGGGATTGCTTCCATGTTTGTATTTACGCTTTGGCAGATACCTAAAGCCAGCGGTGAATATTCAGATGAAGAGTATGCTTATGAAAAAAAGAAAACGATTTGGACACTTAGTATCGCGGCTGCTTACATCACTGCCGGCTTTCTCGCTCTTTCTCTAAATACTTTTGTCTTGTAAAAACGCCAAGAGAACAGCTTAATAATGCGATGAATCGTTTAGATGTCGCGCTCAGCGGCACCAACCGCTTGAGTGTGCACTTTCAAGAACGAAATGTCGTGCTCAGTAGTACCAATCGCTTGAGTATGCACTTTTAGGAGCAAAATGTCGTACTCAGTAGCGCCAACATTTTGAGTATGCACTTTTGAGAGTAAGATGTCGTACTCAGCAGCGCCTACCGCTTGAGTGTGCACTTTTCAGAATAAAATGTCGCACTCAGTAGCGCCAACGAACTGAGTGTGCACTTTTCAGAATAAAATGTCGTACTCAGTAGCGCCAACGAACTGAGTGTGCACTTTTCAGAATAAAATGTCGTACTCAGTAACGCCAACCATTTGAGTGTGCACTTTTGAGAGCAAAATGTCGTGCTCAGCAGCGCCAACCATTTGAGTATGCACTTTTGAGAATAAAATGTCGTGCTCAGCAGCGCCAACCATTTGAGTGAACACTTTTGAGATCAAAATGTCGTGCTCAGCGGCGCCTACCGTTTGAGTTTGCACTTTTAGGAGCAAAATGTCGTACTCAGTAGCGCCAACTGCTTGAGTGTGCACTTTTCAGAATAAAATGTCCCACTCAGCAGCGCCAACCATTTGAGTGAACACTTTTGAGATCAAAATGTCGCACTCAGTAACGCCAACTGCTTGAGTGAGCACCTCTTTAACTGCGATTCACTCGTCTTTCGTCTTGAAATTTTTTTATCCAAAAAAAGACATGAATCAGTCACGTTGAGTCTCTCGAACCATTAAATGAGAGCTTCTGACTGTTCATGTCTTTTCCTTATTTATTATTTAGTAAATCGATTTCTTCCTTGGACAACGGACGATAGGCACCCAATTCGAGTTTTGGATCTAGTTCCAAATCTCCCATCGAAAGACGTTTCAAGTAAATGACTTCTTTACCTACTGCCCTTACCATACGCTTCACTTGGTGAAATTTTCCTTCTTGAATAATGACTTCTACCTTTGATGTTTTGGCTGATTTATCTGTTTTTAGAACAACCAATTCAGCTGGCATCGTTACAAACTCTTCATGCTCGTCGACTAGGGTGATTCCTTCTTTGAACGTCTGAATATCGTCCTCTGTCACCACTCCCTCGACTTCTGCAAAATATTTTTTATTAACATGATGTTTAGGCGAAAGAAGACGGTGGGTTAATTTTCCATCATTCGTTAAAACGAGCAGGCCTTCAGTATCAATATCTAGCCGGCCTACCGGATGCGGTTCTTGTAAACTGTCTTGTGGCTCCAATAAATCTAGAACGGTTTCGTGAACGTGATCTTCTGTTGCGCTAATAACGCCTTGAGGTTTGTTCAGCATAAAGTAAACAAACTCTTGATAATCAATGCTTTCTCCTCCAACTTTGATTGAATCTGTCTCGGGATCAACATGTGTTTTAGGATTAACGATTACTTCGTCGTTCACCTCAACAATTTTTTTCTTCAATAATTTCTTTACTTCTTTCCTAGTACCTAAACCGCTATGGGCAAGTAATTTATCTAAACGCATATGCGCTCCTTTCTTAGTCTTTCTTGGTCTTTTCAATACTTTATTAATTCATTTTCAATTTACGACGGACACTGGCGGCTTTTGCTCCGACTAGTCTATCTGCTAGGCGTGTTTTAAGGGCTAATGAGCCAAAGATGACAATGCCGATCGTTGCAATAGCAATTAAAGCAAGAAGTGAATCGAAGCGACTATTGTAATCAATGAAGAAGCCTAATCCAAATTTAACCAACCACGTTCCCACTCCCATTACTAGAGAAATCAAAAATATTAGTAAAGAGCGTCTGAAAAGGCGTGTGGCGGAATAATGAGTGTTTCTATGCATGATAACGAGCATCATACTGCAGCTTACAAGGAAGCCGAGTATCGCTGAAAGGAGCATGCCATAAGGGCCAACTAGCCAAACAAATAACACTTGACTGATTACTTTAACTAATAAGCCTGTTAAGAGAGCTCTGATTGCTGGTCGCGTTAAGTTTGAAGCTTGCAATATATTTCCTAAAACGGCATACAGGGCAACAAAGATACTCATAACTGCAGAAACCTGTGTGATACTTGTGCCTAGATTGCTATGTCCATAGAAAATAGCGTATAAAGGTTCCGCAACCACGATCATGCCGATTGCTGCTGGGAACATTGCAAAGAGTAAAAGTTGTACGGCTTTTGAAAATTGCCTTCTTACTTCATTCATATTATTTTTCGCTATCAAATCACTGATTAAAGGTACGGAGGCGATAGATAGGGCTGTTCCAAATGAGGTCAACACCATAATGAGTTTATGTGCATTCCCCTGTGTAACGCCATAAGTTTCTTCAATCATCTCAGGACTCATATCAGAAAACTGGCGCATCAATGGACTGTACGTTAGTTGGTCGACCATCTGAAAAACAAGGATACCTGTTGCAATAATAACAAATGGAATGGATGTTTTTATGATGTTTATAATTAACTGTCTAGGCGAAACGGATACATTTCCCACACTCTGTTCTGGTTGGTAGTCCAGGGCTGTCTTCATATGTCTAATCTTATAAGCCAAATACCCGAGTGAGAATATGGCACCTATAAATGCAGCAAAGGTAGAGTAAGCGACAGCTGTAACCACTTCACCACCTAATACTTGCCTAATTAAATATGCCGAGCTTAATAGAAAGAGTATACGCATCAGCTGTTCCAGTATTTGTGAGACTGCGGAAGGTACCATATTATTATGGCCTTGGATAAATCCGCGTGTCACACTTTGCGCTGGAATAATAAGTAAGGCAGGTGTTAGAGATCTCATAACAATCACTGCTTCGTTCGTATTTGCTGAAGGACTTGACTGAGCAATTAAAGGGGCAATAAAGAACATGACAACGGCAGATAAAACCCCCGTAAAGGCCATGATTTTAAGACTCTGTTTATAAATACCTTTGGAGACCTCATATTCACCAAGTGCATTGTAATAGCTCACTTGCTTACTTATAGCTGAAGGAACCCCGGCTGTTGCGAGCGCTAGAAAGAAACCATAAGGCGTATAACCCACTTGGAAAAGTGCCATAGCCGCATTTCCCGGCTCCTGCCCTCCCATCCAAGCAAACCAAGGGATAACATATAAGGCTCCCATGATTTTAGATATCATACTGCCAGCAGTCATCCAAGCCGCACCACTGACCATTTTACTGTCGTGTGACTCTTCATTATTTTTTATATTTTCATTTGAATCATTATTCATTTTTATGAACCCTACTTTCACCATTTCCACTTTACACAACCAAAAGTCATTTTGAATTATGTATGATTTTAAAAAGCTTTCATCTATTCAGAAAAAAAGGAGCAAACTGCTCCTTTTATCTAAATTCTATTTTACTGTTTTAATGTCAGCGGTGCAATCATTTAAGAAAAAGATTCATGAAAGCTTCTATAATTATTATTCCAAGAGTTATTCTCAATCTTTGGATAGCTGCTGGTTGGCAAACAACTGATAAAGTGTATGTTTTTCGTATAATTCTTCGTGGCTCCCCATTCCGGTCAATTGTCCTTCTTCAATAAACAGAATCTTATCGGCATCCACTATCGTACTCAATCGATGAGCAATGACAAAGGTTGTTCGTCCTTTCATCAATTTATTTAAAGCCTGTGAGACGATTTTCTCAGACTGACTATCCAGGCTGGCTGTTGCTTCATCCATCATCAGTATTTTGGGATCTCTTAGAAACGCACGGGCAATATTAATGCGCTGACGTTGGCCTCCGGAGAGCTTCGCCCCACGTTCACCGATTTCTTCTTCAAGTTTACTAGGTAATTGTTCGATAAATGTTTTGACGTAGGCCATTTCAAGAACTTCCCAAAGTCGCTCTTCTGCGGGTTGTTCTGTGTCAGGGAGTCCGTAACAAAGATTTTCTTTAATTGTTCCAGACATCATCGCATTTTCCTGAGACACATAGCCTATTTGACTGCGCCAAGATTGCAAGCTAATTTCATTAATAGGTGTATCTCCAACATAAATCCTACCACTATCTGGTGTGTAAAATTGTTCAAGTAAGGCAAAGAGTGTTGATTTCCCACCGCCGCTGGGTCCAGCGAAAGCAATTTTTTCACCCGGATGTGATATAAAAGAAATCTGCTTGATGACCTCTTTATTTTCTTGATAAGAAAAGCTGACATTTTCGAATTTTATCGGCAAATTATCGATGCTGACACTTTTCCCCTCTCGCTTCTCTTCTTCCTTCTCATCTAAAATTTGAGTAATCCGCTCAGTTGCTCCAGCTGCCTTTTGTATCTGCATAAAGAAATTCATAAAGGTTGTAATCGGGAAGATAATCTGGAATAAATATAGTAAGAAGGCTACAAGCTCCCCTGTCGTTATATCTCCTCGGGCTACTCTGACGCCTCCATATCCGATGACGAACACCATCACTCCCATCATTAATGTATAAATTAATGGCCCAATAATAGCAATGTACTTGCCTTCTTTTAGTCCAATACGATAGAGTTTATTGATGTTTCGTTCCCCTTTTTCTTTTTCAGCTGACTCAGCAGTAGAAGATTTCATTAAACGAATTTCTGCGACTGTCTGCTGTACTTTCCCAGAAAACTGTGCTGTCTCATCCTGCATTTCACGCGACACTTTTGCCATGCGCTTGCCTAGTGGACGAGTAAGTGCCAGAGCTAATGGGACAGCAGTCAACATGACCAAGGTCATTTGCCAATCCATGATAATTAAAATAAAGAAGACTCCTGTTATAGATAAAACACCACTAATAAATTGTGGAAAGAAAGAAGATATCAGGTTTTGAACAATTGATGTGTCGTTCGTTAACCGACTTACGATTTCTCCCGACGCATACCGATCAAAAAAGGAAACGGGTAACTTAATAATTTTATTCCAAAGAAAATCTCTCAGTCCGGCCACAACATGCTGTCCAATTTTATATAAAATATAATTGGAAAAGCCACTGAATAAGACTTGGAGAATAAAAATGCCAACAATACTCGCAATCATCCAAGGTGTAAAAAAATCAAGTTCGATTCCATCGATAAATTGTTGTGTCGCTAAAGGAATTAAGAGTTGTGTAAGTGTGGTGATGATACTGCCAGTCAATCCGATAGCAATTAAACTCTTGGATATATTGGTTGACCACAATAATTGGGTAAATTTTTTCAGATCGTGTTTTGTTGGCGTTTTGAGCTCTGGTTTCTTGTCCATCTGCTTTGCTCCATTCCTTTTATGATACTACTATATCATTTCACTATAAGTTTAACTTATTGCTTATACGTTCACCATATAAACTGAAAAGGAACCAGCCAAAGCTGATCCCTTTTCCTCTCTTTTATTATAACATTTAATTGGCTACGATATTTACTAATTTACCAGGAACAACAATCACTTTACGTACTGTTTTCCCTTCAAGTAATTCTATTATTCGTTCGTCTTCCATTGCTTTTGCTTCCAGTTCATCTTTTGTAATCGAACGAGATACTAAAGCTTTCTTACGGACTTTGCCGTTAATCTGGAATACAACGGTTACCTCATCTTTAACCAATTTATTTTCATCAAACTCAGGCCAAGGCTCGTAACTAATACTCTCATTTGCCCCCGTTACTTTCGACCACAACTCTTCACCAAGGTGCGGTGCGATAGGAGCCAATAGCTGAACGAAGCCTTTAACATATTCAACTGGTAATGTTTTTGCCTTGTAGGCTGCGTTAACAAAAACCATTAATTGTGAAATAGCTGTATTGAAATGCAGCTGTTCATAATCTTCTGTTACTTTTTTAACTGTCTGATGGTAAACAACTTCAAGACTTGCATCATTATGTGTTGTAATACGATCTCTTAATTGGTCATCTTCATCAACAAATAAACGCCAAACACGGTCAAGGAAGCGTCGTGAGCCTTCAAGTCCTTCTTCACTCCAGGCAATAGCTGCGTCTAGAGGTCCCATAAACATTTCGTAAAGTCTGAGGGTATCCGCACCATATTTATTCACAACGTCATCAGGGTTAACAACATTTCCTTTTGATTTAGACATCTTTTCATTGTTTTCGCCTAAAATCATCCCTTGATTATACAACTTTTGGAAAGGTTCTTTTGTTGGAACCAACTCTAAATCATACAGGAATTTATGCCAGAAACGCGCGTACAAGAGGTGAAGAACCGCGTGTTCAGCTCCCCCAATATACAAATCAACAGGTAGCCATTTTTTAAGCAACTCAGGATCAGCAAGCATATCTTTATTATGAGGATCGATAAAGCGTAGGAAATACCATGAACTTCCTGCCCATTGTGGCATAGTATTTGTATCACGCCTACCTTTCATACCTGTTTCTTCATCCACAACATTAACCCAGTCAGTAATATTAGCAAGCGGTGATTCACCCGTGCCGGATGGTTTGATTTCTGTCGTTTTTGGAAGGATAACGGGCAAGTCCTCTTCTTTAACTGTTGTTGTTGAGCCGTCTTCCCAATGAATGACAGGTATAGGTTCACCCCAATAACGCTGTCTTGCAAATAACCAGTCTCTTAGGCGGTATGTTATTTTATGCTCACCACATTTATTGTCTTCAAGGTATTCAATCATTACTTTGTTTGCTTCTTCTAATTCCATTCCATTGATGAAGTCAGAGTTGATATGTTTTCCATCGCCAGAATACGCTTCTTTTTCAGTGTCGCCACCTTCGATTACTGGACGTATTGGAAGGTTATATTTTTGCGCAAATTCATAGTCACGTTGGTCGTGTGCCGGAACAGCCATGATTGCACCTGTTCCATAAGTGGATAGAACATAATCAGCTATATATATGGGCATTGCTTCCTCAGTCACCGGATTAATCGCATAGGCACCAGTGAAAACGCCCGTCTTATTTTTGTTTAAATCCGTACGTTCAAGGTCAGATTTTTTATCCGCCTCTTTACGGTATAAGTCAATCGCTTCTTTCTGCTCCGATGTGGTAATTTTATCCACAAGTTCAGATTCTGGTGCTAAAACAGCGTAAGTTGCTCCAAAAATCGTATCCGGTCGCGTTGTAAAGACGTTGAATGATTCTGTTGATCCTTTAACGTCAAAAGTTATTTCAGCACCTTCAGATTTCCCAATCCAATTACGTTGCATGTCTTTAATATGTTCAGGCCAGTCTACGTCTTCTAAATCTTCTAACAAGCGATCAGCATAAGCGGTTATTTTAAGCATCCACTGCTTCATAGGTTTACGGTAGACAGGGTGATCCCCACGTTCTGATTTCCCATCAATCACTTCTTCATTCGCTAAGACCGTTCCTAAAGCGGGGCACCAATTAACAGGGACTTCTGCCTGATAAGCCAAATCATGCTCCACCAGTTTAGTAAATATCCACTGTGTCCATTTATAATATTCGGGATCTGTCGTATTAATTTCTCTTTCCCAATCATAACTAAACCCAAGAGAATTGATTTGACGTTTAAAGGTCTGTATATTTTTTTCAGTGAACTCAGCTGGATCATTCCCTGTATCCAAAGCATATTGTTCTGCCGGTAAGCCGAATGCATCCCACCCCATTGGATGTAGTACATTGAACCCTTGGCTGCGTTTCATACGTGATATAATATCTGTCGCAGTATAGCCCTCTGGATGACCTACATGAAGTCCCTGTCCAGATGGGTAAGGAAACATATCTAGTGCATAAAAGTTTTCTTTTTGTTCATCTTCTGAAAGTTTAAACGTGTGATTATCCTTCCAAAATTCTTGCCATTTCGGTTCTATTTCACGATGCTTAAAAGCCATTATCTTCTCTCCTCGTTAATTATCATTACTAGTAAATCCAATTACTTCTCTTTCTAGATAAATAAAAAAGCCTTATGAACAGTTTAGTAAATCTGATCATAGGGCGTTATAGTCGCGGTACCACCTATATTCACCAACTTGAACGTTAAATATTCCAAGTGGCCTCAATCCTTAACGCGGAAGACGGATGCAAGAACGTTAGCTCTTGTATCAGCATATATTACTGCGGGCGAGTTCAGTTATTGTCTCATGTATTTTCACCAACCATACACTCTCTAAAACAGACAAGTTCCCTAATATTCCCTCAATGCATTTAAAATCTTGGATTAATCATACCAAAGCGTGAAGAGAGTCGCAACACTTATTTAGTAACTTGATATAAATTAATAGATTTAGTTACAGATAGCAAGAGATAACTTAGGTAACTTAGTTAACTTCGAAAATTAAAGCTTATGAATGGTCATAAAGTGTTATCCCGTATTTGATTCCAATATCTATTCTCTGTTATTATTGAGTGTGTTTTACTATAATTGCTTTTATATATTTCTTAAGGAGAGAATTAAACAATGCTGCTACAAGCCTTAGCTTTTACTCATTCATTAATCAAAGAAGCCGTCCAACCCGGTGACACAGTTATAGATGCGACAATTGGGAATGGTCACGACACCTTACTTCTTGCGCAACTTGTTGGAGCCACCGGTAAAGTAATTGGTTTCGATATACAAAAACAAGCGATATTAAACACTGAGAACCGCCTAAAAAAAGCAGATGCACATTCCAAAGTCAGCCTTTATAACCAGGGCCATGAAACAATTAAAGATATTATTGATCCAGATGATAAGGTTGCTCTCGTTATTTTCAACTTAGGTTATCTACCAAAGGGCGACAAAACTGTTGTTACTACACCCAAAACCACTTTGGAAGGCATCAAGCAATCATTAACTCTTTTAAAAAAGAATGGCCTACTCTTATTGATGGTTTACCATGGTCATGACGGAGGCACGAAAGAGAAAAATGCCATCCTCGACTTTTCTAAGTCACTTCCTCAAGAAAGGTATTCTGTGTTAAATTATCAGTATTTAAACCAAAAAAATGACCCCCCCTTTCTTATTGCTATCGAAAAAAGAAAAGAATAGTTTAGCCTTTACATGAAAAACCCACCTGGTGCTTACACCAAGTGGGTTTTTGTATTCGTTATTTAGATCTTATAAAGGTATTTCCTAAGTCTTTAGGTGCTGTAGAACGTCCAACAACTCCGACTAGAATAATAATAGTCAATAAGTATGGAAGAACTTGCAACCAAACGCCTGGGATATCTTGGATAATTGGAATGTAGTTCCCGATACGAGCTAAACTTTGAGCAAAGCCGAAGAATATAGCTGCTCCCATTGCTCCTAGAGGGTTCCATTTACCAAAGATCATGGCAGCCATCGCAATAAATCCTTGCCCGGCAACAGTTAAAATACCGAACTCGTTATGGATAGCTTGAGCTTGGATTGCACCACCGATACCACCTAAGAAACCAGAAATCATAACACCTGAATATTTCATCAAGTAAACGTTGATTCCAAGTGTTTCAGCAGCGTGTGGATGCTCACCAACTGAGCGTAAGCGTAAGCCAAAACGTGTTTTAAACAGAACAACCCACGCAATGATTGCAACGAGTATCCCTAAATAAGCTGGTCCTGATGTGTTCTGGAAGAAAATCGGACCAATAACTGGGATTTTTTCTAATAAGAATATGTCTGAGAACCCGAATGATCGAGCTAACGGACCTGTTTGAGCTGCACCATAGATAGCACGTGTTAAGAATACGGCTAAGGCTGGTGCGGCCAAGTTAATAACAGTACCAGAAACAATATGATCTGCACGCAAGTTAATCGTTGCTACTGCGTGAATCAATGAGAATAGTATTCCGATAACACCACCGGCAAGTAAACCTAACCAAGGCGTCATAGCACCGAATGTACTGTAAAACGATAAGTTAAATATGGCAGACATAAAGGCACCCATAACCATGATACCCTCTAGGCCGATGTTTACAACTCCACTACGTTCTGAGAATGTTCCACCTAAAGCAGTAAAGATTAATGGAGCGGCGTAGACAAGGGAACTTGAAACAATCAATTGTAATAAAGAAACGATATCCATGCCTATTCTCCTCCTTTTTCTGCAGTTTTATTGCTTTTCATTTTATCTAGTACTAGACGGATAACATAGTTAGCTCCAACGAAGAAAATGATTGCTGCAATAACAATGTCAGCCATTTCATCTGGAACACCTGCGCGGTTTGGCATAAACCCGGCACCAACATCTAGAACACCAAATAAGATGGAAGAGAAAAAGATACCTACAGGATTTCCTAAACCAAGTAACGCAACCGCGATACCGTTAAACCCTAAGCTTGGTAGTCCACTTTGAGTAAAGAGGTTACCAAATGTTCCAAGCCCATGAATTGCGCCACCTAATCCTGCTAAACCACCACTGATAAGCATAGATAGGATAATATTTCTTTTTGCACTCATACCTGCATAAGTAGAAGCATCTGGGTTTAATCCAACCGCTCTTACTTCAAATCCTGCTGTTGTCTGAGTCATAAAGAGCCAGTATAAAAACACAACAATGATAGCAATAAATAATCCCATGTTAATTCGTGATCCTTGTGTTAGGGTTGTTAACCAACCAACACTCAAACTTGCATTTTCGCTGACCATATCTGTCGTATTTCCTGTAGTTAGTACACTTCTGATAATATAATTTGTCAGATGTAAAGCTGTGTAGTTCAACATGATTGTGACGATAACTTCACTCGTTCCAAAGTAAGCACGTAAAGTACCGGCAATTCCTGCCCAAACCGCTCCTGCTACAATAGCAGCTCCAATACTAATTGTTAGTAATATAATTCTTGGTAAATCCGGGAAACTTAAAGCTACCCAGATAGCTGCAACCCAGCCAACAAGTAATTGACCGGCTATACCAATGTTAAAGAATCCAGCTTTAAATGCTATAGCAAAGCCTAAACCTGTAAAGGTAAGAACCGTTGCCTGTCTTATAGCCTCACCTATAAAGTAAGGACTATTGAAAACTCCCATTAACATAGCCTGGTAAGCATCAATTGGGTTATAACCAAAGAGCAACATGAGGAGAGCTCCGAAAATGAATCCTAAAAGAACAGATAATATAGGTATAAGTAAAGCACTAAGTCTACTCTGTTTCGTCGTTAGCAACAGTTGCACGCTCCTTTCCATCATTCTCTGCATTCCCAGCTGCTCCAGCTGCTCCAGCTGTTCCAGCTTTAATATCTTTTCCTGCTAATTCTTTCTTAGCTTTCTCCAATGACACACCAGCCATTAATAGACCTAGTTCATTTTCAGATGTTTCGTCTGCTCTGACAATCGCAACTATTTTTCCATCATACATAACGGCTATGCGGTCAGATACATTCATAACTTCATCTAATTCATAACTCATGAGTAACACAGCTTTTCCATTATCGCGTTGCTCAATTAAACGCTTATGAATATATTCAATCGCACCTACATCAAGTCCACGCGTAGGTTGTGCTGCAATCAATAATGCTGGGTTTCTGCTAATTTCACGTGCAATAATTGCTTTCTGTTGGTTACCACCAGATAATGAAGCCGCTGTAGATTCTTCACTCTGTGTACGAACGTCAAATTCTTCAATAAGCTTTTTAGCAAATTCCTTGATTTTTCCATGATTGAGCAAGCCATTTTTACTGAATGGTTTCTGATAGTATTGCTGCAAAGTCATGTTCTCTTCAAGTTTCATAGGTAAGACTAATCCGTGACGGTGTCTGTCTTCAGGAATATGTCCTAAGCCAGTCTCTGTTACTTCACGCGGTTTTTCACCTGTGATATCTTTCCCATCAAGCTTAATTGTGCCTGATTCTGCTTTAGTTAAACCCGTAATAGCTTGAATCAATTCTGACTGACCATTCCCATCAATACCGGCTATCCCTAGTACTTCTCCGGCCTTAACTTCAAGGTCAATATTCTTCACTGCTTCGAGGCCACGCGATTCTTTAACCGTTAGATTTTTAATTTCAAGAACAGGTCCTTGAGGTACGCTCGCTATTTTGTCTACTTTAAATGATACAGAGCGCCCAACCATCATATCAGCAAGTTCTTGTTGTGATGTGTTTTTAACATTTACAGTGTCAATACTTTGACCACGACGAATAACTGTACAACGATCTGCAACTTTTTTGATTTCATCTAATTTATGTGTAATCAAAATAATTGATTTGCCTTCGTCTGTCAGTTTTTTCATGATATCCATTAATTCATCGATTTCTTGAGGTGTTAATACCCCTGTTGGTTCATCAAAGATTAAAATATCTGCACCACGGAATAATGTTTTCAGTATTTCCGCACGTTGTTGCATTCCTACACTAATATCTTCGATTCTAGCAGATGGATCTACGGTCAGACCATATCGGTCAGATAAGTCTTTCACGTCTTTTTCTGCACCTTCATCATCCATAAAGCCATAATTATGTTTTTCTTTCCCTAACATAATGTTTTCAGCTACAGTAAATTTATCAACAAGCATAAAGTGCTGGTGCACCATTCCGATACCTAGCTGGTTAGCTTTTTCAGGTGAATCTATTTTTGCTTTCTTACCATTAACATAAATTTCTCCCGATGTCGGTTCTAACAATCCAGACAAGATGTTCATCAGAGTTGACTTCCCTGCGCCATTCTCTCCTAAAAGGGCATGTATTTCACCTTTTTCAACATTCAAATTGATATTGTCATTCGCTTTGAATTCGCCGAATCTCTTTGTAATGCCTTTCATTTCTATGACTCTTTCTGTCTGTGCCAATACCGATCCCTCCCTATCATGATAGTTTAAATAAACTTACTCATAATTATTACTTATTTTCCAGCTTTGTGCAAGCGATATTTTAACCTTATTAGAAAAAGCGCCAGCCCATAGACCAGCGCTTAACTATTAACTTTTAAAACTCTGAACTTTAAAGTATTTAATTATTATTCGCTATAAGTGAATTCTGGTACTTCAATATCTCCATTAATTACACTTTCACGTGCTTCCTCAACAGATGACCATACATCATCAGATATGTTACCACGTACCAATTCAACTCCGCCTTTTTCAAGACCGTAAGCAATTGTTTCTCCACCAGGGAAACCTTCATCGATTGCTTGGGTAGTTGATTCTACAACAGCATTACCTACTTCTTTAAGTGTTGAAGTTAAAGTAAGGTTACCACCATCGTAATTCCCTTCTTCTTCTTGGTCACGGTCAACTCCGATTACCCATAGTTGATCGTCTCCATTTGATTCCATACGGTTACGCGCTTCAGTAAATACGCCATTACCTACAGCACCAGCTGCGTGATAAATGATATCTGCGCCATTTGAGAACATACCAGCTGCGATTTGCTGACCAATACCAGCATCATTGAATGATTCTGCATATTGTACGTCTACTTCTACACTGTCGTCAGCGTGAGCAACGCCTGCTTCAAATCCTGTTTGGAAACGGTCGATAACTTGTCCTTTGATTCCACCGATAAATCCAACTTTACCTGTTTCAGTTGTTTCAGCTGCTGCTACACCTGCTAAGAAAGCTGCTTGGTGGTCTTTAAATGTTAATGAAACAACGTTGTCACGATCTGAAATATCGTCAACAATTCCAAAGTGCTGGTCAGGGTTCTGGTCAGCTACTTGGTTTACTGAGTCTAGTAATAAGTATCCAATACCATAAATAATGTCATAGCCATCTGCTAAAGCCTGGTTGAAGTTAGGTACGAAATCTGATGAGTCATCTGACTGGTAGTATGCGTAACCTGTTCCTTCATCAAGGTTGTTATCTTTACCCCATTGTTCAATACCTTCCCAAGCTGACTGGTTAAATGAACGGTCGTCAACGCCACCTTCGTCAGTTACCATAGCTACTGAAAAGTCTGTTGATTCTGAAGTTTCTCCACCTGTATCTTCTGTTGATGTATCTTCAGACGATGAGTCAGATGCGTCCTCCCCTGAACATGCTGCTAAAAGAAGTGCTGATGAACTGATTGCCAATAAACTTCTTAATTTGATTTTTGACACTATAATTCCCCCTAAAATTTTTTTTTAAAGGTTTACCACATTCTATTACAGTATTTTTTGGTTGGAGAAAGACTGTAATAATTTGTCTGTTAACCCTTTCATGACTTAATAGTAACATCCCTGTAATAAAAAGGAAAGTTAATTTTTTTTAATCTTATTTTAATCTTATTATATTGTTGAAATCCTAATTTTCTTCCGTCTCTTCGTTTCTTTCTGTCATTTCAGATTCGGTAACCAATACATCTCTAGGTTTAGACCCTTCATGAGGTCCTACTATTCCATTTACTTCCATTTCATCTACGATACGCGCAGCACGATTGTATCCAATTCTGAAACGTCTTTGTAACAATGAGATACTAGCTGTTTGCATATCCACAACAAGGGCGACAGCGTCATCATACAATTCATCCTCTGAGTCATCTGCTTGCTTTTTCGGTTCATCTTTTGGAATCATTTCTTCTACATAATTGGCTTCCTGCTGCTCTTTTACAAAATTAACAACCGCTTCAACTTCTTCATCAGAAATAAATGCCCCTTGTACACGGGTTGCTTTATTTGCTCCCATTGGTTGAAAAAGCATGTCTCCACGTCCAAGTAATTTTTCTGCTCCGTTACTATCTAGAATCGTTCTTGAGTCCGTTCCACTAGACACGGCAAAGGCAATACGAGACGGTACATTGGCCTTAATGATTCCTGTAATGACATCAACACTCGGCCTTTGTGTCGCCAGTATCATATGGATTCCAGCCGCACGAGCCATTTGTGCAAGCCTTATGATTGCATCTTCTACTTCATTGGAAGCAACCATCATAAGATCCGCCAATTCATCAACAATCACCACAATAAAGGGCAAGGGAAGCAACCCCTCATCGTTTTCATTATTCTTTTTCTTAACATATTGATTGTAACTTTCCATATTTCGTGTGCCACTGGCTGCGAACAGCTCATAACGCCGTTCCATTTCCTGAACAACCTTATGAAGGGCTTGGGCAGCTTTTTTAGGGTTCGTAACGACAGGTGTCAATAAATGTGGGATGCCGTTATATACATTTAATTCAACCATTTTGGGATCAATCATCATTAGTTTTACTTCATTTGGTTTAGCTTTAAGTAAAAGACTTGTGATAACGCCATTTATTGAAACTGATTTCCCTGATCCAGTTGCCCCAGCAACAAGTAAGTGCGGCATTTTAGACAAATCTGCCATTGCTACATTACCAGCAATATCTCGTCCCAATGGTACCTCGAGTAAGCGGTCCTTGTTATGTGCTTGCCCTTCAATGGTATCTCTAAAGGAAACGGTGCTCACTTCAGAATTGGGTACTTCGATTCCAATAACAGCCTTGCCAGGGATAGGTGCTTCCATTCTGATATCTTTCGCAGCTAACGCGAGCGCTAAATCATCTGATAAGTTTACAATTTTACTAACTTTGACACCCGTAGCTGGTTGAATTTCATACTTTGTAACAGCCGGACCTAGATTAGCTTTTGTTACTTTAGCTTTCACACCAAAACTTTCAAAGGTTTCTTCTAATTTTTTAACATTTTTTTGAATAATTGTGTATTCTGCTGATTGATCCACTGCTTCATGTTCATCTAATATCGAAACTGGTGGCAATTTATATGATTGATTCTCTTCTTCACCAATTTCAAATTCCACTGCCCCTTCATCTTCACCGTCAGTTTCATTCGCCTTTTTATCAACTGCTTTTTCTTTTTTATCTTTACTCTCTACCTGCTGCTTGTATTTCGCTTGCAGCTCTTGATAACCTTCGATTTCCAGCGATGATTGTTCTTTGTCTTTGCTTTCTTGTTGTGTATCGACAGCGCTTGGCATAGCCTCACCCTGAACTGATGTTGCTTTCTTTGCATTCTTTTCTTTTTTTGTTGCTTTTGTTTTCTTCTGCTGAACTTTTTCAGAGAATGTTGCTTTGATATTTTTTAAACCACTTGTTAATGCAGTCCAAATCGCCTTAAGTATTCCTCTTACCTGATCAAATAACTGTCGGTAAGAAAACTGGAAAAAGGTCATAATCCCAAAAAAGACTAGCATAATTATCATCAAGTAAGTGCCTGCTACACTGAAAAGAAAATAACTTATACTGAAAAAGATTGACCCTATCATACCCCCACCAATATCTGTTCCGATACTGTTTGTAATAAATTGTGGCCAGAAAAACCGCCATGTGGCTACAATACTGTTGATCGATTCATTCATAATCGGAGCAAACCACCTTGAATGTAAAAATACAAGCCAAGCTGTAAATAAAAGCGCGCCTCCTTTAACTTTGGAATCTCTCAGACTCGGCCAATCCCCTTTTAAAATAAGATAGATACCAAGTCCTAATAATATAATTGCTAAAAATGTAAATGTTTGTCCTACAAAAAATCGTAGAACATTAGAGAAAAACCGTCCCATAAAGCCGAAGGATCCCAATGTCAATATACTCATAAATGAGAGAGCAAATCCTATTCCTTCTGGGGCTATTATATGCTGTTTTTTCTTTGGTCTTCCTCGTTTCTTTTTGCGTGGCATTCTTACACTCCTTCCTATTTATTCTAACCAATTATAGCATGAAATATCTCCTCAAGGTAGGTCCGTCAAGAATCATCTTTCTAATTTTTTCCTTTGACGTCGGGCGGATAAAACCAGTAAACTATTAGTATAACTATACAAATGCACATTACAAAAAAGGAGGATTTAAATGGGTTCTATTTTTAATGATTTTCTCGCCCAAAGGGACAATAATTCAAAAGGCGAAATTATTTATACCAATGATTCACCCAAAGATACTGCTACTCAAAAAATACGCGCTGAGATTTCCGGTCGCGTGCAAGGCGTCGGTTTTCGATTCTCAACAAAGCAAGCTGCAGATGAGCTAGGTGTTAAAGGTATTGTTAGAAACGAAGCCGATGGTACTGTTTATGTAGAAGCAACCAGTGATAAAAAGCATTTAGACCAGTTTATTGAATTACTCCGTAAGGGGCCTTCTCCAGCTGCTGTTGTCGAAAAAGTTGTCGTCACCTATGACGAAAAGATTGAAGAAAAATCAAATTTTTCACAGGTTAATTGAATTTTTCCATCCATTAAGGTATAGTGGTCAATAGCATATTAGAAAAAATACGACTAAATCAACTTAAAGGATGGAATGTAATTGAAAAATCGCACTAAAAGATGGTTATTATCAGGTGGAATGCTTTCCATCGTTTTATTTTTATCAGGTTGTATGAGAATCGATCAGGAGACAGGAAAGCCAGCTGGCGGTTTTTCACAATTTTTATATAATTACCTCGTACTCCCGACTCAACAGTTTATTGAAGTTCTTGCAGACTTTACGGGAAGTTATGGCTTGGCAATTATTGTCATTACGATAATCGTTCGTATCTTAATCATGCCGCTGTCTATTAAACAACAGCGTACGACTCTAGAACAACAAGCAAAAATGGCTACAGTCAAGCCCGTTACTGATGAGATTCAAGCAGAAATGAAAGAAACAAATGATCCAAAAGTTAAACAAGAATTACAAGCAGAAATGATGGAAATTTATCAAGAAAACAATGTTAATATGCTCGGTGGTTTGGCGGGGTGTTTGCCGTTACTTATTCAACTCCCAATCTTTACTGCCATGTTCCAAGCTATTCGCTTATCAGATACCATTCAAGGCGCAAGCTGGCTAGGAATCAATTTAGGTGAACGAAGTATTCTTCTTGCTATTTTAACAGGGGTTGTTTACTTTGCTCAAACAAAAGTAATGCAAGCAGGAATGCCTGAAGAAACACGTAAACAATCTGGCGCGATGATGTACATGAGTCCTGTTATGATTCTTATGGTTTCTATTACTGGTCCAGCTGGTTTGACATTATACTGGTTCGCAGGTGGTTTCGTTGCAATAGGTCAGTCTCTTATTACGAATCTTTACTACAAGCCAAAACTTGAAAAAGAGATGGAGAAAAAACATGGTGGCAAACCTGTTGTTAAACGTAAAAATTCTAAGCGACGAACCGTTCAAGCTACCCAAACGGATTCTAGTTCTAAACAGTTAAATCAGACGTCAACTAAAAAGAACAAACGCAATAGTCAAAGCCCTTTCGAACAGAAAAATCGTCGAAACTCTGGGAAGCAGCAAAACAGAAATAAATAGTATTGACTCATAATGAAGAGGCTGGGACTTTTTTGTCCCAGCCTCTTTGTTTTTATGTTTTTTTAATAGGTAGCAATCGTGTTGCCACGATTGCTGTCCGTATTATCTTTATTTGAACTCTCTTGTGTTCACTCGGATGCTAGCATGTGCTAAGTACGACATTTTGATTTCAAAAGTGTTCACTCAAACACTAGCGCGGGATAAGTACGACATTTCAATCCAAATAGTGCTCACTCGGATGCTAGTGCGTGCTGAGTACGACATTTCAAGCTCAATAGTGCTCACTCAAACGCTAGCACGGGATGAGTACGACATTTTGACTGATTCTCTTACGCTAGTGTTTTTAAAAGCCTGCCGATTCGTCTCTTATTTATCTCTCCGCCAATCCAATCATATACGAGCGAAGAGGTAACCTTTATTTCCGGAAACAATAGATGCACTTCATCAATCTGATTCATCAATAATTGATCGATTGAATAGTGTTCGCCGCAATCTCGACAGGTTGCTTTTCGTTGGCTTCTTATTAAATTGAATGAATAGCACTCACTACAAATTAATCCCTTTCTAAATTCTTCGTAGTCATACTCTTGCGTCGTTCCTCTATACTTTCCACTGCTTTTCGTTTCCAACATCAGTTTATTTATAAATTGGTTGTTGTTCTTAGACGTTTTATCCCCTATACTTTTCAAGCGTTCGAAATGGTTTTTAATTTGTGTAGGCAGGATAAAAGGATTACTTCTTGTAGCATCATAAAGCGTAAATGCTAGATTGACAAAAATCACATATGACTTTATTTCAAGGGTATGAGTCCACTGTCCGACAACCTGCTGCAAAACTTTTTCTGCACGTTTTAATTGAATACTCGGACAAATAAACTCCTGACCCTTTGACGTCCTGAAATGACCAGAATGTTGTTGGTAGTCTCCTTCATAATTTTTCACTTCGTAAAGTCTAAGCGTATTTCCAATAAAGAGTAAGGCATCGATTTGAGCAGTTGATCCGTTAAAAGACAATAATCTATCTTTTAAAAGCGTTACATCCTGACCGAGATAATTATCCATCCATTTATCAAAGACCTCTTCTCCTTCTAAACCCTTTTTAAGGTTAATCAAATACTGCTGCTTGGCATATTCCAACTTACATCGACAATTAAGTGACTCCAATAATTTAATCTGATTAGATTTTTTACGTGCCTTTTCTTTCATTTTACTCCTCCAGTTAAAAATTATTTTTGCTTCTATATTATTAATTGTCATAAAAATTTAAAAATCACTTTTTTCCAAAAATAAAAACCGAACCACACAATTTTCGTATGATCCGGCATGATTATTTTATTTATTTTTAGTATGTTTTCGTGTTTCATCACTTGTCTGATTTTCTTGGTCCTTAAGTTTAGGAAGTTCAACTCTGAAAATGGACCCATGATTGAGTACACTTTCAGCCCATATTTCTCCTTTATATCCTTCAATCAGTTCTTTAGCAATAGCTAGTCCTAAGCCATTTCCACCTTTGTAACGACTTCTTGCTTTATCTACACGGTAAAAGCGATGGAATATTTTTTCAGTATCTTCTTCAGTCATCCCCTCACCGAAATCCTGAACAGCAATTTGGATATTCGGACCATTATTAGAAGCACTCAAATGCACTGTTTTTTCATTTGTAGAGTACTTAACAGCATTATCAAGAAGGATAATCAGTATCTGCTCCAAATGGTTACGGTAAATATTGACGTAGTTGTCCTCACTTAAATCATCGTCGAGGATAAAAGTAAAATCAGGATGAACAAGTTGGAAGTTATTATATGTCTGATTAACCAATTCTCTTACTGATGTGCGTTCATCTTTATAATGAATGTCGACTTGTTCCGCACGAGAGAGATCAAGCATCTCTTGTACCAGACTCTTCATACGCTCAATCTCTTGAAGGGAAGCGCTGAGTGATTCATCTAAAACTACGGGATCGTCTTTCCCCCATCGATTTAACAATTTCATATGTCCTTCAACGACTGCTACCGGAGTACGCAATTCATGCGAAACATCTTCCACAAATTGCTTCTGCTGCTCAATATTCCTTTGCATACGATTTAGCATAGCATTATACGCGTTGGCTAATTCCGTCAGTTCATCTTTCCCATCCCCTACATCTATACGTTGATGAGATTCAGGATCTTTTTTAACAATATGCATAGCTTCGGTCAATCGCCTGATCGGCTGTAGGAAAAAGATGGCAATAATGTAACCAATCACTCCACTAAAAAGTAAGGCAATGACGCCTGTCAAAAGTATTGCACCAAATACACTTTTAATTAAATCATGGTAGGAGGACAAAGTATTTACAACCTGTACATAGCCGATTTTTTCATTATTCAAAAAAGAATAAACAGGTGTGATAGCTGAAAGTGCCTCGCCATTTGGTCCTTCTTCAACTGTATCTATTTGAAGTGTCTCTTTTGCTTCAAAATCGATGTCTACTTCATTCGTGCGATATAATAGCTCTTCTTCTGAGTTATACACTCTTATAATAATACTGCTCTGGCTGGCGCGCAAAGGCGTACTGCGCTGGTTCTGCGACTCTTCAAGAATTGGTGTTTCAGGCGTTAAGTAGAGTTCATGCTGGTTCAAAACTTCTTCTACATCTTCTTCAGTTAAATCATAAAAATTCTGACCAAAACGTTCAGTCAAATTCACCATGACATTTCTTACTGCCTGCTGTTCATTATCTATCATGAACTGTTGGAAGGTAATAAATAGAATGGTGGAAAAAATAGTGTACGTTAAGAATAAAGCAATTGCAGCCCCGATAGTCCACTTCCATCTTAAAGAAATACGTTTTTTCTCGTTTATTCCTTTCGTATCAACGGCTGCTTGAGAATTCACGTGCGCATCACATAGCCCGTTCCTCTAACCGTTTGAATATAGCTCTCTTTTCCAGACACATCGATTTTATTTCTTAGGTATCTAATGTAGACATCCACTACATTAGTTTCGACTTCTGTTTCGTATCCCCATACTTTATTAAGTAGAACTTCACGAGAAAGAACGACATTCAAGTTTTCCATTAATTCCACAAGTAATTCGTATTCTCTCTTTGTCAATTCAATAATTTCATCGCCACGTTTAACTATGCGATTTTCTTTTTCTACAGTGATATCTTTGTAATTAATTGTCGTTTGTCGACTAATGTTTTCTTCTGTTTCAATTTCGATACGACGAAGCAATGCGCGCATTCGGGCTAGTAATTCTTCGATTGCAAAAGGTTTCACGACATAATCATCGGCACCATGATCAAATCCAGACACACGGTCTATAACTGAATCGCGCGCTGTCATCATAATAATTGGTACATTGCTTACCTGGCGTATGCGTCTTGCAACATCTATACCATTCAACTCAGGAAGCATTAAATCAAGTAAAATAATGTCCCATTCTTTTTTTGGATCAATTGCAGCTTCAAGTCCAGAACGTCCATCAAAACGGACTTCTGTTTCAAAATTTTCATGTGTTAGCTCAAGTTCAACAAAGCGAGCCAAATTCTTTTCATCTTCAATAATTAAAATCTTTGCCACATTTTTCACTCCTACCCTATTTTTACATCTGACTATTTACTTACATGCGATTTTCATTGCTGTATCACACTTTCAGTTTACCACATCTTTAACTAATTAGAAATATAAGACTAAGCTAATTCTACAGGCCTTCTAAAGAAAGTCTGTATGATATGAAAATAGTAGGTTTTCTAAATGAAAACCTACTATGAAAGCTTATTCAGTAATGTTTGGTATTATTAATTCCATTTCTCTTCGCCGTTGTTGCCATACCAATCAAAGTGGAATTGGCCTTCTTTGTCGACACGCTCATATGTGTGTGCACCGAAATAATCCCGTTGAGCTTGGATCATATTTGCCGGTAAACGTTCTGAACGATATGAGTCGTAGTAAGCAATAGCAGATGAGAAGGCTGGTACAGGAACGCCTGCTTGAACCGCTAATCCAACTAGGTCTCTTACAGACTGCTGGTATCTCTTAGCAATGTCCATAAAGTACTCATCTAAGACAAGGTTTTTAAGTTTTGGTTCACGCTCATAAGCTTCAGTGATTTTTTGCAAGAAGCCTGCACGAATAATACAGCCTGCACGGAATATTTTAGCAATTTCACCATACTCGAGATCCCAACCGTATTCTTCAGAAGCCGTACCCATCTGTGCAAAACCTTGAGCATAACTCATGATTTTACTGAAGTATAATGCTTCACGCATTTTTTCGATTAGTTCTTTTTTGTCGCCATCATATAATTTAGCTGCCGGCTTAGGCAGTACTTTGCTTGCTTCTACACGTTCTTCTTTCATAGCTGAAATATAGCGTGCAAACACGGATTCTGTAATAAGTGGCAATGGAATACCCAGATCAAGAGCACTTTGAGATGTCCATTTTCCTGTTCCTTTATTACCCGCACGGTCCAGGATCACGTCTATCATATCTTTCCCAGTTTCTGCGTCTTTCTTAGTTAAGGCATCCGCTGTGATATCAATCAAGAAGCTGTCTAGTTCGCCTTCATTCCATTCTTTGAAGACTTCGGCTGCTTCTTCATTGGATAAGCCAACCATATTTTTCATTAGGTCATAAGATTCAGCAATAAGCTGCATATCACCATATTCGATTCCGTTATGAACCATTTTAACATAGTGCCCTGCACCGTTAGGACCAATATAAGTCACACATGGTTCTCCGTCTGCAGGTGCTTTAGCTGCAATTTTCTCAAGGATAGGTGCGACAAGATCGTACGCTTCCTTCTGTCCGCCAGGCATGATAGCAGGCCCTTTAAGCGCGCCTTCTTCTCCGCCTGATACACCCGTACCGATAAAGTTTATACCAGAATCAGCTAGTTCCTTACTACGACGTATTGTATCTTTATAGAAAGTGTTTCCGCCGTCAATAAGGATATCATCTTTATTTAAGAAAGGAAGTAACTGTTGGATCACTGCATCTGTTCCTTTTCCTGCTTGTACCATTAACAAAATTTTTCTCGGTTTTTCAAGTGACTCAACAAATTCTTCTAAGTCATATGTTGCAACCACATTTTTATCTGGATTTTCTTCTATAACAGAAGTTGTTTTTGAAGAGGTACGGTTATATAGCGATACCGAGTATCCTCGACTTTCAATATTCAGTGCTAAATTCTTACCCATAACGGCCATTCCAATAACGCCGACTTGTTGTTTACTCATTAATCAAACTCCTCCATTTACTCTTTTGATTTCAATAGTTTAATTATAAACTCTTTCTCTCTATATATTAACAAAATATGAACACTTTTTATACTCTCATCTTGACTCTTGCAATTTAAACTTACTTTGAGTACACTTAATACCTGAACGAAATAAGAAAGAGGGTGCACTCCTATGCCTAATCATAAAAAAGAAAAAGGATCTACAAGCACAATGTCACGCATTATTATTGGTATTCTTGTTCTGACATTGATTGTTCCCGTATTTGCTTCACTACTAAGCGTACTCTAATAAAAAATTATTCATTTATTTAAAATCTCTTGTCTGTTATCAGCAAGAGGTTTTTTTATTTATCCTACTTTTTTCTTCTGCGCAAGTTTGAGTAATTCGGCTGCTGTTTCCTTTGTTAGCTGAGTTAACTCATCCCCTGAAAGCATACGCGCAATTTCTTCAATGCGTTTATTTTTAACAAGGCGCTCCATACTGGTCTGCGTTCGCTCATCATCTGTTGATTTTTTGATATAAAGATGTTGATCTGCCATAGCAGCAACTTGTGGTAGATGCGTGATACATAAAACCTGTGAGTGTTTAGCTACCGAATAAATTTTATCCGCTATTGACTGTGCCACGCGGCCACTAACACCTGTATCTACTTCATCAAATATAATACTCGTAATGCCTTGTGATTGAGAAAAAATCGTCTTCATTGCCAGCATCATTCGTGATAGTTCTCCACCAGAAGCAACCTTACTTAAAGGCTTCAATGGTTCACCGGGATTTGTTGAAATAAAGAATTCAATTTTATCCATCCCCTGTTCGTTCAATTGGGGTTCTTTGGATTCAGGTTCCTTACACTCTTTAAACATAACGGAAAATTCAACTTTTTCCATATAAAGTTCTTTCAACTGTTTTTGAATGCTTTTTTCTAGGCCGATAGCTATTTCTCTTCGGCTTTTAGATAACGTTTCAGCTAGTTTTTGCGCTTTATCATAGGCCGTTTTTATTTTCCTACTTAGTCCATCCACTTGTTCTTCCCTGTTTTCTAACTTTTTCAACTCTTTTTCTGACTGTTCAAAATGATTCAAGATTTTTTCCACGCTATCCCCATATTTACGCTTAAGCTGTTGAATAACATTTAAGCGGGCTTCAATGTCGTTCAATCTCTCTTCATCATACTCAAGGCCGTCTAGCTCCGTATATATATCACTAGCAATTTCCTGGAGTTGAAAGTACGTTGCAGATAGGTTTTCAGATAACTGTTTAAAGGAACTATCGATATTTTCTACAGCTGCCATCTCTTCCATGGCTTTCCCTACCGTATCCAGACCGCTATATTCTTCTCCCTGCAAAGCAGCATAGCTCGTTGAGAGAGCTTTAACGATAGCCTGATGATTAGCTAATTTTTTCTCTTCCTCCAGTAGATTTTCTTCTTCGTGAGGATGGAGTTGGGCTGCTTCGATTTCATCAACTTGATACCTTAAAATATCCAGTCTCTGTGCTATTTCCTGTTCATTAAAAGCCCATTCTTGCCGTTCTTTTGTCAGTTGTCTATATTCTCTGTAAATGTTTTGATAGTCTTTTTTTAATTTGTGGAGTTCTTTTTGTCCAAAACTGTCTAAAAGAAAGCTATGATTTTCTGTCATCATAAGTTCCTGGTGTTCATTCTGTCCATGTATATCAATAAGATGGGTTCCAATTTCTTTCAACACAGCGATGGTTACAATACTGCCATTTATACGGCAGACCGTTCGCCCACTCATAAAGATTTCTCGTTGGATAAGCAAAGTATTTTCAACATGTTCAATTTCATGCTCTGAAAGGAGCGCCAGTAAATCTTTTGATGGCCTGAATTTAAATTCGCCTTCCAACACACATTTCTTTGTGCCATAGCGGACAAATTCAGTTGATCCTCTTCCACCTGCAAGTAGTCCAACTGCGTCAATTATAATAGACTTTCCTGCTCCTGTTTCACCAGTTAACACAGTCATACCTTTTTTAAAACTTAAAGACAACTCTTCAATGATTGCAAAGTTCTTGATATGCAGTGATTCTAACAAAGACAAACCTCCTAATTTGTTAATGATTTTATTATATAAAGGAGATGATTTTTTTCTGTAAACGTTGGGCACTTTTCTCATCACGGCTAATAACTAAAACAGTATCGTCTCCAGAAATACACCCAAACATTTCTTTGTATCTAGCCGCTTCGATCAAGGCTGCCAAGGCAAAGGCATTCCCGGGTAACGTACGGATCAACACAAATTCGCGTTGCGTATCAATTGATACAAAGGCATCTTTCATTAAACGTGAAAGTTTTTGCGACACGTCATAATCTATTTCAGGAGGTAAATTGTATCGATACCCACCATTTTGAGCGGGAGCTTTTACGAGCTGCAACTCCTTCATATCTCTTGAAATTGTTGCTTGCGTCACTTCTATACCTCTTTCATGAAGTTTATCAACAAAATCTTCCTGTTTTTTGATTACATCTTCTTGGACAAGTTTCCTGAGCAAATGATGTCTTTCATTCTTTTTCATTTTGTCACTCCTATAATTTTCACATTGTCAAATCAGGAATTCTTCAGTATATTTATACACTTTATCCGCTTTAATTATACGTCTTTTAAGTGTTTCTTACAATATATACACTTTAGAATCAGAAGTTCTTTGACAATTTTAAAAATAGAGTTTGATGTTAATCTTTTATCTTCTTCACTTATACAGTGAATTCGTTATAAAAAAAGGGACGCATTAACGTTCTTTTCCATGTGTTCTTTCTTTGTCAATTCAGGCTCATTCTTGAAAACAATATGGGCAAGAAATTCTTTGTTCCCTTTTCCACCCTTTATCGGGGAAGGAATAACTTTTTGCACTTCAAAGCCTTGGTCATAAAGATAGTCTACAATATCCTTTACCACTGCTTCGTGAATAGCTGGATCTTTAATAATCCCTTTGCTACCAACATCTTCTTTTTTCGCTTCGAATTGTGGTTTGATAAGCGCCACAATCTCGCCGTTTTTTTTGAGTATCATTTTCAACGTTTTGAAAATCTTTTTCAGTGAAATAAAAGAGACATCGATTGTTGCAAATTCTGGCTGCCCTCTTTGAAAGTCATCTATCGTGACGTGTCGAAAATTTGTTTGTTCCATGACCTCTACACGTTCATCAATACGTAATTTCCAAGCAAGCTGGTTTGTCCCAACGTCTAATGCATAAACAAGCGCTGCCCCTTGTCTTAGACAGACATCTGTGAAGCCTCCCGTTGATGCACCGATATCTAAAGCAATACGCTCTTTAATATCAATGTTGAAATCATCCAATGCTTTTTTCAATTTATGCCCACCACGACTGACATAGGGTTGACCTAAGCCTTTAATATACACAATGGTCTCTTTCGGCCATTTTTCTCCAGCTGTAAAGATTTGTTCTTCTTTGCTCGTATACGCCTTTCCAGACATGATATAGCGCTTTGCTTTTTCAGCGTCTTCTGCCCAACCTTGAGCAACAAGCAACTCATCAGCTCGTTCTTTTTTCACTTTTTCACCTCACTAAATCTTTCACTTCAGCTTAATGGACGCTATAAAGGTTGCCAGTAGTTCCTCGTCGTAGCTCTCCACATGGTTTTTAATCTCTTTATTTAGCCTTAGCGCCTCATTTAGATGCTCCTTTAGTAAACGCTTAGCAGAGTCTATTCCTAATAAAGAAGGATACGTACTTTTTCCTTGTTTCAGATCTGACCCTACACGCTTGCCCAACTCTTCTTCTGAACTACTTACATCAAGAATATCGTCTCTGATTTGGTAGGCTATACCAATTTTCTCAGCAATCTTATCCAAGGTTATTTTCATTTCTTCATTTAAATCTGATAAAATACCTGCGGATCTAAAGGCAAAAATAATAAGCCTACCCGTTTTACGATAATGTATCGCTGATAGTTGCTCGATCGATAACTCTTGCTTTTCGCCATCCATATCTGCTTGCTGTCCACCGATCATTCCTTCATGTCCTGAAGCAAACGCTAATTCTTTAATAAGTGAAATTTTCGCTTTGTCAGAATACTTAGCTTCTGCTAGGATTTCAAAGGCTTTAGTAAGTAAAGCATCACCTGCTAATATTGCCGTTGCTTCAGAAAACTTAATATGATTGGCCGGTTTGCCTCTTCTTAAATCATCGTCATCCATTGCAGGTAAATCATCATGTATAAGTGAATAGGTATGAATCATTTCCAAAGCTGCAGCAACAGGAAAAGCTTCTTTATCATTCTTTTTAAATGCCTTGACTAAGGCAATTAAAAGAAGGGGACGTAGACGTTTACCTCCTGCTTTTAAGGAATAATTCATAGCTGCTTCAACGTCTGTTTGACTTTGTTCTTGAACAAGACGAGTCAAATAATCTTCAAATACGCTCTTATATTGCTCTGTAAATGTCTGAAAATACATAGCAGACTCCTTTAACGTGATTTTTATTCATTCTAGTCTTCAAGTAATTCTTCAGTTCCATTTTCATTCACCATTGTCGTTACTGTCTTTTCAGCATTTTCTACAATACTTTTACAGTGGCGACTTAACTTGATTCCTTCTTGGAACTGATCCAATGCTTCTTCTAAAGGAACGTCGCCTTGTTCTAGTTTTTGTACAATTGTTTCTAATTCTTTTATCGCTTCATCGAATGTTTTTTCGTTACTCATGATGATCTCCCTTAAAGTCATTGTCTTTTTTCTCAGCTTCTTCTACTCTCGCCTTTATTAATCCGTCTGAAACCATAATACTGATTGGATCCTCTGCTTTTACTTGATCCACTGATTTAATTACAGTTGCTTTGCTTTGTGCTATGGCATATCCCCTACTGATTGTTTTCAAAGGGGATAAATGATCCAGTGATTGAATTAAAGCAGCGACATCTTTTTTGCTGTCAGTCACACGTTGCTTTGCGGCGGAGTGCAATTGATTCGTCAGCGTGTCCAAGGAGCTGGCTGACTGTTTAATTTTTATACCAGGATGCATAGCATTCAGACTTTGATTTAGAAGATGCAGCCGGTATTTTTCTTCTTTCAGTTGGTTATCAGTTACTCGCATTAATTGGTTCGTCAGTTGATCCAGATTTTGACTGTAACCATCATATAAGCGTCTCGGTTGTCTAAAGATATAGGATTGTTCAAGCCGCTTGATTGTTTCTTTTTCTCGTCTAATCATACTGGTGATGCCCTGTATAATACGTTGCTGATTTAAATCAATTCGACCTATCTCATCTATTAAAACGGGCACGGCTAGTTCTGCAGCTGCTGTCGGTGTGGCTGCTCTCACATCTGATGCCAAATCGGACAAGGTTGTGTCTGTTTCGTGTCCAACGGAGGAAATGATTGGCGTCTTCGCTTTGGTAATCGCTCGGACAACTTTTTCTTCATTAAATGCAAATAAATCTTCAAAAGAGCCGCCTCCCCGACCGACTATGAGTGTATCTAAATCATAGTCCTCGTCCGCTTGTTGTATACTTTTCACTATAGAGTCTGCAGCTTTTTCCCCCTGCACTACTGCCGGAAAAAGATAAAGCTTTACAATTGGGAATCGTCTTTCTATTGTTGTTTGAATATCCCTTATTACCGCGCCGCTTTTACTTGTGATGATCCCTATTTTCCGTGGGAATCGCTCTAGGGGTTTCTTTAAATTTGATTCAAACAAACCTTCTTCGGCTAATTTTTTCTTTGTCTGTTCATACGCGGCATAAAGCTGACCAAGTCCTTCAGGTTCGATATGATCAATATATAGCTGGTAAGCACCGGTTTTTTCATAGACCGATAGACGGCCAACAGCTAGTACGCTCATTCCTTCTTCTAAATCAACAGTCAATTTGCGTTGTTCTTTTTGAAATAAGACGGCAGATAGCTTGGCTCCCTTATCTTTGATACTAAAGTACTGATGGCTGTTTCTCCGTTTAGGATTATAGTTTGAAATCTCACCTTTTACATATACACGTTCCAGGTACGGATCATAATCAAACTTTCTTTTAACGTAACGTGTTAACTGAGTAACTGATAAGTACTCCTTTACCATAAGGTTATTTCCTTTCTGCTTTTATATCACTTTTTTAAAAGCACATAGAAAAAAGAGCAGAAAAGCAGACAGCTTTTTGTGCTGCTTTTCGCTCTTTACTACTGCTTCTCTTTTCTCAGTTTAGAAGCTTGTCCATAAATAAAGCAGACAATTTAAAACGACAGAATAAAAGCTATTTATTATCGATTATACTTTGAAGCACACCATTTATAAACTTGCTTGATTTATCGTCATTAAAAGTTTTGGCCATTTCAATGGCTTCATTCATCACGATGCGTTTGTCTACGTCAGGTTGATACAACAATTCATAAGTAGCCAATCTTAAAAGTGACAGATTAGTTCTTTCTAAACGATTGATACTCCATTTTTTTAAATGCTTCGAGATGGTCTGGTCGATTTCTTCTTGGTGTTCTAGTGCACCTGTAACGAGAATTTTTAAGTACGTTAGTGCATCAGTAATAATCTTGTTTTTATTTTTATTCTCAGGCAAAACGTCCGCCATTGCTTCTTCCATTGTACGGCTATCTTCATGTGATAGCGTACTTTCAAGTGCTAATTTAATTGCTTCGTCTGTAGCTAGTTCTTCATGGGTTGTTAATTGGAAAAGAGACTGAAAGGCTTTTTCCCTAATTACACGCCTTACAGTTGTCACTCTTTTTCATCCTCTTCTCTGTCTGTGTCAAGTAGGTCTTGGAAAGATGTCTTTTCAGGTACGATATCTGCAATATGGATATTTACTTCTGCTAGAGTGATATCAGTCATGTGAAAGATTTTTTCTCTCACTTTTTCCTGAATTGCTTGAGCTACATTTGGGACATTTACCCCAAATTTGAAGTAACAATAGATATCTACTTTCAAACCATCTTCGTCAGAAGTTAGATGGACACCTTTTTTATGATTTGGTTTTCCAAATGCAATTTTCATTTTTTTCGTAAATTTCCCCTGCATAGCATAAACACCCGTAACCTCATTGGCTGCAATACCGGCAATAACTTCCAGTACTTCGGGGGCAACTTCAATTTCACCAAATGGATTGCTCTGATTTGTTCTCATCACTTTTTCTTCCACTTGTCGTTCCTCCTTTTTAATGATTAAGTGTCTTCACTCAATTAATTATCGACTATGCACGTGATACATAAGTGCCTTCATCTGTATTGATTACTAAAACATCGTCCTTGTTTACAAACAAAGGAACGATTACCACTGCACCTGTTTCTAATGTTGCAGGTTTTGATCCACCGCCGGAAGTGTCTCCACGTATTCCAGGTTCTGTTTCCACAACTTTCAACTCGACTTTGGTTGGAACTTCTACACCGATTACCTCGCTACCATACATCATGATACTAACTTCCATGTTTTCTTTCATGTAGTTCAGTTCCTCTTCAATGCGTTCTCCGGGAATATCAAGTTGCTCGTATGTGCTCGTATCCATGAAAACATGATTGCCGTTGTCTTCATAAAGATATTGCATTGTTTTTGTTTCAATATGTGCCGTTTCAAATTTTTCTCCGGCTCTAAATGTTTTGTCTTGTAAGGCGCCTGTACGAAGATTTTTTAATTTTGAACGTACAAAAGCTGCTCCTTTACCAGGCTTGACGTGTTGAAATTCTACTACGCGCCATATACTATCATCATATTCAATCGTTAATCCTGTTTTCAAGTCGCTGGTTGATATCATTCGTTTTCCTCCTAATTACCTCTTAATGAACCCTATTGATTTTTAAGCTTTATTGTTTCCATTGTATCACGATTGGTTATTAAAACCTATTTTCATCATTAGTTTTTCTGTTATTTTATTCTTATATTTGAATAAGCTCTTTAGTCACACTCATTAAATTACGATTTCCCTCTTTTGTGATAACTAAATCGTCTTCAATCCTTACACCACCAACATCTGGTATATAGATACCTGGTTCATTCGTGATCACATTACCTACTTCTAATGGCTTTTCATTTCTGAAATTAATTCCAGGGCTTTCATGGACTTCTAAGCCAATACCATGTCCTGTTGAGTGACCGAATGCGTCGCCGTAACCTTTTTCTTTAATATAGTCTCTAGCAATGGCGTCTAGCTCTTTTCCTGTCATTCCTGGTCTTGCAGCTGCATTAACTTTAGCTTGTGCTTCTAAAACGATTTGGTGTATTTTTTTCAGTTCTTCACCAGGGTCTCCCAAAGAGATTGTTCGTGTCATATCAGACACATAGCCTTTATAATAACAACCGAAGTCGATTGTTATCATATCACCTTGTTCGATTTTTTTATCACTTGCAACACCATGCGGCATTGCTGAACGTTTTCCGCTTGCTACAATAGTATCAAAAGAAACACCCGTTGCTCCTTTTTCGCGCATCAGAAAATCTAGTTTATTGGCAACGGCTATTTCAGTCACACCTGGCTTGATAAAGTCCAGTATTTCTTGAAACGCATACTCCGTAATTTTTATAGCCTCTTCTATTGTGTTAATTTCAGTGCTATCTTTTATTTCTCTTAGTGCTTCAATCAAACCACTAAGAGGTTCTAATTTACATGATAATAATTCCTGCATTTTATCAAATTCTGCATACGTCACAAAGTCTTTTTCGAAGCTTAATGAACGAATATTGTCTTTTTCAACAATGTTTTCCACTTCTTCCAAAATAGGCCCCTTGTTTTGAATAATAGAAAAACCAATGGCTTGATCAGCTGCTTGTTTGGTATATCTAAAATCAGTGACAAAATAAGCTTTCTCTTGTGTGATGACGCTTAAGCCCGTACTTCCAGTGAAACCTGAAGCATACCTCAGATTATATGGACTAGTAAGCAGAATGGCTTCAACATTCTGGTCTTTCATTTTCTTTTGAATAATTTTTACACGAGACATATTTACACCCTATTCTATAGTTGAATTCCGTTCTGTTCAATTTTTATTGAACACTCCTTACTTATTATAGCAAAACAAGGCAGAAAAATAAACGTATGTACGGTGTATCGGTCACATTTAAATAGAAAAAGGCACGTCAAGTGGGTAGATATATCATCCCACTTAGAAGTGCCTTGATCTATTCGATTTGATTTAGTGTATATTTCTCTTTTATTCCACTAAGGGCTCAACAGCCTTATTCTCTTTCGAAGTATCTTGAATCTCTTTCTGAGGTTCTTTTATTTCTTGGGCCTCCTCTGTCTTTACTTCTTTTGGGATTGAAAAAGTTAAGCTACTTTTATAAGCGTTGTTTAACCTAGCTTCAAGTTTATACTCTCTTTCCGAAAGTTTTTTAATCTGTACCTCGCCTTGCTTAAAGTATAGCATAGCCCTTTCTATTTTATCCAGATCATCTTTTTCTCGCAGCATATTTTGGCTCACTTCGATGAGTGCTTTCGCTTCGTATGCCTGACTTGTTAATTGAAGTTGTGTTAATTGATTGTAGATAATGCCTGTCAGTGAAAGAATTAAAAAAGAAATAAAGATGAGTAAATAAAACGTTGATAATAAAAGACTTCCCTCATCTTCTGTTGTTATTTTCTTAGTTGATTGCATTTATTATCTTCATCCATTCTTACGCACCCTAAACACAGCCCGGTACGTTTCACCATTTTGAAAATCAACATCTATCGAAAGTTTTTCGTCTAACAAATGAAAGGCAACACTTTTAACTTTCATCAATATGGGTTGATGTCCAAGTGAACCTACTTGTCTCCGAATAATGCTAAAGTGTCGATTATATGTGACTGTCTTTTTAAGTTGATCTTTTGGATCGGTTTTTTTCAATGTTAGTTCGCTTTTAGTTGCATATACCTCTTCACTGTCTCTTAATTCATGTTCGAGTTGATTAATAAATAAATGCCACTCAATTTGTCGTTCATCCTTAATAAGGCTTCGAGTCGTTTGTATTTGAGAAATAGCGAAAGTAAGCAACAGTACACAGCTACTCAAAATCCCTAGTGTGATGAGGACTTCAATTAAGGAGAATCCCTTGTCACTTTTCATTTATATTCCACTCCGCAGATATATAGTCCATCTTTGTGATTCTTTCGTTATCTATATAAATATGAATACTTTTCTCCGTTTCAATACTGTGAGCAGAAACACCACCGGAATGATACGTTTTATCCTTTGGCTGGCTAGCATCATAAAATAATGCAGACTCGTACAGAAATCGACTCGCTTCAACCTGTTCTTTTTTTTGACTTCTTAAAAGCAGCATCTCCATACTGAATGGAATTACGATACCGACAAAAAAGGCTAAGATACTGAGGCTTACCAAACTCTCTAAGATAATAAAACCAGCATCCTGTTTATTCAATGACAAAACGGCCACTTCCCATCTGAAAACTTACAGTCACTCTTCCATGTATGGTATTAAATTTTAGTTTATTGATATTACCAAGGTTTCCAGATCCACTTGAGAAGGAGTACTCTTTTGAAGTGCCTATCAAGGAGATTGACTCTGGTAAATCTAGAATATGGTTGGCCGGATGATGATTATTATCCTTACCAGTCACACGAAAACGTATGAGTCGATTTGTTGGCCTCACTTCCATGGTGGTCCATTGATTATTTAAGACAGCCTCATTTTGAATCAATGTAATCCCTGACCTTAATGATTCGAAAAACAACTGTGTTTCCGTTTCTTTTTTCAGCTGACTAAAGTGCATGACTGGAAAGGTTGTTATTATTGAAATAATCACTAGCACTAAAAGAACTTCTAAAAGTGTGAAGCCCTCATCCTTCTTTATCGTAAACACGGGCATCGCCTTCCGCTATCAGGGGCTTGTTTCAGTTGATATTTTAGTTACTATACCCTTACTTAAAGTAAACTTCTCATTTGCCTTGTCTAGTTGTTTATTAGTCAGGTAATTGTCTGTCTTTAATTGGTTAAAGTCAGTTGGGTTTGCGCCTTCATTATCCATTTTATACATATCAACTTGTGATTGAAGCACACTAGCTATTGCCTCATCCCCTGTGCTTTCAGCGTTTTTTTGCCTTCCTGATAAATTAGGTACAAAAAGTAAAAGTAGTGCTGAAATAATAAATAGTACCAGTGACATTTCAATTAAAGTAAAGCCTTCTTCAAGTTTCATCCACTTTTTTATGTTTTTCATTTTTTTCCTCTTTCCTTAAAATGTATTGAGTGCACTAAAGGTTGGCAGTAGCAAAGCTGCATATATAGCCACAATGATTAGTGAAACACATATAAATATAATTGGTTGGATCAGGTTGATTGTTTGTTCGACTTTTTTATCAAAGGCCTCCTCGCATGTCAACGCATACATTTCTAATTCTTGTCCTAATTGTCCAGAACGTTCTCCTTGTCTGACGACTAACATAATTTCTCTTTTCAAAAACGTTAGTTCCTTGAGACTGTCATGGAAGGACTCGCCTTGTTTCATCTTTTGTTCAATATGAGCACCAATTTCTTTAATTAAGGGTGATAATGTGTTTTGTTTCATAATGGTTACGACTTCTAAAAGACCACTATTTCCTTTAAGTAAAAACCCCCATTCATTTGAAAAAAATTGACTCCAATACAAACGATACAATGATGTAGGAGACCATTTGGCAATCCAAATCACCCGTTCAAGCGGTGTCATTTTTTTACTCTTAAAAAGCAACAACAAAAAACTAAGGATAGAAATAATACTGCCTACTAGCAGTATTATTGGCGAATAATAAACACCTGAAACAATGAGACGTGTCCCAAAGTTAAGTTGTTCTGAACCAACTGAGACAAAATCATTGATATGTGGCAGCAGTATAAAACGCATCGCTAAAAGCATTATTATCACAAAGAGAAACAAAATTGCCGGATAGTGTAACACAGCTTTCATCTTCTTTTTCTTTTCTGCTTGTTTCAACAACTGTTCTCCAGCTTTTAGTGCTGTTTCAGCTAGATGACCATGATAAAGCGAGAAATAAAGTTGTGAGCAAACGACATCTGAAAAACCTGCTTTCTTTAGTGCCTCAGAAAATAATATCCCTTTACTTACCTCAGTGTGGATTGTTTCTATCATGTGCTTTGCATGCTTATCCACAATCGTTTCCAAAAATATCAACGCTTCCTGTAAAGAAAAGCCGTCCATGAGCAGTTGCCCGCATCTTTTTAAAAAATAACCTTGTTGTATTGTCGTTTTATGCGTTCGATATATAGTAACGCTTATAGGTTTTTTCGTTGATAAAGCCATTCATAAACACCTTTTCAAGTAAATGATTAAACTCTCTTTTCACCAAAATAGATTCTGGTTCCCTTTCACTCCCTTTATTCTCAGTAATACTTTCTAATTCTTTGGCAGACATTACTTCAAATAAAGCAAGTCGCTTTCTACCACGAGCATAATGTGTACAGTAGGTCTGACAGTTTGCTTCACATAAGGCACAATAAAGAGGAAGTAACGTCTGAAAAGCAACACCAATCAAGGTTTGTTTAAGTAATGACGTACTCACTCCAAGCTCTTGCATTCGGGCTATAACACCTGCAGCGTTTTTAGCATGGATAGAGGCAACAATTAAATGCCCTGTCAATGCTCCACGTATAACCATTCGCGCTGTCTCCTCGTCCCGGATTTCTCCAACAATAATTACATCAGGATGATGCCTAAGGCTTGATTTAAGTAAGTGCTCATATGTTACACCAGCTGTTTCGTTAACTTGGGTCTGCAAGAACGTTTTTTCCTCTATTTCTACGGGATCTTCGACGGTTATAACCTGTTGTTTCTCTCCTGATGTCCGATTTTTGATTAGATGATACATGCTGGTTGTCTTTCCAGAGTCTACAGGTCCTGAAAATAATAAAAGACCTGCTTTTGATTGAACTAATTGTTCTAATTTATTCCATTCGTGAGTAAAAAAAATGCCAGGTGATTGATTTTCCTCCTCCTTTTGCTTAAGTAATCTGATAACGAGTGATTCTTGTAGCTGATAATTACTAATCGTTGAAAAACGACAGTCTATAGCCTTGTCACTTAATTGAAACGTCATGCCTCCACTTTGAGGTCGCCTTTTTTCACCTACGTCCATATTTGATAAAAACTTAAAATATGAAATAATCCGCGTCCCCTCATCTCGATCAAGATAATATTGTTTTTCCATCTGACCATTTAGACGAAAGTAAATATCATAGTGCTTTTGTTCTGGTAAGATATGAATATCACTTGTTCGATATGAATCGGCAATCGTCAAGAGATGAACGGCAAATGCTTCTGTGTCCACCGCATCCTTCCTTTCTTTTTTAGTTCCATACCTTATATATTGTCTTTTTAAATTTTTATTCACGAAAAAAACCTCAAATAAATGAAAAAATGTATTTTTCACTCATTTGAGGCCTATTTATATTTTGTTTAATTTTTTAAGGTTTAGATTTCTGCATTATGGTAAACTTCGCTGACATCATCATCGTCTTCAAGTGCATCTATCATCTGTTCAAAAATTTCTTCTTTATCTTCTGGTACGGGTAGAGTCGTTTGTGGAAGCATTGTTAATTCAGCTTGAGCTAATGTGTAGCCGGCTTCTTTTAATGCATCTCTAACAACAGTAAAGTCAGTTGCTTCAGTGTAGATTTCAAAGGCTTCATCACTTGTCTCTAATTCTTCTCCACCAGCTTCAAGTACTTCCATCAACATGGTATCTTCATCTACATCAAGTTTTTCACGGTCAATAGCTATATATCCTTTACGGTCAAACATATAACTCACAGAGCCTTTTTCACCTAAGGAACCGCCATTACGATCAAAGGCTACTCTTATGTTTGTGCTCGAACGATTAAGGTTATCTGTTAGCGCATGAACAAGGACCGCAATACCATTGGGTCCATACCCTTCATAAATCGCTTCATCGTAGTTATCTCCCTGACCAGCATCCGTTGCACGTTTGATTGCGCGATCAATATTGTCGTTAGGCATATTATTTGATTTCGCTTTATCTACAGCTAAACGTAAAGAGGCATTCATTTCGGGGTCTGCTCCACCATCTTTGGCTGCTTTGTATATTTCTTTAGATAATTTCTGGAAAATCTTACCACGCTTGGCATCTTGAGCACCTTTACGTTGTTTAATATTATTCCATTTTGAATGTCCTGCCATCACAATTCCTCTTTCCTGAATTTGATTTACAATAATTTGATTTACAATTTTCTATGTTATTATACCAAAATCTCTACTTATATCAACTTATCAAAAGAAAGCAACCTACTATAGTACGTCTCTTTCTAATAAAAGCTCAACACGTTTCAAATTAATCTACCTTCTAAAACGTAATTTATTTCGCTTTCTCCCTTTTACTTTAGTCAGCCAGGCAGCGCTTGTTCCAACAAGGGCTCCCGCTGTATCCAACATAACATCCTCCATTAGAGCGGTACGGTTTGGGTTAAAGGATTGTCTGAGTTCATCAAAAGATGCGTATCCGACGGAAAGCAATAGGGCTATCAAGAAAGTAAGCCATGGGTGTGCGACTCTATTTTTTAGACCTAGAAACCAGAATAAGCCTAGGAAGAAATAAGAAACAAAATGTGCGCCTTTTCTAATAAAGAACTCAACAAAACTTACGTATCCTTTCGCACCTATACTGACTTCACTACCGGCATACATGAATTCAATACGTTCAAAAAGCCAGCTTAATGGCTCAGATTCCAGCCAGTTATGAAGTATTGGTTGAACATTTTGTTCTTCATATCCCATAGAGGAGCTGTAAAACAGTATGGCCATCACTCCAAAAGCAAGCAGTAGAAATACATTATCAATCGGTTTTACTTTTCTATTCATTCACTTACACCTCATTCATTATTAGTTCTATTCTAACTGATGTATCTGGATATGAAAAGAAAAAAACGATACAATAAAACTAGTCACATTTATAAGGGGAGAGTTTATTAATGACAAAAGCAATGAATTGGGATATGGAAAGTGTTTTTCCAGGTGGAAGTCACTCCGAAGTTTTGCAAGCGCGTATTAAAGAACTTGATCATTTAATTGATGAGTTATTAATACAAATCAGTGAGTGGGACCCCTCTAAGGACTACCCAGATTATCTAAATTTTGCTTCATTTTTAGATAAGAGAGAAATGATCAGCAATGGTTTATCTGAAGCTCGTACGTTTTCACGAGGTCTATTTTCGTCTAATACTAGCGATACACAAGCTGCTAAGGTTGTCAATCAGCTCAGCACTGTTTCCAGTCAATTGAGTGAAGTTGAGACTCTTTTTATGAAGAAATTGAAAACCATACCTTCAACAGAATGGGATCAGTTAATTTCCAAGGCCCCCTTTCAAAAAAGTTCTTTTTCCTTGCAAGAAAAAAGAAAAAAGGGCCAAAAGTTATTATCTGAAGATGAAGAAAAAGTTATTCAGAAGTTATCTCTTGATGGTCTGAATGGTTTTGGAAATATGTACCAAACGATTGTAAACAGTGTTTCTGTCCCCTTTCTTATAAATGATGAACTTACGTATCTTTCTGCGGGACAAGCAGCGAATAAGCTTAAGGGGTTAAAGGATCCTTCGATCAGAGCGCGTTTGCTAAGTGATTGGGAAAATGCTTGGAAAGAAAAAGCGCCACTCTTTTCGGATACACTTAATCACCTTGCTGGCTTCAGACTTCAGACATATGATTTAAGAGGCGAAAAAGATTTTTTAAACCCGCCACTTGAATACAATCGTATGACAGAGGAAACACTGAATACTATGTGGGATACGATTACTAAAAACAAACCCAAGATTGTTGAGTTTTTAAATCGAAAAGCAGCCTTAATGGGTAAAGAAAAATTAAATTGGGCTGATGTGAATGCTCCAATTTCCGTTGGAGATTTTGAACCTAAAACGTATTCATTTGATGAGGCAGAAACATTTATAACAACTCATTTTGGATCATTCAGTCAAGAAATGCAGCAAATGGCTCAAAAAGCCTTTGATGAAGACTGGATTGAGGCTGAGGATAAAGACGGTAAACGTCCCGGTGCCTATTGTTCTAATCTACCTGAAAGTAAGCAGTCTCGTGTGTTTATGACTTTCTCAGGAAGTGCCAGCAACGTCTCCACCCTTGCTCATGAATTAGGACATGCTTATCATAGTCATGTTATGAGCGATTTACCGGCCTTGAATCGTTCCTACGCCATGAACGTGGCAGAAACAGCTTCTACTTTTGCAGAGATGCTTATTTCTGATGCTACCGTCTCAGCCGCAGAATCGAAAGAAGAAAAAATTGTCCTGCTTGATAGTAAAATCTCTCGAGCTGCTATTATGTTTATGAACATCCATAGCCGATTTTTATTTGAAAAACGTTTCTATGAAGCGCGTCAAAGTGGACTTGTGAGCGATAAAGAATTGAGTTCTATAATGGAAGATGCACAAAAAGAAGCCTTTTTGGATTCTTTGGAAACTTACCATCCCACTTTCTGGGCAAGTAAATTACATTTTTATATTACAGGTATTTCTTTTTATAATTTCCCTTATACTTTTGGTTTCTTATTCAGTTTGGGTATTTATTCTAAAGCGAAGGAAGAAGGAAAGTCTTTCGCAGATGACTATCGTGATCTCCTAAGAGATACAGCGAGTATGACGACTGAGGATCTAGCCGCTAAACATTTAGGCGTTGATTTAAAGCAACCTGATTTCTGGCAATCGGCAATTAATGAAATTTTATCCGATGTAGATGACTACCTTGATTTGACTGAAGATAAAATATAATAGTTATGAATTGAAAATCCTGAATTAGTTCAGCACGTTTAAACGAGAGTCATCCTAATAGTTCGTGAATCGCCGGCTGTATGCTTCATTTAGAAGCGTACACAGCCGGTGATTTTTAGTTTGCAAGAATTATTGGCTTAAGTATTGTTTTTACTGATGTGTGGCTATATTTGAATATTCTAGCTCGTCTGATTATTTAAGTCTGCTGAATTTACTAACGTTGCTCGTCTTCGACATGTATAGCGATGATTCTTAAGTCATAACCGTCGAAGGCGACCACCTTCGACACGTTCAGCACTGATTCCTAAGTCCCAAACGTCGAAGGCGACCACCTTCGACACGTTCACCACTGATTTTTAAGCCATAACCGTCGAAGGTGACCATCTTCGACACTTTAAGCAATGATTTTTAAGTCCCAACCGTCGAAGACGCCCCATCTTCGACACGTTCACCAATGATTTTTAAACCATAACCGTCGAAGACGCCCCATCTTCGACACGTTCACCAATGATTTTTAAACCAAAGCTGTCAAAGGTAACATACTCAATGTTTTCAGTACCAAAACGATATTCTAGCTAACTGAAGTCCCTGTCATTTAACTTAACGACAGCATTATATAGCAATGCAAAAATATTTTTGAGCAATAAAAAAACTCCACTGATAAACTTTTCAGTTTATCAGTGGAGTTCGTATTTAGTTTAATATCTTCCGTAACCAACCAGTCTTGGACCCCAGTAGTTAGTGTGTACGCTAGTGTATGCAACACCAGTACTTGTTTGTGAACCGATAAACTGGCCATTCCCAACATAGATTCCTACGTGAGTTACACGAGAGCCATTATTAGAAAAGAATACCAAGTCACCTGGTCGTGGGTTTGATACTTTAGTTGCACCTGCATATTGACCAGCTGCAGAACGTGGTAAGCTTACCCCTACTTTGTTGAAAACATAACTTGTGAAACCAGAACAGTCAAATGCTGCTGTTGTTGATCCACCGTATAAGTAAGGTGTACCAAGCACGCCATTAGCGTATGAACTTATTTGTCCCCAAGTTACTCCGTTTGTTGAAACTTCAGGTGTTTTTACGGGTTTACTAGTTTTAGCCGTTTCATTTGATTTGTTTGATTTACTTGATTCTTTTTCAGTCTTTTGACTTGTTTTGTTAGATGAAGACACTGAAACTTCTGCATCAACACTAGAGCTTTCGCTCGCTGCGTTACTTGCTCCTACAGTTTCTCGAGCAGCTGTTGCAGCTTCTTCTCTAGCTGATACTAATTCGACTACTGCTTTTTCTGCTTCTGCTTTTTGAGACAAGAATTTATTTCGATCTGCTTCAGCTGTTGCTTTTTCAGAAGCTAATTGAGCAACTAGAACTTCTTTTTCTAAGCGTTGTTGCTCTAATTCTTCAGAAATACCTTCTAAATCTGCTGCTAAATCATTTTGTTCAGTGATTGTTGCTTCAGTCTTTTCTTGCTTTTCTTCAACTTCTTGCTGATCTCTTACTTGAGCTTTAACCAATTTACGGTTTGTTCCAACAAGGTTTGAAACAACATCAATACGTCCAATAATATCACCTAATGATTCGGCATCGATAAGAAACTCTATAAAGTTCGTTGTCTGTCCATCTACTTGTATTTTTCTTGCTTGCTTTTCTAATTGTTCATTACGGTTTTCAATAACAATTTCTAAAGCATCTATTTCTTTTTGGTAAGCTTCCATTTCTTTATGTGCTTCTTCCAATTTAGCCATCGCTTCTTCAATGCGCTCTTCGTTTTCGGCTATACTTCCATCAATTGCGCCTAATTCGTCTTCAGTATTTAATACGTCTTCTTCTAAAGTTTGAATCGTATTGTTTAAATTATGTAACTTTTGATCTGACGTTTCAATTGTGTTTGTATTTTCTTCTATAGCTTCGTCATACTCATTCGCTAGAACTTCTGTTGTTGTTGCAAGTGAACTCATTAATAAGGCAGCTGTAAGTGTTGATATGATTAATTTCTTTTTCAAAAGATATTCCCTCCATAATTAGGTGAATCACGATTTTTTAAAAGTATGTATTTCGTGAAAATTGAACATGTTTACTGCTAACTACGAATTAGTATAACATCTATGTCCGGTTGTTTGATTTCAGTAATGTTACACTTGTATTTCACTTATGATTCTTTCACAAGTCAATCCGTAATGTTTATTTGCAATTTTCCGCTCAAGCATCTATAATTTTATTGATTACACTTACCATAATTGTGGATAGATTGTATTTTTAGGAGGAAATAATTTATGAGTGATTACCGTGTATTACTCTATTATAAATATGTAAACATTGACGATCCAGAAAGATTTAGAAAAGAACACATGGATCTCTGTAAACACATTGGACTGAAAGGACGCATCCTTGTATCAGAAGAAGGTATGAATGGGACGTGTTCTGGTACGATTGAACAAACTGATCGCTACATGGAAGCTGTTCGTTCGGATGAACGCTTCGCAGATATCTTTTTCAAAATTGATGAAGCTGACGGACATGCTTTCAAAAAACTTCATGTGCGTTATCGTCCTGAAATTGTATCATTAAAACTTGGTGAAGAAGATCATGACGCAAGTGATCTGACTGGTCAATTTCTTGATCCAGTAGAATGGAAAGAAGCATTGGAAGATGAAGATACTATCGTGCTTGATGCTCGTAATGATTATGAATATGATTTAGGTCATTTCAGAGGGGCCATCCGTCCAGATATTCGATCATTCAGAGAATTACCAGAGTGGATTAAAGAAAACAAAGATAAATTTATGGATAAGCGTGTCGTTACCTACTGTACTGGTGGTATCCGCTGTGAAAAACTTACAGGTTGGCTAATTAAAGAAGGCTTTGAGGACGTCGGCCAACTTGATGGTGGTATCCATCATTATGGTACTGATCCACAGACTCAAGGAGAGATGTGGGACGGTAAGATGTATGTTTTTGATGAACGTATTAGTGTTGACATCAATAAAGTTGACAAAACAGTTATTGGTCGCGATTGGTTCGACGGTGAACCTTGTGAACGTTACGTTAACTGTGGCAATCCTGAATGTAATCGTCAAATCATTACATCAGAAAAAAATGAACATAAATATTTACGTGGATGTTCACATGAGTGTCGCGTTCATCCCCGAAACCGTTATGTCATCGAACATAACTTATCTCAAAATGAAATAGAAGCAAGACTTTCTGTTATCGGTGAAAATCTTCCTGAGAAAGTTTAAGTTTTTCCCTCTGCGACTTCCTGCTGCAGAGGGTCTTTCTTTACTCACTTAGTCTTAACATTTCCGTCACAAAAACGTTCAATTTATCTGAATAGGGAATCTCATATTTTTTATTTCCCTTTAATTTTGCTATAATATAGCAAGTCATATTACTATATACACCAATTAAGGAGCCTATAATGAAACGATCTGAAAATGAAGAACATAAGCAATCAGAAGAAACAAAAAAATCTAGCTATTCTGCACTCTTTCAATCGTTTGTCCACTACTTTGATATCTTTTACCGTGTGGTTAAAGCTTTAGTTATTTTACTTATTATTGTATTACTTGTTGTCGGCTCTTTGGGAGCAGGCACAGCTGTTGGTTATTTCGCTTCTTTAGTTCATGGATCAGAACCCCCTAAACAAGAAGAAATGATCAGTCAGATTCAAGACTACACACGTAAATCAAATATGTATTATGCTGATGGTTCATTGATTAGTGAGGTTCGTTCAGATTTGTTACGTACCCCAGTTTCACTAGACAATGTATCAGATTTTGTAATCAATGCTCTTGTTTCAACAGAGGACGAGTATTTCTTTGAACATGAGGGTGTCGTTCCCAAAGCGGTCATTCGTGCCTTGGTCCAAGAGCTATCTGATTCTGGCGCAACCACTGGTGGATCGACGTTAACACAACAGTTGATTAAACAGCAGATTCTATCTCCAGAAGTGACTCATGAAAGAAAGGCAAATGAAATATTACTTGCCTATCATCTGGAAAACAAAGTGGACAAAGAAAAAATTCTGGAAGCCTATTTAAACGTCTCTCCTTTTGGACGTAATAATAAAGGGCAAAATATTGCCGGTGTTGAAGAAGCTGCCCAAGGGATATTTGGAGTTTCAGCAAGTGAGGTTTCACTTCCTCAGGCTGCATTTATAGCTGGGCTACCCCAACGTCCGATTGTTTTTAGTCCGTATACTCAATATGGTGAAATCAAGGAAAATCATGAGTTGAGTATTAACCGACAAAATGAAGTGTTATTCCGCATGTACCGTGAAGGTCATATCAGTCAAGAAGAATATGATGAAGCACGTGCATATGACATCACTCAAGACTTTATTAACAAAGAAAATATCGAGTATAATGACAATTCATATGTCTATGATATCGCTTATCTGCAATCCTTAGAGCTGCTTACTCAAAAGTTCATGGATGCAGAGGAAATCACTGATGATATGATTGAAGAAAATCCTGATTTGGTTTCTAAATACCAAGAACGTGCTGAGTACGCCTTAAAAAATCAAGGTTATAAAGTGTATACTACGATAGATAAAGATATTCATAATACATTAGAACGCGTCACAAATGAATATGTTGATAAACTAGGTAGAGAAAGATCTTACACTTATACGGATGACGAAGGCGAAACACATACTGTTACAAAGCCAATAAACACATCAGGAGCCATGATTGATAACCAGACAGGTCGTGTTCTTGGTTTCATTGGTGGCCGCGATTATGATTATTCACAATTCAACGTGGCTTTTGATGGGAATAGACAACCTGGTTCTGTTATTAAACCACTCGCTGTTTACGGACCGGCACTTGATGAGAATCTCATTACTCCGGCAACAATTATTCCTGATACACCTTACACCGTCCCTGACTGGGATCCTAATATCGGTGGCTTTGTGGATAAGCAAATTGGTAACGCCACTCGCACAACGAATGAATGGATGACAGCTAGAAAAGCTTTAACTGTTTCTCAAAATATTCCTGCTTCCAAGATTTGGATGGAGCTAAAAGATAAATATAATCCTGGCTCTTATATCAGACGTGCTGGACTTGGGCCAGAAGATATTATTGATTCAGATTTTGATAATGCTTCCTTTGCCCTAGGTGGTTTAAGTAAGGGACTCGCCCCAGTTGATTTAATTAGTGCCTTCTCAAGCATGGGGAATGACGGTGTTCATAATGAACCTTACGTTATCGAGCGCATTGAAAACAGTAAAGGTGACGTTGTTCATGAAAATAAAAACGAAGAAAGTCGTGTGTTTAGTCCAGAGGCAAACTATTTACTTGTCGATATGCTAAGAGATGTACATGTGGCAGGTACTGCCAGAGGAACGATGGATAGTCTTCCATTCAATGCAGATTGGATATCAAAAACCGGTACTACTCAAGACCGTGTAGATATTTGGTATGTTGCTGGAACACCTCGAATAACATTTGGTACTTGGATTGGATATGGAACGAATGAAATCGAAATAGGTGATGACTTTGGTATTCATCCAAGCCGTCGTAACCGTAACTTTTGGTCAGAACTTGTTAGTGCTGTTTATGAAGTAAAACCAGACGTTTTCGGAGCTAACGAGACTTTCCCTAAGCCGGCTAATATCACAACAGATTCTGTTATTAATGCAACAGGTATGAAAGCTGGTACGGTTAAAACTCCAGGTGGCGGAGACTTTAATTATTCCGGTCCAACACATTCTGAAATCTTTAAAAAAGATAACATTCCTGGTTCAACGATTTATGACTTTGCCATTGGTGCGGATGATGATGAGCTGTTGAACTTCTGGGGAAGTAAAAAACCAGCCCCAGCTAAAGAAAAGTCTAAAGATGAAGACGCCGAAGAAGATAATGATTCTGAAGAGGAAAAGTCTGAAGATGATGAAAAGAAAGATTCAGAGGAAGAAAAAGAAGAAGAAAATGAATCATCAGAAGAGTCCTCCGATGATGAAAAACCTAATGACAACGACAGTGATAATTCTGAAGACGAAGAATAATCCGTTATCAATACGCTATTAAAATAAGTAGGCAAGACTTCTCTTTGTGAGAGGTCTTGCCTACTTTATTTAATTATCTTTGATATCATAATAATATATTTGATATAACTCTTTATATTTTAGATCAGCGGCTACTTCATACCACTCAATTCTATTTGACGCTGAGCTTGCCGATACCACAGCTACTTCATACCACTCAATTACAATTACCTCTGAGTTTGCCGATGCAGCCGCTACTTCATACCACCCAATTCTATTTAACGCTGAGTCTGCCGATACCACAGCTACTTCATACCACTCAATTACAATTACCTCTGAGTTTGCCGATGCAGCCGCTACTTCATACTACTCAATTACAATTACCTCTGAGTTTGCCGATGCAGCCGCTACCTCATACCACTCAAATCTATTTAACTCTGAGTTTGCCAATGCAGCCGCTACCTCATACTACTCAAATCTATTTATCTCTGAGTTTGCCGATATCGCCGCTACCTCATACTACCCAATTCTATCTGACGCTGAGTTTACCGATATCGCCGCTACCTCATACCGCCCAATTCTATCTGACGCTGAGTTTACCGATATCGCCGCTACTTCATACTACTTAAATCTATTTATCTCTGAGTTTGCCGATATAACAGCTACTTCATACCACTCAATTACGTTTGCCTCCGAGTCTGTCGATGTGACCAGATTCACCATATATATTATTTACTTCTTTAATAAAAACTATATTCTTTGATTTAGTATTTTGCTGACACCAAATAAGTCTTATGTTTAAGTTTGTTAAATAAAAAAAGCTGAGCATATGAGCCCAGCTTTTCTTGTGTATTATTTTTTAACTGTTCCTTCATTGTTTATTGAATAAGGAAGAGTAATCGTTTTTTCATCTACTTCTTCTTTATTCATAAGTTTTGTTAACAGACGCATTGCAACTGCACCAATATCATAAAGAGGTTGCTTAACTGTTGTTAATTGCGGACGAGACATTGCGGTAAGTTTAGTATTGTTTGAAGTAATGATTTCAAATTCTTCAGGTACACTTATCCCACGATCTAAAGCTGCATTTAGTACACCTAATGCTAGCTCATCATCTGCAATGACAGCTGATGTAGCTCCTGCTTTTTCTAATTGTTCGTAAACAACTTCTCCCACTTTATATGTGTATTCAGACTGTATCACTAGATTTTCGTCATATAACAATGATGCTTTTTCTAGTGCATTCTTGTAGCCATTCAAACGATAGATTCCGTTGATTGGCTCATCGTGACTTTCCGAAATAAAGGCGACTTTTTTGTTTCCATTGTTTATAAGCAGTGTTGTAGCTTCTTCTGTTGCTTTTTCGTAGTCAATATTCACACTACCTACTTGTTCGTCAGGATCTACTGTTCCTGCCAAAACAACTGGTGTACGTGAACGAGAAAACTCAGCTCGCATTTCATCAGTGATTTTATTCCCCATAAAAATAACACCATCTACTTGTTTAGCCAATAATGTATTTAACACTTGAACTTCTTTTTCTTCATTTTTATCTGAATTGGCTAGGATAATATTATACTTATACATCGTAGCAATATCATCTATCCCACGAGCAAGCGATGAAAAATAAAGATTCGTTACGTCAGGAATGATAACTCCGACAGTTGTCGTTTTCTTACTTGCTAATCCACGAGCGACAGCATTCGGGCGGTAGTCTAGGTGGTCAATAACATCCAAGACCTTTTTTCTTGTTGTAGGTTTGACATTTGGGTTGCCGTTAACGACACGCGATACAGTTGCCATTGACACGCTAGCTTCTCGGGCAACATCGTAAATAGTAATTGTTTGTTTATCCATGATTCTACTCCTTCAAAAGAGAATTTTGTGAGCGCATACTTCAACACCCAGAATAACAGAGCCCGCTTACAATTTCAATAATAAACATTATTTTCATGAAATTTTCTCATTTATTTTCAGAAAGGGCTTACTCTTACTCTAACTATACTATACCATTTTTTTCTGATAGACTTAAACTAATTTATAGAAAAGAAGGGATTTTATGACAGCACTTAACAACGTACAACATTATATGAAATCGGAACATATCGATTTTCTCTTTTTTGATGATCCTTTAACCGTCGCATATTTAACTGGTTTTGAAAGTGATCCACATGAGCGTGTCACTGCAGCAATCATCTTTGAAGACGTCTTCTGGTTGCTTGTTCCTGCAATGGAAGCCCCCTCGGCTAGAGCTGTAAATGGACACGCACGCATTATTTCTTATAAAGATGAGGAATCTCCTTGGGCTTTATTGAAAGTTGCCTTGGATACAGATGCTTTTGTTTCTCAAAAAATTGGTATTGATGAAGATTCATTACTTGTTTCACGTTATCATTCATTGCAAGGTATTTTTCCAGATGCCTCGTTTGTTAACAGTGTTTCCATCATTCAAAATTTAAGAGTTTTGAAACAACCTTATGAAATTGAGATATTAAAAGAAGCTGGTGACCTAGCAGATAAAGCTTTGGAAATTGGAATGGCTTCTTTGAAAAATGGTATTACAGAAGAAGAAGTTGTGGCGCTTATCGAGTATGGGATCAAGAAATACGGCGTTAAGGAAATGAGTTTCCCAACAATGGTGCTTTTCGGTGATCACGCTGCCAGTCCTCACGGTACACCCGGCAAGCGTCAACTCAAGCCGAACGAGTGGGTTCTTTTTGATTTAGGCGTTGTTTATAATGGCTATACAAGTGATATGACACGAACCGTTGTTTATGGTAAGGCAGATGAAGAAACTAAGGAAATTTATACCGTAGTTAAGGAAGCACAGGAAAAAGCGCAAGCATTAGTAAAACCTGGTATATCAGCTGCTTCAATCGATCATGCTGCTAGAAACCACATTGAAAAAGCTGGCTATGGTCAATACTTTACTCATCGTTTGGGCCACGGACTAGGTAAATCGGTGCACGAATTTCCCGATATTGCTCCAGGTGTTGAACTCATTATAGAAGAATCGATGTGTTTTTCAATTGAACCAGGAATTTATATTGAAGACTTCTATGGTGTCCGTGTTGAGGATTGTATTTATGTTACTGAAGATGGTGCACAGCCTCTTACTCATACAAGTAAAGAGTTAATTGAACTCCCTATCAAAGATTAAAAAAATGTCTGCCCAAAGTCTATTCTTGGGCAGATGTTTTTTATTCATCTATGAACACAAAATCACTTTTTTTCAGATTTCTTTTCTCACGATCTGACATCACAGTCAAACTTCCATCTGCTTCCAATATAATAGCGGACACACCTTGAAATGAAATATAGCCCGCCTTTCTTATTGCTTGTTTCAATTCATTTTTATCTACTCTTTCTTTTTTCATTGTTTTTTTCTGAAATGTATTATCATAATAAAGGAGTGCTGGTTCAGATTTCAACAATTGACTAACCGCATCAAACCTAACCGATAGCCAGGTGGCGACATGTTGGCAGACAACGAGCATAGTAAAGGTTAATATGCCGTTCCAGAAAGAACTTTTATAATTCACAATAGTGGTAGCTAAAACTGACCCTAAGGCGATAGTTACTATGAAATCAAAGGCATTCATTTTAGATAATGTTCTTTTGCCTGATGCCCTTAAAATTATTACTATAGCAACATAACTTAAAATAGTAATAGCCATTACCTTTACTGCATCCACTGGACTAATAATTTGCATCTAGCTCACTCTTTCTATAGTATGTTTTTTCAAATGTGGCCTTACTATTCACATTATAAAAGTGTATTAAATTCATATTCAGCTCATAGGCATTGCTATGTACAAAAAAAGGACACGAATCATCGTATCCTCTTTTTATATTTTTTAGTTTTTTTATTTATTGTCGGGATTAAAGTATGTGGTATCTGTTTTTACATCTTCCGTTTTGTTGTCAGGTGAAGAATCTGCAGCCGTGTTTGCTTCATTGTTTACCGCACGAGACGTTGTATCTGGAGCCGTTGGATCATTTTTCTTGGTTGCTTTTTCATTGTTATTCATTTTTGCTTTAACTTTTTCAGCTGTGTCTTTCGCTTGTTTCTTTATCTTGTCGAGATTTTTTTCTGCTTCATCAGATAATTCTTCATAATTTTCTGATGCATCTTCCATGTAATCATCGCTTTTCTTGCTGATAGAATCTTTCAATTCTAATCCTTTATCTTTAGCCTTGTCTACGTAATCTTTTGCTTGGTCTTTCGTTTTAATACCTTGCTCTTTGATATCGCTACGTACTTCTTTACCTGATTTAGGCGCTAAAAGTAACGCAGTGATGCCCGCAACTGCAGCACCTACAAATGTACCTAAGACAAAACCTTTTACTTCATATGCTTTTTCTACTTTATCAATTAACATCTTATCAAATCTCTCCTTTTCATTTTTGAATAATGAGTGATTCTTTATTTGCTTTTATCTTTACTCATTGTTGAGCCTACTTTTTTCGCAATCCCCATAGATGCGCCTCGTTTAGAAGCACTTGCTAAGTGGGAGCTCAAGTTGCGAGTTGAATTATTTAAACTTGATACGGATTCACCTAGGTCGCCAACAGCTTTAAATAAAGGATCAGTTAATCCTAACTTCCCATTTACATCATCCAATGTTACGTTGGATTTATTAAGTAAGCCTTCAACCTCAATCAGCAATAAATCTGCATCTTTTGTTATTGTACTTAAACTTTTATTTGCTTCTTCTACTGTCGTGTTCAACTCAGAAACCATTTTTGCTACTTTGAACAATACGTAAACCAAGCCTAAAACAAGTACTGCAAAAGCTATTGCTGCAATCAATGCTGCTATTTCTCCACCTGTCATAGTTTATCCCTCTTTCTTATATTCTGTATACTTTAAGACTACCACTTAAGTGTTTCACATTGCAACCAAGAAGCTCTATATAATAACTAAAATAATTGAATCTTTATGAAATCATGTTAAACTATTTAATACTGATATCTAATACAAAAAATGATGAAATGAGGATTATAATGAGTGACCCATCAGATTCTATTGATAACGTGGATGAAGAAGTTAATTTATTTTTAGAAAAATGGCAGGCTATCGATTGGCAGGCCTTTACCTGGTCTATCGTATTATTAATTTTACAGATTTTTTTAGCTTTAATTATTTTTTTCATATTGAGACGTATCGGACGATTTACAATAGAAAAAATATTTACAAAGTATATTGAGGAAAAGCATACCGTTCCGAATCGTTTAAATACTTTGCATAAATTAAGTAAAAATATTTTCAATGCTGTTCTGTATTTCTTTCTTGTTTACACTATTCTTGAATTAATTGGTATTCCTGTCGGGACGTTACTTGCTAGTGCTGGGGTGCTTGGTTTGGCCTTATCACTAGGTGCCCAAGGCTTTGTTTCAGATATCGTTAATGGTTTCATGATCTTGCTTGAAAAACAAATAGATGTTGGTGATGTCGTCGAAATTAAAGGAATTAATGGTACTGTCGAAGATGTTAATTTAAAGACAACACAAGTCAAAGATTTTGATGGTACGCTACATTATATTCCTAATCGAGAAATTACTATTGTAAGTAACCTCTCACGGGCAGATATGCGGGTACGTATTAAAATTAAGTTGTTTGCAGCTACTGATTTAGAACGCGTCAGAAAAGTACTAACCCATGTAAACAAGACATCTCTACCAGAGTATGATGAAATTACTATTGAGCCGACTGAAATTTCTTTTGTTCCTATTAGTCCAGGTCAAATCGCTGTTCAAATTACTATGTTTTCAGAGGCTGGAACTCAATATGATATTCGCAATATTTTCTATGAAAAGTACGTCGCAGCTCTTATAAAAGACGGCATTGCTTTACCGAATGCAACATTTGAACTCTCTGGCGAATAGAATTTCACTCAACAATCACGATTCCACAAATAAAGAAGCCCTTCATTGCGTCTTGTCTAAACGTAATGAAAGGCTTTTTTTATTACTTATTTGATTTTAGTGCGTAATGGCTTCTTTCTCTTTGACCTCATATTTTCTTTCAAACTCATGAGCAATACGATTGGTCCCTTTAAGTATTTCACTACGCGTGATAATGCCTTTGAAAAAACCTTCGTCATCAATCACTGTGATAAATGCATGATGAACGAGTCTATTTAAAACATCTTCTAATTCATAGTTTTCGAATACATATGGATAGTTTCTGTCCATAACTTCCCCTACCTCAATTTCACCTAATTTCTCAAAATGAACATCTTCTATATCCATAATGGTTTGCATAATTGTAGGCATTGAGATAAGTCCACACATCTTTGAGTGATCATCAAGAACTGGAACGACGGCATATTTATCTGTGGTTAGTAATAGTAATGCATGATTCAAACGATTTTTGATTCCCACAACAGCCACTTGTTCGGCAGGTTTCACCAATGACGTTTCCTCATTTATTAACAGTTTCTTTATTTTTTCCCCTATCATCATTTGCACTCCTTGCAACGATTATCCTCACGGTCATTTTTAAAAACTTTGAAAATAAGCGCATCATTTAAGAGAACGATTTAATATAATTATATATTTGCCTTATTTTCTTAAAGCAACTTTTGTACTTAACTCTTCAACTTTGTTGTGATCTTGATCATAAAATGTACACTCAGCTATTGTCGCCTCATCATCTAGCGTTAGAACTAAATACGTTCCCTTGTGTCTATCTCTAGGTTGGGCAATACTTCCAGGATTCATAAATATAATCTCATCTTCTTTTTCCACTTTAGGAATATGTGTATGACCGTAAAAGACAATTTGAGCATCCTCTTTTTTGGCTATTTTAGAAAGTTTACTATAGGAACGTTTAATATTATGTTGGTGACCATGTGCAACAAGATAACGTAATTGCCCAATATCCTCTGATCTCATTAACTGAAATTCGTTTGTTATGTCCATATTCCCAAGCACTGTTTTGTATGTGTGCCAGAGTGGGTGGTCTACTAACAATTCAGAATCGCCACAATGTATCCATTCATCTGTATCTTCTTGATGTATTGAATAAATCTCTTCCATGAAATAGGTATTGCCATGATTATCACTGACTACAACTATTTTCATCTTCTCAGCTCCCTTTTATGCGTCATCATTTTCTAACCAATCATCCAAATAGCCTTCCAATTTTTGTAAGGCGTTAGCTCGATGACTGATACTATTCTTTTCTTCTTGAGAAATTTCTGCGAGTGTTTTATTTTTATTAGGCAAATAAAAGAGTGAGTCGTACCCAAAGCCATTTTCTCCCCTAGGTACCTCAGCTATTACACCTTCAAGTTTTCCGTCAATAACTAAGGAGTCTTTTTTTGGATGAGAGAGAGCAAGTGAACAATGGAAATGCGCTTTTCTGTCCTTACCATTATAATCACTGAGATCATTTAATAATTTCGCATTGTTTTTTGCATCATTCTTTTCTTCACCTGCGTATCTTGCTGAGTAAACACCTGGTTGACCATGTAATGCATCAACTACAAGGCCGGAATCATCTGACAAAACGATTGTATTAAGTTCTTTCGCAATGGTTTCAGACTTCAAAAGTGCATTTTCTTTAAATGTTGTCCCTGTTTCTTCTACATCACGAATCTCGGGAAAATCTAGAAGCGTCAACACCTCAAATCCTTTTTTATTGAATAGCGCTTCAAACTCCTTGGCTTTTCCTTTATTTTGTGTTGCTATCACAATTGTTTTAGTGTTTTTCATTCGTGTCTTCCAACCTTTCTAGCGTTACTTGATTAATAGCGAATGCTTTTGTTTCCAACCATTTTTCTACTATTTCACGGAATGTCTCTTCAGGACCTGTTGTGAGAATATTGATCGTATTTTGATGATTTTTATTGCCAGCAAGCTTTTTCTCGTTTAAAACTGCTTCTACTTTCAAAGAAGTTACTGAGCCAGAATCAATTAATGTTATATTTTCTCCTAATGTTTCCTGTATATAAGAGGTCAATAATGGAAAGTGTGTACATCCTAAAATAACTGTATCCATTTCTTTCTCTTTGAAATCAGCTAATTTATTTGCTACTAATTCTTTTGCTTCTTTTGATTCATATGCGTTTTTTTCTACAATATCTACAAATTCTGGGCACGCTAAACTTTTAACTTTAATTTTTTCATCTTGTTTTAAAAGTGATTGCACGTAAAACTTAGAATCAACAGTGCTCACTGTTGCTAATACACCAATATTATTAGTTTCTGTTTTGTGTGAAGCTGCTACACTTCCTGGTTTAACGACGCCAATTACTGGAATGTTTACTTTTTTTCTGACTATTTCTAGCGCATGGGCCGTCGCTGTATTACATGCTATTACAATCATCTTTACATTCTTCTTCATTAAAAATTGGACCATTTCTAATGTAAATCTGATGATTTCATCTTTGGTACGATTGCCATAAGGGCAACGCTTCGTATCGCCGATATATACGAACGATTCATCTGGTAAGCGGTTTTTTACAGCTTTCAAAACTGTTAGCCCTCCCACCCCAGAGTCTAGTAATCCTATTGGTTTATTTGACATATTTATACAACCTTATCCTTGTCTTTGTTCCACTTTTAAACGATAATGATATCATTTAAATGAAATCAGCAGTTTTTATTTGAATTAACTCTTTTGTTGTAGAAACCCTTTTTAAAAAAAGGTAAAATGAATAAGTATGATTTTGTCTCCTCTTCTATTATAAAGAATATAATTGAAAAGGGAAAGACTAAAACGTGTACATTAAAGACTAAAAGTAAGCAAAAGTAAGTACAATCAAGAGGTGAAAACATGCACGACGAAAATAAAAACATGCCCTACTTAGATAGTTTAAGTCTTTTAAGAGATGCTCTTTTGCCTAATCTACTTAATGATGGTGAAGAGAACATACTCTATTGGGCCGGTAAAGAACTCGCCCGCTCTCAATCGTTTGAATCTCTAGATGATCTTATACAGCAGATGAATCGACTTTTTTCCGGAGAGCTCGCACTTTACCGAAAAACGAAAAAATCCCGATACTATGAATGGTCAGGCGCTCTAACGTCTCATCGACTAGCGCTTGATACAAAGGTCACGTTTTCTTTGGAAGCTGGTTTTCTTGCAGAAGGTTATCAGAAAATTACCGGCAATGAAACAGAAGCAACGTATACGCTGCATCCCAAAAAATCGATAGTCACTTTTTTGCTTCAATCTGATTCTCCAATTAATTAGTGATTTCAATTTAACAGACTTTTTACTGCTTTTTCTCTCATTTATATTTAAACAAAAAGAAGTGATTTATCTTTCAAGAGATAAGTCACTTCTTTTTTATAAATTAATATTTAAAGGGATTTTTCTAATTATATTTATTCTTTTATTACTTAATTCAACAAATTGGATCTCTTTTGCATCCCAAGTCATTAGGTCACTAAAAGTATACCCGTTTTTATGTAAGACAACATCAATAGGGCAGTCAATATCACCATCTGCGTTGAAAAGGATGTCTTGATCCATCACGTCTAATCCTACTGTCTTTTCTTTACATTTGATTAAATACCGGTATTCAGTTGTATGTGTCAGAACGGATGGTTCATCTTCACTATAAGTCATAATATCACTCTCCAAAGCTAATTATTAAGTTGAGATCGGTTGATATTTTGGCATGTCTGAACTCTTTTTTTTATGATTATAGTCATTTTATATTACTTCTATAGTAATGTATAGGCACTTTTGTTTAATTACTAGTTATATTAAAGATAATGTCACACATTATTCACAATGTGTCTCTATGTGTCTCTATTTTCTGGATGCGTATGCTTTGTATCTTTTGATTACTTTGATTCTTTCACTATTTGAGTCCTTCGGCTTGTTCATTCACTTATTTCGAAGATGACACTAAACTAGCTATTCATCAATTCTTTCATACTTAGTCCCCTCTCATTTATTTCAAATAACGAGCATAAAAAAAGGAGCAAAGCCCTTAAGCTTTACTCCCTAAATCATTAATTATTATTGATGTTGTTCTAGTTTAGCTAAGACTTGTTCTTTGCTGTGGTAGCCGACTAATTTATCTACAACGTCGCCATCTTTTGTTACGAGTAATGTTGGTATGCTCATGATTCCAAATTTACTTGGTGTTGCTTGGTTAGCATCAACATCCATTTTGAAGTAATTAACACTACCATCTGACTCGTCGTTCAATTCGTCTATTACAGGAGACTGCATGCGACAAGGTCCACACCATTCGGCCCAAAAATCTACTAATGCTAGTCCTGAGTCTGTTTCTTGATCAAAGTTTTTATCTGTCAATTCTCTTACCATTATGAATTCCTCCTATAAATTAGCTTACTTATTAAAAGTAAGTCGTCTCTCACATTTATTAGTATAGCAAATTCTTTTGTCATTGTCTACTGTGGCGATTATATTATTTAAACGTCACAATTGTTGCACCATTTCCGCCTTGATTTGCTGGGGCATCACTGTAATTTTTTACTTGAGAATGTTTTTTCAGATACGCGTGCACACCTTTTCTTACTGCCCCCGTTCCCATTCCATGGATGATTGTTACTTTGGGATAATTCGCTAGCAAGGCCTGGTCAAGATATTGGTCGACTTTATTTACCGCTTCTTCGACGCGTTCGCCTCTGACATCTATTTCTGTCGAAACGCCTGCACTAGATGAGCGTCTGACTGACACACGTCGTTCTGGCTCCTTTTCTTGTTTGACCTGTACAAGGTCTGACTCAGGTAATTTCATCTTTAGCATACCCATTTGAACAACCCAATGTTTGTCATCCGCTTTTTCAATAACAGTCCCTCTTTGACCAAAGGACTGAACTTCAACACTGCTCCCTACTTTTAGGGATTTCTCTTGTTTTTGTTTTTTCAAGACTTTATTTTTTTTCAGATTTTCTTCTTCCACTTTTAAATGTGACAAGCGTGTTTGCGCATCAATAAATTCATGTTCTTTAAGCGGTTCATTCATACGTCCTTCAAGCTGTTTTTTTCTCAAATCATCAATAATCGCGTCTGCTTCTTCTTTTTTCTTGTTTAAATAATTATTCGCTTCTTTTTCAGCTTTTTTCAGAAGGCGTTCCTTCTCATCTTTATATGCATCGTACTCCGTCTTCAACTCTTTATGGATCCGACTAGCATCTTTTAATTCTTCTGAAACTTTTTTGGCACCTGTTTCAGCTTCTCGTCGTTTGCTTTCCAGATCTTCGATCATTTGGTCTACACTTTGACTTTCACCACTCATCAACTGTTTGGCTGAGTCTATAACCATTGAATCAAGACCTAATCGTTTAGCTATTTCAAACGCATTACTCCTGCCGGGTATTCCAATCAGCAAGCGATACGTTGGACTAAGTGTATCAACATCAAATTCCATACTAGCATTAATTGTTTCTGGACGATTATAACCGTATGCCTTCAGTTCAGGATAATGAGACGTAATCATTACGTAACTGCCGTGCTGGGCGATCGCATCGAGTAGGGCTATTGCTAACGCGGCACCTTCTTGAGGATCCGTTCCGGCGCCTAATTCATCTAAAAGTACAAGACTTTTATCATCCATTTGCTTCAGAATATTAACAATCGTAGTCAAATGCGAAGAGAAGGTTGATAGACTTTGTTCAATAGATTGTTCATCTCCAATATCAGCATACACATTGTTGAAAATCCCCATTGTACTGCCTTCTTCTGCTGGTATAAACAATCCTGATTGTCCCATTAATTGCAGGAGACCTAGTGTTTTCAAAGCGACTGTCTTCCCACCCGTATTGGGTCCAGTGACAATCATTGTTTTATATTCTCCACCAATAATAATATCATTCGCGACAACCTCGTCTTCAAGGAGTAACGGATGACGGGCCTGGTATAGTTCTACATGATTCTCACTGCTAACTCTTGGCTTCACTGCTTCTATAGTCTTAGCAAAGCGCCCTTTAGCCTGAATAACGTCTAAATCAATAAGCAGGTGTAAATGCTCTTTCAAATCTTCTCTAAAGGGTTCAATTTCGATTGTTAATTCTTGAAGTATACGATTCACTTCGTATTTAGCTTCTACCTGATATTGGCGCAATCGATTATTTAAATCCACCACACTTTGGGGCTCGATAAATAAGGTTTGCCCTGTCGAACTCTGATCATGTACGACGCCACCAAATGTTGAGCGATTTTCAGCCTTGACCGGGATGACGTATCGATCGTTACGCATTGTGATTAAGGAATCGGTTAGAAAGCGCGATTGTGAGCCTTTGACAATACTCTCTAGTTTTTGGCGTGCTTGTCCTTCGGTTTGTTTGATGCCATCTCTCAGACCTTTCAATTTTGCGCTGGCATCGTCCATGACATAGCCACTCTCATTGACAATACTAAAAATTTTTCTTTCAAGTTTAGTAAAGGTCTGTAATTCATTCACTTTGCTATACAACTGTTTCAACGGGATGGCTTCTTCTTCTCTTTTTTCGAAGAACGTTTTTATCTCTCTGAGTGTTTTAAGCATACGGCCAATTTCTGCTATTTCTTTACCGTTCAGCATCCCTTGCACGCGAACTCTCTTAAGATGAGGACGAATATCTTCAAATTGAGCTAGAGGGATTCCTCCGCTTAAACGAATCAACAGAGCGACGTCTTCTGTTTCTTCAAGTTTTTCTATAATTACATCTTTTTTACTCGAAGGCTTAATTTTACGTATTTTTTCTCTGCCTAATTTTGACACAGTATGTTCACTTAATTTTTCAATTACCTTTTCATACTCCAAGGTTTTATATGACGATTTTAACATCTCGGTCATGTTTTCTCTCCTTCAATCCTGCTTCTCTATTTAAGCTTAAATTAAATCTATAAAAAAGTTGATTGAAAGAACTCATAAAAATGATTTCCCTCAATCAACTCTATTTCATTTTAAAGGTAGTTACTCATTTAGTCCTTGATCAATCCACCAGTCGTAAACGTGTTGAGACAACTTTGGTGTATCTGTAACGATTTTCCTAGACAGAGCACTGGCTTCAAATTGATCCTGAACAATTGACATCGGCATCATCGATAATACAAAAAGAAGCAAGAATATTCCAATATAATGGACTATAAAACTTAAAACTGCACCACCTGCAGCATTTAGGGTTCTTAGTATTGGTAAATCTGCTAGTGCTTGGAAGAGTCCACCAACAATTCGTGTTATTAGCCAACCAGCAAATAACAGGACAACAAAAGATACGCCATTATAAAATGGACTGTCCAATTCAAATAAAAGATCCATACCATATATGACGAATGGATTATCTGAACTAGATGATGGGGTTGGGTAAGGTATAAACATCTCAGCGTAATTACTGAGCGCTTGATAGTATTTCAAAGCAACCCAAAACGAGACAGCATATCCGATTGTTAACACTAATTGTAGAATCAAGCCACGTCGTGCGCCACTATATAGGGATAATAGTAATATTAAAATTATAATTCCTGTTAACAGCATACTTTTCTCCTTGTTTAAAACAGCTAGTTCTCTTGATTTTCTTCCAACTGCTTATATTTTTCTTTGATTTCATTTAATTCTTTTCTCATAGCCAACTGATCAGATACGGCATTAATAGCGAGTAAGATAGCTCTCTTTTCCTTATCTAATCCTTTAGTCATCTCTTTAAGTTGATTTAATTGGTCATCCACAGTTTCTGCGACAACGCGCATATGTTCTTGAGGTTTTTGGCCAATGATTGTGTACGTTTCTCCATCAATGGTTGCTTTATATCTTCGTTTACCTTCAGACATGATACAGCCCCCTCGCTTCTCAAATTTCTTTATTATGATAACACGAATACGCTTATAGTGCATTAATTACTCTATTTTTTATGCAGTTTTTTGACTAATGACCTATATATATTGAGTAAACAGAAAAAACAGGACAGCATATATGACTGCCCTGTTTTAGCTTGTTTAACTCGTTTTTATTGCTTATCTAATTTCTGCATGGAATGTTTCAACTAAAGCAGTCTTCAACATTTCAAAGTCTTTCGTCACTTCTTCTTCTTTTAGTGTTGCTTCAGGATTTTGATACACAAGGTTGTAAGCCATAGATTTCTTATTGTCTTCAATGTTCTGCCCTTGGTATAAGTCAAATAATTTAATTGTTTTTAGTGCTTTTCCACCATTTTGCTTCATTACAGATAAAATACTATCGTTTAGAACTGCTTCATCAACAACAAACGCAATATCACGTGAAGTCCCTGGATATTTTGGTGTTGGCACATGAATAAGCGTATCTTTTTCAACATCCAATAGTGCATCCACGTCAATTTCAAATAAATAGGTTTCTTTGAGATCACGTTCTTCAGCTAATAGTGGATGTAGTTGACCAACTAAGCCTACAACATTATTTTTCCAAATAATTTCCGCTGTACGTCCGGGATGAAAAGCTTCATACGCACTTGTTGGTGCATAGCTGATTTCTTCTTCAATCCCCATAAGGATGAACCATTCTTCTAGAATACCCTTAGCTGTATAAAAATCAACATTCTGTTCATTTTCCTGCCAATTCGCTTCAATACGCGAACCTGTCATTGCGCCAGCAAGATGTGTTAGTTCGTCTGGGCGTTTCTTATTTGAATCAGCATGAAACACGCGACCAATTTCATAGAAACTAACACTTTTTCTTTGACGGGCAACATTGTACTGGACATTATCTAATAAGCCACTGAGTAAACTCATTCGTAACGCTTGATGTTCTTCACTCATCGGCCAGTCCAGGCTCACCGGTTCACCTTCATGTCTAGAGAAAGCTTTTGCTTTTTCATTTGTCGTTAAAGCATAACTTATTGTCTGAGAAAGTCCTGCACCTTCCATAAAGCGTTGGGTCTCTCTGATACGTCTTTGTTTAGGTGTGAGTTCGCCAGGAATAGACTCACTCTTTGGAAGTGTTGATGGTAATCGATTATACCCGTACATACGAGCGACTTCTTCAATGATATCTGCCTCAATAGCAATATCCCATCGTCTAGGTGGTACCGTCACAGTTAGTGTCAATGTGGATGTTTCTGTTTCAAAGCCTAATCGATCCATCAATTGAACAACCTCATCCATGACAAGTTCCGTACCAAGTGCCTGATTAATTTTGTCAATCGCTAGTGTTACTTTTTTATCTTTGGGTTGAATGGCCTCTACTTTTGCAACGCCACTGACTACTTGACCGCTTCCCAGGTCAGCAATCAACTGGGCAGCATGATCTAAGGCTTCTTCAATGGTTGCCGTATTTAAGCCCTTCTCAAAGCGCGAACTTGACTCACTTCTTAAATTGAGTGACTGCGCTGTTTTTCGGATGACACTTGATTCAAATAAGGCAGCTTCCAGAGCAACCGTTTGTGTATCCTCAGTCACATGGGTATTTAATCCTCCCATAACACCTGCCAAGGCAACAGGGACACCGCCATTTGTGATAACTAGATTATCTTGATTTAATTTTCTGGTTTGATCGTCCAGTGTAACGAGACTTTCATTCTTATGCGCTCTTCTAACGTCTATTCTTTTAGATTCTAGTGCATCATAATCAAATGCATGGAGGGGTTGACCATATTCAAGCATAATATAGTTTGTCACATCCACGACCGTGTCAATGGGGCGGATCCCAACATTCATCAATTTACGCTGAAGCCACATTGGACTTTCATTTACCTTTAGATTCTTAATGACACGCATTTTGTATACAGGCGCATCTTTTTCATCTTCTACAGAGACGCTAATATAATTCTCTACCTTATCCTCTTTGTCCTCAGTTACAGTGACTTCAGGGAATGATGGTTTCTGAGAGAGTATCGCTCCAACCTCATAACCAACGCCGCGCATACTTAATGCATCTGCACGATTGGGTGTAATGTCCAACTCGATATAAGCATCATCAAGTCCGATATAGGGTAATACACTGTGGCCTATTTTTGCATCTTCTGGAAGAATATAAATACCTTCTTCAGCTTTTTTAGGTACAACAGAGTCAGAAAACCCTAGTTCCTGTAAGCTGCAAATCATCCCATTAGATTTTACACCACGTAATTTGCTTTTCTTAATTTTTAGACCGTTCGGAAGTTTGACGCCGGGTAAGGCTACGATAACCTTTTGTCCTACTTTTACATTTGGTGCACCACAAACGATGCTTACTGGTTCTTCTTCGCCTACTTCGACCATCGTAGCTTTTAAATGATCTGAATCAGGCATTTTTTCAGCAGTTAATACTTCACCAACGACAACCTTTTCTAATGTTACAGCCGGTAAACTTACGTCATCAACTTCGATTCCTGTTAGTGTAATCTGGTCAGCCAAATCGACTGGCTTTATTCCACTCAAATCTAAATACTCACTTAACCATTTAACTGATACTCTCATGTCTTCTATCCTTTCCTCTTGAATTGTTCTAAGAATCGTTGGTCATTAAGATAAAAATTACGGATATCATTAACACCATATTTCAACATAGCAATACGATCTGGTCCCATTCCGAAAGCAAAGCCACCGTATTTATTTGAATCGATACCTGACATTTCAAGCACATGTGGATGAGTCATGCCGGCACCAAGAATTTCAATCCAACCGGTTTGCTTACAAACGCGACAACCTTTGCCCGCACATTTAAAGCAAGAGACATCCACTTCGACAGAGGGTTCTGTAAAAGGGAAATAACTTGGACGTAGGCGAATTTCTCTTTCTTTTCCAAACATCTTCTGAGCTAAAAGTTCCAATGTTCCTTTTAAATCAGCCATAGTTATATTCTCATCAATAACTAGACCTTCAATTTGATGGAATTGATGCGAATGCGTTGCGTCATCCGTATCACGTCGGTAAACTTTTCCGGGGCTAATCATTTTAAGCGGCCCTTTTGTGAAATCATGTTTTTCAAGTATACGCGCTTGAACTGGTGAGGTATGCGTACGCAGCAAAAGCTCTGACGTAATGTAAAAAGTATCCTGCATATCACGGGCAGGGTGGTTCTGTGGTAAATTAACTCGTTCAAAGTTATAATAATCCGTCTCAACCTCTGTACCTTCGATTATCTGGTAGCCCATACCTAAAAAGAGGTCTTCGATTTCTTCGATTATTTGAGTCATTACATGAGGTTGACCTGTAGTGATGGATTTCCCTGGAAGGGTCACATCAATTGTTTCCTCAGCTAATTGCTTTTCAAGTTTTTCTTTTTCACGTTTTCCCTTTACCTCTGACAGGATAACCGTTAGTGCATCACGGACTTCATTCGCCTTTTTACCTATCACAGGACGTTCTTTAGGCGAAAGATCTTTCATACCCTTCAGTAAACTCGTAACTTCACCTTTTTTTCCTAAATATTTAATACGCAAATTTTCGATTTCTTTTAAATCCTTTGCTTCACTTATTTCTTGCTTTGCTTTTTCAAGCAGTGTTGCTAATTTTTTTTCCATTTCCATCATTATGCTCCTTTGCTTTTTAAATGACGTCTTTACACCTGTTTTTACACAAAATAAAAAACCCCATCCCAATAGAGGGACGAGGTCAACACGCGGTACCACCCTTGTTCAAAAGTTTCCTTTTGCACTCATGCATAACGGCGCATACCGAGATTAAAATTAATCTGCATCTATCTTTGCTTAAAAATTTGAGCAAAGAAGTGATGAAAGTGAACTTCCGAAAATGAGCCAATCGATGCTTTCAGCCGGGGCATCGTTCTCTAATTTTGTCTCATAGACGTACTCTTTTTCATCCTCTGTTTAGTCTATATCACAAATCCATTGATCTGCCCATAATTGTACTTCAATCATAACATTTTTCAAGGATTTCCCTTTTTCTGTTAAACAATAGCCCGATTTCATATCACAGGAATCATCTAGTTCTCTTGTTACGATGTTCTCTTTTTCAAGTTCTTTTAAGCGTTCCACTAAAACACGGTCGCTTACCCCTTTTATTGCCTGAGATATATCTTTAAATCGTCGAGGTCCGTCCAACAATACATCAATGATCAAGCCTGTCCATTTTTTACCTAAAATTGAAAAGGTTTGTTCAAATTTTGGGCAAATCACTTTATCCTGATCTGAATTTACTGAAGGCGTTTCTATCATATGTTGTCACCTCTACTTTCACATTAGACAGTATACCATTAATATACTTAAAATGGTACGTCCCTTTCAATAATTTTAAACATTTCATTTTTGTTCACATCTTAAAGAAATTCGATAAGGGTTGTTGCAATTGTGAAATATATAAGCAGGCCTAATGAATCATTTATCGTTGTTATGAAGGGTCCTGATGCTACCGCTGGATCAATTTTGAACTTCGTTATGATTGACGGAATAATCGCCCCTATAACTGTGGATAAACTTATTGTAATGAACATAGACGCACTTATAATCATGGCTAAAACAAAGTTGCTATAAAACAGTGTAATCATAACGGCAAGAACAACACTGGCTACAACCCCCATTAGTATCCCTGCGCCTAATTCAGTTTTCACCGTTTGAAACAAACTGTCTCGGTTTTTTTCATCTTCTACAGTCAAATTTCTAACAGCTACTGCCAATGATTGCGTTCCTACGTTCCCTGCAGTATCCATGATCATCGGAATGAAGGCTGCCAACAATACGACTGATTCTAGTGTCTCTTCAAAAACGCCTATTAGGCTCCCTGTGATGGTTCCTAAAAATAGGAGAATGATAATCCAGGGTATGCGCGATTTAGCGGTAGAAAAGGCGGACGGCGTACGTGAATCATCATCCCCACGACTGATAGCCGCAAATTCGTTAAAGTCCTCTGTCGTTTCTGCTTCAATAATGTCCATGACATCGTCAACCGTTACGATCCCCCGCATGACGCCTTCGTGACTTAAAACAGGGACAGCTAGTAAATCATAGTCTTGAATTATTCGCGCGACATCTTCTTGGTCATCATTGACTTTAACTGAAACAGCCTGATTGGACATAATTCTTTCAACAATTTCATCTTCTGGTGATAAGAGTAAATCTCTTAGAGATAAAACACCAACGAGTTTATCTAGTTCGTCAATAACGTACAAGTAGTAGATGGTTTCCGCTTCACGTCCTATCTTTCTTAGACGCTTAACTACCCCGGACATCGTCTCGGTGTTATGAATGGCTATGAATTCTTTCGTCATTATAGACCCTGCTGTTTCAGGTTCATAAGATAGTAACTCTTTAACACGTTTACTTTCTTCATCATCCATCATAGCTAAAAGCGTGACATTATCCGTTTCATCACTTTCTGACAAAAAACGAGCAACATCATCAGCCGCCATATAATTAAATACTTCAGCCATATAGGTGTCAGGTAAGTATTGAACGGCAGATTCTTGATCCTCTGTTTCCATCCATTCAAATATTTCAGCAAATTCTTCTGGCGTTAAAAAATCAGAAATTTTACGCTTTTTTTCTGGATACAACAAATGGAAAACTTCATGTTGATCGCGATCGTGAAGTCTTAGAAATAACTCTCTGAATCCTTTTTTATCATTTTCCTTTGCAGCTTTAAAGATATGTTCGTATGTTTTTTGCTTATTACTTTTCACTAATTTCATATCCAAAAATCCCTTCCTAATGAGAGCTTTACTCTAAGTGTCTTCAATACTCTATTGACAGATTGATTTACACATTATTTATCCTTAGTTATTCATAACTAACATTTAATTATTAGCCGAAATCACTTATAGATTTATTTTTACTTTTGAATTAATAACTATCATTTCAACCAAAAAAAATACGCTCTTAATTAGCGTGACAAATATGCTTATTCTTTCAACTCATTTAACGCAGCCTAATCATTGACTTCCATCTTTTTTTAGAAAGAGACCTTAGTATATAAACCTATTTAAAATCCTTTATTGACAAGTATTTAAGGCGCTTGTGAGTATCCTTTTTTATCATTTACTAAAGCTGTTGATAGTGTGTTCTCGTATAGCACTATCATGCTTTGCTTGCCTATCCATAATAACGAATCTAAAATATTCAAGCAAGCGATTGTTTTTAAGAATAGATTTCATAATAGACGAAGAGTAACATATAATTTTTAGTAAAGGATTTTATTAGATTTAAATTTATAAATCCAGCTATCAAAACAGCGTTTGCACGCTCCATTTTTATGCAAACATCCCCTCATATCCATTGATAGGGGATAAGCATACTATTTGTAAACTTTGAGTTCAGTTACTGTGAACTGAATATTTGTCTGAATTTTGAACAACTTTTGATTTTTTTATATTTAATACTTATTACCCCTATCGGAGTGTTCACCTTTGATCGTTTACATGATAGCATGGCATGTATTGTCTGAACATATATAAATAAGTGAATCTTGAGCACTATCTTTGTAAGGTGTGGAAAGATTCATTATACTTAGGACGTATAGATGACGTTTTTACGTCATTAATTATAGGAGGAATAAACATGAAGAACAAAAAAATGATCGTCTTATTTCTTGCGGCTTTAACTTTAGCTGGCTGTACTGATGAGAGTGATCCTGGTGAAACAGAAGCCCTGGACCCCATCGAAGAAGAAGCAGCCGTCGAAGAAGAGCCCAACGAATCATCAGTAACGGAAGATGAACTTGCGCCAGTTACTGACGAAGAAAAGAGTCAGGGACAATCCTTGGACACTATAGATGATTATGAAGAATTCAAATCACAAGATGTTTTTGAGCCCACTGATTATGATGCTCATTTGGTGACTGATAATACTAACACCCGTGTTATTTTATTCAGTGAAGGTGAAGAGCAGGTCTATAAATCAGTATTCATCAAGAGAGACAATCGCTTAAAAATCATTGATTTACAAAAAGATCAATTAATCATTAATTCACCACTATAAATTAACCGTGTATTTTTATCACTCGTCTCTTTTTAGATGCTAATAAAAAAACTGTTTCTATTTATGTCAGAATACACTGACACATTTAGAAGCAGTTTTTTTCAATATAAAATGTCGTTCCTTTTCCTTTAAGCATGAACGACTCTGAGCTTCATACTCCACTCAGTGATTTTCTGTTTTACTTTTATTCTTACGGGTGTTGAAATTTCATTAATGGCACAGTACTTATCCACACAAGTAACAACAAAACTTTCTTTGTAACGCGGTAACCCCACTTTTCGGGTTGTCAAAAACATATGCTTTAGAATAATATCAATTTCCAGTTCACTTAACTCAGTTAATTGTTGGGCATTCTTCACAGCAATTTTAGGATGAACATGATTATGTGATCCTTCATTCAACGAAGCAATCTCTTCTCTGTTCTCATGAAAAAAGTCATGTAGTAAACCAGCACGAGCGATTGCTCTGACATCCAATTTTAAGCGTTTAGCCACTTTATAACTAACATATGATACAAATAAAGAATGAATCAAACGCGTTGTGTAGTGGTGATGAGTAATCTCATCTAACTTAAGTAAGTCTTCATTTTCAAGTAAATCTTCTATTAAAGTTATATACTCTTTATCGTTTTCCCAAATCGAGCGAACAAATTCCATGTTAAGTCCCCTTCATCTCATAAATAAATAAATAATAAATAACGACTTTATCGTGCTTATCGCTACACTCTATATTACTACCTATAGGCCAAAAAAGAAAGGATTTATTCGGTTTCATAGACAATTCATTGGCGATTGTGTCTAAATTGTCAATACGCCTTACTTATCTGTAAATATCAAACATAAGAATGCTGGCCGCAATGGCTACATTGAGTGACTCCGCTTGTCCTTTAATAGGGATATATAAATTTTCTGTTGTCTTTTTTAAAATAGACGCATTCACGCCATTTCCCTCGTTACCTACAATTAAACCGAAACGTTCCTGGGGCTCAATCGAACGGAATGAGATCGCTCTTTCATCTAAGGCTGTTCCATATATAGGGATATTTTTTTCAGATAAAAATGGTATCCACTTATGTATATCTCCATGCAGAACAGAAATATGAAAATGACTGCCTTGCGTCGAACGAAGTGTTTTAGCGTTATATAAATCAACCGTGCCCTCACCTAATATTACTCCCTCAAAACCTGCAGCATCGGCCGTACGTATTAATGTCCCCAGATTACCTGGGTCTTGAACCTCATCCAATAACAAAATTGGTTTATCACCAGTAAGTGTTTTGGCTGGCTCAGTTATTTTAATAACTGCCAATATACCTTGTCCACTCATTGAATCACTCAAACTATTGGAAATTTCTTTGGTAACTACAAGAACATCACTGTAAGCTTGTTCATATATAAACGCATATTCTTCAACTTTATCTTTTCTAACAATGATAACTTCTATATCTGCCTCGAATTTGATGGCCTCTTCTACTAAATGCGGGCTTTCAATAAGGTACTTCTCCTGTTTTCTTCTTCCTTTTCTTGTTAACAATTTTTTCCATTCTTTTACTCGCTTGTTTTGTGTTGACTCAATTATTTCCATTTTGTTCTTCCTCCAACATGTATATTTCACTAATTAGTATACAGATATTTAAAAAAGAGGGAAAGTGTAGATACCTTCCCTCTTTTTAATATATCTGATTTAGTTTTTATCTAATATAATTCATAGGATTAACTGGCTCACCATTTTTATAAACGATAAAGTGTAAGTGAACACCTGTTGAACGACCTGTTGTTCCCATGATTCCAAGTTGTTGGCCTTGAGAAACGCGTTGACCTGGTGCAACACTTAAGTTAGATTGCATGTGTGCATATAATGTCTTGTATCCATCACCATGATCAATAATTACGCGATAGCCGTATGTTCCAGAATATGAAGCTGATTTAACAACACCTGCTCGAGAGGCTACAATTGCGCCGCCACCAGCTATGTCCGCACCATTATGGAATGAACGTGCACCTGTTACAGGGTGTATACGGTATCCGAAAGAAGAGGTAAATCTGCCACTAGCTGGACGAATCCATCCACTACTTGATTGAGATCCGCCTGATGAAGAGTTATTTGAACTACCGGTATTGCTTGAACTACTCGAATTATTAGAACTGTTTGAGCTGTTTGAACTGCTTGAAGACGTTGAGGCTTCTTTTTCTGCTTCAGCTTTTGCTATTGCTGCTGCTTCGGCTGCTGCTTTCGCTTCTGCCGCTGCCTTAGCTTCCGCTTCTCTTTGTGCTTTTTCTTCAGCAACTCTTATCGCTTCTTGTCTTTTACGTTCCTCTTCGAGAATTCGTTCTTTTTCAGCTTGCATTTCTTCATTTAAAGTACTTGTACGTTCGGCAAGAATCGCTTGCTCATTAATAAATGATTCCTTTTCTTCAGAAGTCATTTCATATTTTTCAGCAATCATAATGATTTTATCGTCTAATTCCAAGCGTTGATTCACTAAGTTATTACGGCTAACTTCAAGCTGTGTTTTAATTTCTTCCATTTCTTCTTGCTCAGCTTTGACTTGTTTTTCATTTTCTTCTAAAGCCTTTTGGTCAGCAATTTGTTCTTCCATAATACCTTGGTTTGCATTGACTAGTTTGGTTACAACATTTATACGTCCGACAAGATCAGAAAGGCTTTCCGCTGACATTATTAAATCAATAATATCTGTAGGGCTAGCATTTGTTTGTACGGAACGTGCTTGTGATTCAAGTTGCTCATTACGCGCATCGATTTGCTTTTGTAATTGAGCAATTTCTTCTTCCAAGCGCTTAATTTCTTTTGTAATACGTTCGATCTCTTTTTCTTGTTCATTTATTTCTACAACCAATGTATCAATATCAGCCTGAAGTGCTGACACTTCCTTTTCTAGCTGAGCTTTTTCTTGTTCCAAAGATTGCATTTCATTTTCACGGTTTGCTATTTCTCCGCTAACTTCTTGTGATTCTTCTCTTAGTTCTTGCTCTTGTTGCTCTAATTCATTTAATTTTGATGACGCACTAGCTTCTAAAGGACGCACTAATGGTGCTGCAAGCATAAGTGAAGCCATTGCAGTAATAATATGTTTTTTATTCACTATAAAAACCCCTAATATGATAATTTCTGGAAACAAATTTAATTTTTTTATTTAATAAATCGATTCGATGTGCTTTTATTTCACTACAATTATCATATCATATTAAGTAAAAATTAAGATTTAAATCCAATGACAAAAATCCTTTGATTTTGTTACATAATTGTATTATTTGGTGAAGTATAAATAGGTTGCACCCTTTACAAAGTCTGCCATCTAGGGATTTTCCTTTATATTCGTTTGAAATATTAAAAAATGTCGCTGCTATAAAAGTGAACATTTGGTGACAACTTCTCTTTCCGCTTGACATTTTTTCTTTCCCATAGATTAATTACTCTTTTTCAAGTGACGCTTTATCATACAAACTAAATTTTCAATTCCCAAAACTTTATGCTTACAGTTTCACCATGAATTTGATATTCTATATAAATATAGAAAGGAAGGACATTATGGTCTCATTTAACGCCATCGCTACACACAGTACGCTCATTGATGAAAATGAATTCTTTCAACATTATTTTGATCCTAACGCCTTATTCAGGTATGATTCAAACTTTTTTCAATTAAGTTACTCGCCAACAAAAGAAGAGTTTCTATTAATCGAGGAGATGCATCAGTTTTTTTCAATCCAAAATAATTTGGAACATGTTAAATTCTATTGGCCTCAAGATGAAGGGATTCGTATTGATACATTGAATTATTTGAACGAAAAAAATTATGGTTTGGAAAAACTTGAGCTTTATTCAATTGATTCATCCCAGTATCCTTTTATGGATTTAAACGCCGACATCACAATTGAAGTTGTTGAACAAAATAGATTAGACGCATTTAAAACACTCAATTATGTAGAGGACCTTACCCTTTCTAAAGCATTCGCAGAAGCCAAACGTCCTTATTACGATCGCTTATTTAATGAATCTTCTGTCCGTCTATTGCTAGCTAGCTATAAAGGAAACCCCGCAGGTTCTTGCATTGTGATTAAAAATGATGAAGGTCTAGAAATAGATGATTTATTCACTCTTCCCTCATACCGGCATAAAGGTGTAGCATCAGCAGTACTCAATTATGTTGCTAAAGACGCTTTAAGAAATCATTCTTTAGTCTTTCTACTTGCAGACGCTGAAGATTCACCTAGGGAAATGTATCTAAAGTACGGTTTTCAACTTGAAGGCTTTCGGATTGGTGCGCAACATATTTTTGAAAAGGGGTCTATGGATGGAAAAGTACATTAAGCGTTTAACGCCAGAAGATTTACACCATTACAATAACATGCAAACGGGCCTGTCAACCGACTATATGCTGGAAGCTTTTCCGCGTATTACTGATGGTCCAAATCATCTCTTTGGCTTGTTTATTTCTGATAAACTCCTTGCATTGTCAGGCTTTACTCTCTTTAAGAAACATTATGCGATGCTCGGCCGCTTACGTACTGATCTGGGGTACAGAAATCATGGTTATGCCACCGAAATCATGCGCTATAGTCTAGAAAAAGCCCTCTTAATGGACAATGTCGGGTGGGTCGGTGCTTATACAGAAAAAGATAATAATGCTTCTCAGAAGGTCTTCAACAAAATTGGTCTATCCCCTGTTGATTCTCATCATACGGCAAAGACAGACTCTTTAGCTGGGCTAGTTTCAAAAGAAGCAACGCCGTGGAAAGAAATCGTAGAGGATACAAAAAAACAGGATTGGATAAAGCAAACATATTTACATCCAACTTTTGATAAAAAGATTTTTCCTTTTGAAGCTTACTATCCTTTCCCAGTCAGCCAGAAATTATTTGACGATTTGCCAACTGGTTGGCGTTTTTATGAGAACAGAGAGAATAATCGTTTTGTTATTTTGTATGAAGAATTTAAGGGTGCGCGTTATTTACATGTTGTTTACCCTTGGCATGACTTTCTCACTCAAAAAGGCTTATTCAAAACAATACAATTGGAATTGGAATCCATCCAGCAAACTGAGCCTGACACATCCATTTGGTGGGATTTTTCAGAAGTTGAAGCAGAAACATTGCCCGCTCATCATCCCTTTGGGCTTGGTTCTCCCTGGATTTTATATGGTGCATCCAAAGAAACGCTTCTAGCCTATGATGATGCTGAGCCTTTAAAAAGAGCAAACCAACTTCTTGAAGATGTTGAAGATGAGTTAAACGATTTAGAACAACTTATCGATCAAAACACCAGCAAGATTGAATCTCTTGAAAATCGTCTAGAAAATAAAGATTGAACTAATTAAAAAACATAACGGTCGATTTATTAACAATCTGACCGTTATGTTTTTATTTTTATAATTTTTTATCGTCTGTTTTTTCGAGTTCTTTATCAATGGTTTCTATTACATGTTCAAGTGAGCCCTTTTTAAAGGGAGACTGTAAATGAGCTGCTTCAATAGTTTCCAAGAAGCTTTTCGTTCCTCCTGCTTCACAAATACGCATGTAATCTTCCCATGCTTTTTTATCTTCGTCTACAATGGCGCGCTTAAAGAATTGAAGCGCACAAACCTGTGCCAAAGTATAATCGATATAATAAAATGGCGAAGCAAAGATATGCCCTTGTCTGTACCAGTAAGTTCCTTTGTCCAAGAAGTCGCTTTCTGAATAGTCTCGATGCGGAATGTATTTTTTTTCAAGCTCTCTCCAAGCTGCTTTACGTTCTGCTGGTGTCCACTCAGGATTTTCGTATACTTCGTGCTGGAAGTGATCAACAAGTACGCCGTATGGTAAAAAGCGTAATGTTCCACTTAAATGATCAAATTTATATTTCTCTGTTTGCTCTTTAAAGAAACGCTCCATCCATGGATAAGTGAAGAATTCCATACTCATTGAATGTATTTCGCAGGTTTCTAATGTAGGGAATACGATTTCCGGCTGTTTGATCCAGCGCGATTGAAAGACTTGGAAAGCATGACCCGCTTCGTGTGTCAAAACATCGATATCAGCAGACGTTCCATTAAAGTTTGCAAAAATAAAGGGTGCACGATGGTCCGGTATATACGTACAATAGCCTCCACTTGCCTTACCCTCTTTTGAGAGCAAGTCTATCAGATTATTATCAAACATAAAATCGATAAATTCTTTTGTTTCTTCGCTTAATTCATGATACATGTCTCGTCCGTTTTCAATAATGTAATCCGGGTCTCCTTTTGGTGTAGGATTACCGTCTAAAAACTGCAGTGCTTCATCATAATGTTTCAGATGCTTGATTCCAATACGTTCTGCTTGGCGATCAGCTAACTTTTTCGTAATCGGAACAACGTACTCCAAAATCTGTTGACGATAGACTTCAACCATTTCACGGTCATAATCATATCTTTTCATTCTTACATAACCTAATTCAACGAAGTCTTTGTAACCTAATTTTTTCGCAATATCATCTCTAACATGGACAAGTTCATCGAAAATTCGATCGATTTCTTCTTCATTTTTTTCAAAATAGCTCAACTGTGCTTGATTCGCCTTTTTTCTAACCGCGCGATCAGTTGATTGAAGATAGGGACCAAACTGTGACAAAGTTAATGTTTTACCATCAAATTCAATTTCAGCTGCAGCAATAAGTTTTTGATAGTCACTACTTAGCTGATTTTCTTTTTGAAGAAGTTCTATAACGCTTTTATCAAAGGAATCCAATTCATACTGCATATTTTGAATAAAGGTTCTTGGATATGCCTTTTTTATGTTATCCAAATAAGGTGATTCCATAATGGCTTTATAGTAGCGTGTATTCAACTCTTGATATAGTGGACCATACTCGTTCCAGTAATCGTCTTCCTTTTCATAAAAATCATCTTTTGTATTGATTGAATAACGAATAGAAGCTAGTGTAGCCATAGAATCAAGTGAAGAAATCAAGGCTGATATAGCATCAATCGCTTCTTTAACGTCTTCCGATGATTCAGCATTTTTTAACTGTTCGACATCATTTAAAAACTCTTTTTTAAACAAATCGAAATCTGGTCTCTTGTAAGTATACTCTTCAGAATTCATTTTCTTCCCCCTATTATTAAATTAGTTATAGTATATCACACAGATGTAGCGTTCAATATAAAATAAAACAATAAAAGAATCACTATAGTCCTTGCGATAAATGTTTGAACTGTTCATACTATTCTTTCAGATTAATACCTTTCTTATTTAACATACAGAGCTGTCTGTTTATGTTAAACTAATCTGGAAAGGAAGGATCATATGGAATTCAAACATCAGCCCCAGCAATTTCAGAAGCAAAAGCAAACCTACATTCCGAATTTATTACAAGGGGTTCACCTCCTTCAGCTGAATCGAGTTGATTTGTCTACGTATTTAGCGAATCAGATTCTCGAAAATCCTTTTATTGATCTTCCAGAACAGGAAAACCATCTTATTCAGTCTGCTCTAAACGAAACAGCTTCAGTTATCGAGCAAACAACAGCTAGTAAGTCATCCCTTTATGACTTTTTAAAAGAACAAATTGAATTATTTTATAGGAAAACATATTTAAGAGAATTACTTTTTTGGTGGGTAAACCAACTTGATCACCGAGGTTATGTTACTAAAACTGTGGATGAAGCGGTCGAAGAAACACATGCTACATCTATTGAGCTTGTGGATGCACTAACTTTGCTCCAACAATTAGATCCACCTGGCTTAGGGGCACGCGACCTTAGAGAATGTTTGCTTCTTCAAACGGAACGACTCGACTTTGCACCAGCGATAGCTTATATAATTATTGAAGAACATTTTGATCTACTTACTGAGAAAAAATGGTCTACGCTTGCTGAAATCTACGATGTAAATGAAAACGAAATAAGAAAAGCTCGGCTAGGCCTCGCCCTTTTTGGGCTAGAGGTTAGCCGAGCTTTTCAATTCTGGATTTTTATAAGTGATACCATGAAGGCTTGTATAATACACAGGAAGCATTTCTCCCCCACACTTTTCGCAACTAAACCTTGGGGGATCCGTCGGATCTCCCATATCCATCATATCAAACTGTTCAACAACTTCTTTCGGTATGTCTTCCGTTACTTTACAGCTCCGACAAACGAATTCGACGTTCCCGTTCTCGTATTTCTTTTTCGCGTTCACTCCAGCTGAAACGATACTTTTTGATGGCTGCTTCTGTTTTTTCTTTTTGTGCTTTTTTGTACGCTTCTGACTCAATTCTTTCAACCTCCCGATTAATATAATCTTTGGCCTCTTTATCATTCGCATATTGCACTTCTAGTTGTCCATTTTTGCGCACAGCTATCCCTCTGAACTCCAATACATTGCCACATTCCGAACATTTTAATGGATCATAGCCAAAGGATTCCTTAATACTTTCCCTCCAACCTTTCGGTTGGATCATCTTTTTAGCATTAACTAAAAGTTTTTTGATGCTTTCTTGGTAGATGGTCACTATTTCCTTCATAAGCGTCTTAATTCGACGAGAATACAATCCATAGTGACGAATCATTTTAAATTGTTTATCCGGTATATGACGAATTAATCGTCCAATAAAGGCATCAACGGTTAAAGATTCCACTTTTTCTTCACCATCTTGCTTATCATGGTATTTAAAAACAACGGTTTCTCCGTCATACATGATAATACGATGTAAGGCAATGGGACCTCGTTTCATATACCGACCAATGTACCCCAAGATCTTTTTCACATCTGTTTTACTACGCTTAGGTGCGTTGACGTAAAATCCTTGCGGATTATTTTTATAGGCTGCTTGAAGTTTTGGTTGAACAACTTTCTTAGCTACCGGAGATAGTGTACGTCTAATCAGCTTTAATACAACAGTCTGCCACTGCTTACGCAATTTCGTGAATGGAATGAAATCATATGTTTTCCATTCATTCTCTGGTGTGACACCACCCATACTGACCAGCATGTGAATATGCGGATTAAACTCCAACTTAGACCCAAAGGTATGTAACGCCGATACAATACCTGGTTTAAATCCACACTTCTCAAACCATTCATTAAGAAGCCGCGCGGCTTCATCCATTAATTTTTTTAATAACTTCTTACGATATTTCCCCGCAAAGATGGATCGCAGACCTTCATCAATCGTGAAAACAACGTGACGATGGTTACTACGATACATATCATTCGCTTGTATATCCGCCCATTTTTGTGCCTCACCTACTGCACATGTTGGACAGAACTTCCCTTTACACCGAATAGGTATCTTCTTTACCTTTGGACAAGCCTCACACTTAAATGTCAAAAACCCATTTGATAACTCTCCACAGTGTAAAAACTTTTCCACTTCTTCGATGATGACCGGACGCATCTTATCTTTGTTTTCTTTAAGAAATCTAGACCAATGATCACTGAATATGGCTTTTAAAATATTCATTTGAACTGGAATATTATCTTCATGTGCCATACTATTATCTTAACTCTTTTCCTTACTTAATTTCAACTCCACATAAGACTCTAACCCTTGGTATATCAGCAAAAATTTTATACTTTCCTATACTATCAAAAACGTGTATTCTTTTATTCAAAAGCTAACACCCTCGCCTGGCGAAGCTTACCAATCTACCTTCACACCTTTTGTACTGCCAGAATTGAGTGTGAGTATTGAGGATGATGAGTTAGTGATACGAGAAACAAAATATAAAACGCCACTAGTTAGTTTTAATAGCCGTTACTTTGATGAATTAAGTGATTCAGACGATCCTAATCTCAAATCATATATTAAAGAAAAGAAAAAAGAATACGACATTCTACAAACGAGCCTTCTAAAACGTAAGGAAACAATTAAGCAAGTCGGGACTGCCATCATTATGCATCAACAAGCTTATTTTAAAGAGGCCGATACTCCCCTAGCTCCTTTACAATTAACTAATTTAGCTGAGGAATTGAATTTTAATCAATCCACAATAAGCCGGGCTGTAAGGGAAACGTATATTGAAACGCCTTATGGATCCAAAGAATTGAAAACATTTTTATCTCGTCGTTCAAGTCAGTCTGGCCTGTCAAAAGATTATATAGTTAAAGCACTGGAGCAGTTAATCAAAGCGGAAGATAATGCTAAACCTTTATCAGATCAAGCTTTGTCTGATGCTTTAAAAGCTGAGGACATTTCATTATCTCGAAGAGGTGTGGCAAAGTATCGAAATCAACTAGATATCCCGTCATCCAAACAAAGAAAAGAATAAAACTTCCGACTACGCAGTTTCCTTATTAGGATTGTGCGTAGTCTTTATTTATATAATTTGAAATTTATGTAGAGACTATTCTCTAATATATGTGTCTTTTGTTCTATGTTGGATTTATTTGGTGTTTGTTCGACCATTTCAAATAGCGTAAGTTGTATAGTTGTCCAAACCAGTGCCTTCTTTGGACAGTTAGATCATTGATTCATGTAAAACAAGTCGAACAGGCCATTCTTCGACCATTCCAAATAGCGTAAGTTGTATAGTTGTCCAAACCAGTGCCTTCTTCGGACAGTTAGATCATCGATTCATGTAAAACAAGTCGAACAGGCCATTCTTCGACCATTCCAAATAGCGTAAGTTGTATAGTTGTCCAAACCAGTGCCTTCTTCGGACAGATAAATCATCAAATTATGTAAAACAGGTCGAACAGGTCATTCTTCGACAGATTCAGCGCAACGTTTAAAACCGATATGTCGAATGTCCTATTGCACTAGAAATCAACTAATATTTTGACTATACAGCAATGGTTTCTGATCATTTTTTAATTGTTGATGACCTAAGCGGACTTTTACACAAACGAAAAAACACTTCCCGAAAAGCAAGGTGTGTTGATACCTTGCCTCCAGGAAGTATTTCGCTTTATTCAAATAACTTATAAAATTATCCTAGAATGCCTAGAACGTAGCCAATAACTCCGACAACGAAAATTCCAGCAATAATTGCAATTGGGCTAATTTTCTTACGTAATAACCACACACAGAATAGAGTCAGTAGTAAAGGTGCGACTCCTGGTAGTAATTGATCCAATGTGTTTTGTAGGGTCGTTACTTCTTCAGGCTGAATAGCCATGCCTGCTTGAATATCAGCAACAACGTTCCTCAACATATCACCAGATAAGAGCCCTTCGTTTGCTGCTTCAGATATAGCCGCAAAGTCAATCATATCGGCCTCAGCATTCTCAACTCGACTGATAACCATCGGGAAGTTCATTGCTGTCCAACGTGGTACCAGTACCCCCATTATGAACATACCTAGAACGGATGCTCCTTGAGTTAACTTCTGCATTAATCCACCAGATAAGTTTTGAGTGATGTTACCACCTTGAACATATCCAAGTTCTTGTGAGTACCATAAGAAAGCCATACGAATAATATTCCAAGCCAAGAAGAAGATGATTGGGCCTAACCAGCTTTCACTCAGTGCGAGCGAAGCAGCGAAAGCTCCCAGTACAGGTCTTAATGTTCCCCAGAATACTGGGTCACCAACACCGGCAAGTGGTCCCATCATACCGATTTTAACACCTTGAATAGCTGCATTATCGATATCTTCCCCACCAGCTTTTTCTTCTTCAAGTGTTAAGGTTACACCAAGAACAGGTGCAGCCAAGTAAGGGTGTGTATTAAAGAATTCTAAGTGTCTTTTCAGTGCAGATGCACGGTCTTCTTTAGATGTGTATAATTTTTTGAGCGCTGGAATCATGGAATATGCCCATCCAACGTTCTGCATACGTTCAAAGTTCCATGAAGCTTGTAGGAATTGACTTCTCCAAAAAACTTTAAAACGGTCGCCTTTTGTTAATCTTACTTTATTTTTTTCATCCATAGTTTTTCAACGCTCCTTTTTAGTAATCGTTTAAGATATCATCGAGTGGGTCCCCGCCGGAAGAACTTCCACCGCCGCCGCCACCTTGATTGAATTCAGGTGAGAACTGTAGGTAAAGAAGTGCTAGTACAACACCAATAATACCCATAGCGATAAGGTTTAATTGTCCGACTGCTGAAAGTGCAAAACCTAGAGCGAAGAACACCCATAATTTTGGTGTAGCCATCATGTTAATAACCATTGCATAACCAACAGCAACGATCATTCCACCTGCAACAGCAAGTCCACCAGTCAACCATTCTGGTATAGCGTTTAATCCGCCTGTAACTAGTTCAGCAGGTACTGCTAAAATAATCCCAGCTGGAATAGCAATACGTAGTCCTTGAATCATTAATGCTCCTAAGTGAAGTAATTCTACAGCTCTAAATGATCCTTCTTTCGCTTTTCCATCGGCAGCGTGTGCAATACCAACTGTTAACGTACGAACAAAAATTGTAAGTACCTGTCCAGCGATAGCTAATGGAATAGCTAGTGCAATACCTTCTGAAACGTCTGCACCACGTAAAGTAACTAAAATAGCTGAAGCGACAGATGCTAAGGCAGCATCAGGTGCTACTGCAGCACCGATATTCATCCAACCTAAAGCAATCAACTGTAATGTACCACCTAATAATAAACCATCCACTGGGTTACCTGTAGCGATACCAATCAGTGTACAAGCGATTATTGGTTGGTGGAATTGGAATTGGTCTAAAACACCTTCCATTCCTGCCAAAAACGCAACAAGCAATACTAATATAATAACAAAAATATTCATAATTTAATTTCCCTCCTTAAAATCTAACTTAATCAACGTATTTCGTTTTCTTAAGCAATGGCCAAATATCTTTACTTTGGTCTGATGGTACTTTACGAACATCAAACGTTACACCATGATCTTGCATTTCTCTATAAGCATCCACGTCGTCTTTATCTACAGAAAGAACATTATTAATCATAACTTTTCCTTCTGAGTGCGCCATTGACCCGACGTTTACTTCTTCAATGTCTACGCCGCCCTTAATAACACGTAAAGCATCTTGTGGTGTTTCAAACAAGAGTAATGCGCTAGTCTTACCAAAGCGTGGGTCTTTAGAGATTTCAATCATTTTATCGATTGGGATAACATTTGCCTTGATTCCTGGTGGTGAAGCTTGTGTAATCAAGCTCTTACGCAAGTCATCTTTCGCCACCTCGTCGGAAACAACGATAATTCGTGTAGGTTGAACGTCTTTAGACCAAGCAGTAGCTACTTGACCATGTAATAAACGTGAATCGATTCGAGCAAGTCGGATATCAATCTTGCCATCTCCTACAACTGTTCCTTTAGGTAATGGCTTGCTTGGTTCTTCGTTTTTCGTTTCTTTTTCTGCTTCTTCGGGCTGTAAGCTTTCGGGTCTAACCTTAACGCTGTCTTTTCCTGGTTCAATAATAGCTTTTGCAATATCTTGTGCTTTATCCATTCCAAAACGGCCTGTAAAGGCTTCAATTAGCATACCTAAGTTAAGACCTGCAACAATTGCCCATTTATCCTTATGATCCTCAAACAACGTATTCGCTTGGTTAAATGGTGTTCCTCCCCATAAATCAACTAAGAAAAGAACTTCATCTGAATCAAAAGATGCAATGGCTTCTTCCATTTTACGTCTAATATCGTCTGGCCCTTCACTTGGCATTAAGGTAACGGCTTTGACATTTTCTTGTTCTCCTACAATCATTTGCCCTGATTGTAAAATACCTTCGGCAAATTCTCCATGACTTGCCAATATAATTCCTACCATTTATTTCCCTCCTACTACCAGCATATTTTGCTGATTTTTTCTTGAACACTTTATAAAAAATTCCCTTTTTTCAGTACATCCATTATTTTCTGACTGCGGTCGCCGGGAACTTTTCTGATTTCCAATTCGATCCCTTTGTCATTTAAATATTTAAATGCATTGATATCAGTTTGGTCAACGGAAACAGAGTGTGTCACCATCTGTTTTCCTTCAGTATATTTCATTCCTCCAATATTTACGCTGTTGAACACCAATCCAGATTGGTGTACGCGCATGACATCTTTCGGATTTGTGAATAATAGCATGACTTTGACGTCATTCATTAACGCGTGCCCTGCTATACTATTAAGCTTTCTGATGGAAACAACGTGCGATTTGACCTCTGGAGGTGCCGCTTGCGTCAATAATATTTTCTGAAGTGGATGGCTTGCGGCATCATCACTTACAACTATGATTCGACTTATCCCAGTAAATTTTGACCATGTTGTTGCGACCTGTCCGTGAATCAGTCGATCATCTATACGAAGCAAACGAATATCCATCATTCTATGACCCCTCCTGCTATAAACAACACTCCCTCCAAATAATAATTGGGAATTCAAAAACAGTATTTGTTTCTCCCCTTCACTTATACATAAGCAAGAACCGTGCCAACACACTCCCGTAAAAAGACGGATAGACCGCAACTATATACAATACACAAAAACGACACACTAACAGAGTGTGTCGTTTTTAGCTATTAGTGTATTAATCCATTAACAGTGTGTCAATGTCTTCCATGTGTCCTTGTTCTTTTGTAATGAAATAAAAAATGTATCGATACTCCTCTGATGGTATCGTCAACTGAGTCTTATCTTCAAACGTTTTGACTAACCGTTTTAACTTAGGATAGAGTGGGTGATCTTTCATATCATCTTGTTCTTCTTTTTCTAAATTTAACTGTTCGTTTTGAAGTCGGCGTTCAATCAGACCTGCCATATGAAAAGCTAAATTGATATGAAAGGCATACTGGTCGCTGTTCTGAACTCTTAATTTCCCACACTCATTAACAAATGTCCATAATATGGGAACGATTTTTTTAGGATTTATATACGCAAAGTTTTCTTCTACATATGAATAGATGACTGCTTGTGCATTATTTTTATTTGGTAATGTTCCCATTGATTCTTTTATTGTAAGACTTATAATTTTTTTCAGTAACTGTTCTGGCTTGTCTTCAATAAATCGTTCAAGCGGAATAAAGGGGGCTTGAATCTTTGGATCCACTATACCTGTTGAGGCAATGATTGTGTATTTTTTCTGCCATTCGCTTATTTTGGTTTCAAGGTCAGCGACCGAGCACGTCATCACCTTTATTCCAGAATCATTTGATTCAACCAATACTTTTTCAATGATATCTTTTAATTTTTGAGCCGTCCCTTCACCACTGGCGCATACGGCCAATAAAATAGGTGGCTTACGCGAAGAGGGCTTGCGTTCGCTATTATGACCGGGCAACTCTTTTGTATAACCACTGAACTTTGTTAATGATTCGTATAGTAATTCGATATCTGCATCCACTAGGGAAGCTTTTCTTACAGCTTCAAGCACAATCGCTGTCGAAACCATGTCAATTGAGCGTATATGAATACCTGTTTCCTTCTGCAAGGCTGTTTCAAATGTTGCTAGGGATCCCATATCGACAAGCAATAAGACACCGCTCCCTTCATTAACGTCTATTACTGCTTTTTTTATACGTTCATAAACGACTTTTGGAGACATATCCAATGGCATATCGATAGCTGCAACGCCATTCGTATCAAGGAGTTCTTCCGCTACCCTAGCCATGCTACTAGCAGTAGAATTGCCATGCGTCGCAATAACAATCCCCACACGTCCAGAAGATAACTCTTCTTTAAGCGAAACCAATAAAACAGTGAGATAGTATACCTCATTATCGGGAATAGTTACATCAAAATAGGTCGCAATCTTATTTTTAACGTCTTCAGCAACAACGTATTCTGTAGAGTAGGTCATAGCCATTTCACGAATACGTTTGTTGATGATTCTTTCCTGACCACTACTAATCTTACTTAACAAGGAGCTAATATGTAAGCTCATTGCGTAAATAAAGTTCTGTTTGAAAGACCCGCCTAAAGCTTCTTCTACTTCTCCCACAATTTGGTGGGCAAATTGTATTACTTCCTTATTAACCACCTCAGCTAATTTTGATTCAGTCTGAAATGAAAACCCATGATTACGGTAAAAAGATTTTAAGTGCACATTGATATCCGTTGAAATATATTGATTAATTGAATCTTGGTCTAAGCCTTCTGCTTCCAGTAGAGCTGCTTTGTCTCCTATAATGTCATAGATATTGTATGGTAGTTCATATGAATCCACAGCCATTTTATAAAAAGGCTCGTTCGGGTTGATGGTCATCTGAGCTTCCACATACTTGGATAAATCAGTTTGTTCTGATCGATTGGAAGACAAACCAACGAGATGATCCTTTATATTTTCTGGCAGATCTTTTACTGTTAGCGAAATTTCATCTTTATTTAATTGATTCATGAACCCGCGCGCGCATACAAGTTGTATCGATGATTTCAGTTGACCAACGTTTCCATATCCAACACTTGCTATCAACCCTTTTACAACTTCTTCATTAAGTGTAATCCTACGTTGTATACGGTTTGCCTCAAGGCCAGTCAGAAGTTTAACTAAATCTAATTGTTCAGTAACGGGTCTTTCTTTAAATGAGGGAAGATGAATATTGATTGGAATACGTCGCATAAATGTATCCAAGAATGTAGACTTAGGATCTTCTGTTGTTGCACAAACGATTCGGACATTAGCTGTTCTGTTTTTTCCCGTTTCACCTAGGCGACTGTATGTACCAGTATCCATAAAGGAAAACACCATTTCTTGTCCCTCAGGTGGTAGCCTGTGCACTTCATCCAGGAATAGCATGCCGCCATCCGCTTGTTGAATCAACCCTTCTTTCGCATTGGCCGCACCAGTAAAGGCCCCTTGAGCATAACCAAAGAGATAACTCATCAAAAGTTGGGGGTTGGTCGCATAATCCGCACAGTTAAATACAGCTAGTTCCCTATCGGAATCAATCAGTTCTTTGGATTGAGCGAATCTAAACATAGCATGAGCAAAAAAAGATTTTCCTGAACCTGTTGGGCCGGTAATCAGTGTATTTAGTCCTTTGGGTGGGTATAAGACAGCTGCTTTCGCTTGATCCACAGCATTTTTTATGCTGCCGTTTGATCCAATGATTGTATTAAAGATATCCTGAGTCTTATTATATGAAAAATCCAAAACTTCTTGGGCAACACCAACAGATGCTTGCTCCTTTTCCTTGTAACTAGAAACATGTTTAGTCAGTGGTTTGTGTCGCGCTTTTTCAATGGAAATAAAGCGAACTGGCCTACCTTCAATTTTTTTAAGTTCTCCATCTCTAGTTAATTGGTTCAAATCTTTGGAAATATTACTGCGAATGCTGTCCAGCGCTTCAGCTACTTCTCTCGTCGTAATTCCCATTCCTTTTTCTATATCTTGCGGTTTAAAGGATGCGCAAGCTTCATTTACATAGTTTAAAACACGCTGTTTGCGATTCATTCCTTCTCCTCCTTTAAGTGTATCGTTAATTAATATAAAGGTTTGTCTTTAAATACTAGTATACACTGTTTTTCAACAAACAACACACTATTAGTTAAAAACGATACACTATAGCTCTTTTGCACACACAAATCAATAACGTATCGGTTATTAATATACAACAAGAGCCTCATCTCAGTTATTTAACTGAAACAAGGCTCTTGATTAAATAGTATTTAAACTGTCCCTGGATCATTCATCTCTCCTAAGTCCGATAGGTTGAATGTCACGAGAACACATAGCATATAACTTATTGGGTAATAAAGAGTGACTCAACGCCGCTTATTCTTCGACGCTTACTTCACCTTCAACAGTTCCTTCGTCCATCATTGCTGCATCCATCATTTCTTGAGATGAGAATGTTACATCGCCTGTTACTGTAGATTCTTTTAGTTCGAAACCTTCTGCATCTACGTAAACATCTCCGTCAACTGTACCATTTTGTATACGGAAGTTTGGTGATTCAACCGTCATCATAGGAACTGTCAATGTAAACTCATCAGTAACAACACGTTCATCATCTTGTTCATATAATGCAAATTTACGGTATTCATCTGCTGATTCATCTCCACCATCGTGGAATGTACCTGAAACTGTCAAGTCTTCTTCCACGGTTACGTCAGCAGTAATAGCTGTGATCCAGTTTCCGTCTTCTTTTAATGAAGCAACAACTTCGTCTGCTTTATCTGTGACAGAAGCAGCAGTGACAGCATCTTCTGTTTCTTCAGTAGTATCTTCAGCCGCATCGTCAGAGCCACATGCACCTAAAAATCCGCCTAACGCTACAAATGCAGCTCCAGCAACTAGTTTCTTTTTCAATAAACTCATATTTATCCCTTACCTTTCTTGATAAAGCTTGTTTTTAAATGACGTAGGATGAACAGAATTGAAGGAGAGAAAGGTGTTGACCGGACATTCGATTCGTTCACTACTAAATATTACTATATAATACTTATGTGAAGCCGTCAACAATATCATGTTTTTCTAATATAATATGCTTATTAAATTCATCCAGAGCAAGAAAAAAGGCTAGGACAAAATAGTCCCAGCCTCCGTTGTATTTATTTACTATTCGCGTTTATTCTTCGACGCTGATTTCGCCTGTTACTTCGCCTTCTTCAAGTTGTGCTGACTCTTGTAACTCTTCGCTTGCGAATGTCAAGTCACCATCAATTGTTCCACCTGGAAGTTGGAAGTTGTTTGCATTAACATGAACATCACCTTTGAATGTACCGTTTTGAATGCGAGCATTTTCGCTTTCCACTGTCAACATTGGTGCTGTCAATGTGTAGCGTTTTGTGACGTTACGATCGTCGTCTTGTGTGTATAATGCTAATTTACGAGCAATTTCTCCATCATTATTTTCGACGCCACCTTCAAGTGTCAACTCTTCATCAGACTCTACGTCACCTTCAAAGATTACTATCCAGCCACCTTCAGATGACATACCTTTTTCTAAATCATCTGCTGATGCAATAATTGATTGTGTTGCACCGGTTGTAGCGTCAGATTCCTCATTTGATTCCTCTGCCACCTGCTCTGTATCTTCTGTTGTATCCTCTTCTGAATCACCATTTCCACACGCAGCAAGTAACCCCATGCTTGCTGTAATTAAAGCTAATTTGTTCCACTTAATCATTACTATTCCTCCTACCATTTATGTTGTGATTAATTGCACATTTATAATACCATGCATCTTATTTTTATCAAAGTACTTTTTTCACAAAAAGAATATATTCTAATTTTAAAGATATAAAACGCCTTTTAATAGCTTTTTAAAATTAGAACAAATTGTGAATTTCATCACTTTTACACAAAAATCTATCGTTAACATAAAATTCAACAATGAGCATATTACTTTTCTACAGATAGAAACAGCAACATACTCTCTTTTTTAAAGAAACTAATTTACGTTTCATCCTCATGTTCGATTAATTCACTCACTTGCTGACCACTTAAGGTGACCATTGGCATGCCTCCACCCGGATTGACCGACCCTCCAACAAAATAAAGATTATTAAAGAGTTGACTTTTCTTTGGAAATTTAAATCCTTTATTTTTCTTTTTATCCGAGACAACACCATAAATAGCTCCTCGATTAGAGTAATAATTGGATGCAATATCCTCTGGTGTCCATTGATCCATAAATACGATGTGTTTTCTTAAATCTGTCAATCCCATGTGTTCAAGTTTGATTAAAACACGTTCTCTAAGTTTCGCGTAATCTTCTTTAGTATATGGTTGGTCTTGAATGTAAGGGATATGCGGGAGTATTTTTATGTTCTCATGACCAGGGATAGTCTGACTTGGATCTGTCTTGTTGCTGTTAACAAGATATATTGTTGGATCTTTGGGTAATTCGTGCTTATCAAAAACCGTTTCATAATTCTTCTTTGAATCAGCAGAAAAGAAAAAATTGTGATGGGCAAGTTGTGGATATTCTCTATCCACAACCAAATGCAGTACCAGCCCTGAGGCAGCGGGTTCGAATTTTCTTTCAAGTTTCTCTACCTCTTCTTTATCCATTTCAAGCAATCGCTGATACGCTGGGATCACTTCCATATTTGACACGACACGCTTTGAGAAGATAGTCTCCCCGGAAGCCAATTCAACACCTGAAACATCATTATTAGTATCTGTGATTATTTTTTTCACTTCTATTTCCGTGTTAAGTTCTACACCAACTTCTTCAGCAAGCCTGACTAAACCCTCTCCTAGCTTGTGCATCCCTCCTTCAACATACCAGAGCCCAAAGTCATGCTGGACATATGGCAAGACATTCAAAATGGCAGGGGCATTATCTGCAGAAGAGCCTACATATTTGATGAAATATTGTAGCATATCACTTAAGTATGGATTTGAAATACGTTTATTTATACCTTGAGACAGTGTATGAAAGTAATCAAAATCTTTCAGAGCGCTAATGTATCCATGATGTTCTAGCACTTCCTTCATCGTATCTAAGCCTTTATTAAAATAACCTTCTTCTGTTTTTTCATATAATTCTTTTGTGTAGTTAAGAAATGCTTTCAACTCTTTGATATCTTTTGTGGATAATTCGCTATTTTTTTGCTGCATATCATCTATTGAATTGTATAAATCCAGCACTGTCCCATCCATAAAAAACGAACGCCATTCATGATTTAATTGTTTGATTGAAAAATAATCTTCCATATTCTTTCCACTTTTATCAAACAAGTTTCTAAAAATATGTGGCATCGTTAGTATAGAAGGACCTAAATCAAAACCGTAGTCTTCAGTCTCTAGACGATTTAATTTCCCTCCAAGATGTGCGTTTTTTTCATATAATGAAACAGAATACCCTTTTTGCGCTAAAGAAATAGCGGCGGATAGTCCACCTAGTCCGCCGCCAATAACTACTATATCCTTATATTTAACCATCGCTATTCCTCCCGTATAAACACTCGTTATTCTTTTAAACTTTTGTTATCTAGCCGAAAAATTATTTTTTACATCCTTATATAACAGAGCTTTTGTTGCGGTTGATGTTTTATTTTTCATAGTAGAACAATCATAGCGATTCTCTCTCACTGCATTTATAATGCCTTCGTACACCTTTGCAGCCAATGCTACTTGCTGCTGGCTATCCTTATCAAAGTGCTTCAGTGACTGCGAAAAGTCGTCATATAATTGTTCTGCTCGTGAGGCAATATATTCCCACATTTGAATAAGTACATCGTTGATCACTTCCTTAGCGAGTTCCGCCTCGCTATAGCCAAATTGAGCCATTACATCTTTGGGTAAGTAAATACGCCTGATTTCTTTGAAATCTTCACCGATATCTCTTAAAATATTAGTTAATTGCATAGCGACACCCAAAGCTATTGCTTCACCTTCTAAATGCTTATGGTTCTCACTTGCAATGATCGGCAATAACATTAAGCCTACAGAACCAGCCACATAGTAACTATAGTCTTCCAACTCTTTCATTGTTTGGGGCTGTTTAAAGTAATAATCCATTGTCTGCCCCTTAATCTGATCATAAAAAGGTTGCACAGACATACTATAGCGGTTGAACACATCTCTCAACACGATCCATAGGTACTGATCAGCTTCTACTCCCTGTTCAAACTCTTTCAATTCTTCTGTTAATTTTTTCAATGCTTTTGCTTGTTCTTCTTTTGTTTCAGCCTCATCAATACTATCATCTGCTAACCGACAAAATGCATAAATTGCATAAACAGCATTCGCTTTTTCTTTAGGTAGTTTTGAAAAAGCAAAGTAGAAACTTTTTGAGTGTTTTTTTATTATTTTTTCACAATAAGCATATGCTTTTGCTATTTCCACATTCATCTTATTTTTTTCATCCATTACTGTTCCTCCTCTATATTTTTGAGGGGGTTATGAATATATAGATATATTTTTCATAACGATGGTTTCCACATCTTACTTAATACATTACCATATACCTATCCTTTTGTTGAATGAAATAACCTTTACTTTCTACACTTACAACGGTTTTGACGTTTCTAAGCACGATACTCAAACTGATTCTCCCCATAACAAAAGCTACCCTATCCAAAGAGTAGCTTTTACTTTCTTATAAAAATGTCGCATCAAGATAACCTAATTTCCTTGCTCCAATAATGCGCTGTTGATCTTTTTTTGAAATATCTAGTAAGGATGGATCATCCAAGATGCCCTGATAACCATGTTTATGAACGCCCTTCATGATCACATCTTTATCAATGCCAGTAACAATAGATAATATTTCGGCCGGATGTTTGTCTCTTGCTTTCTCATCAGGTACTTCAGTGAATAACATAACAGTTCATCCTTTCTTAGCTACCATTCAATCCTACTCTATACTCAGTATAACACATATGAAAACGCTTTTAACATTTTAACCATTCAAGATCTTATACTTTCTCCCCTTAGATAAGCTCATAAAAAACGCTCATAGAGAATATTATTCATCATTCTCTATGAGCGCTTTTTAATAAGTTGTTTTATTCTTCAGGCATTATCAGTGCAAGAATAATATAAAGCAGTATATTCGATGGCAGCAAAACAAATATTAATCTTATAGCTAATGGAGAAATCCCAAAGAATTCTGCGAATCCTCCACACACTCCTGATAAAATGCGATCTGTAGATGATTTTGTTAATTTTTTTCTATTCATTAATAAAACCTCCTTTGTTAAACTTACTCACAGTTTAACTGAAAACAGTATATTAATCGAATAGAATAAAAAGATACTGGTTGCTGCTAGTTAGTCGATATCTGAATTCTTAACTAAAACAGCAACACCCATGCCTCCGCCAATACAGAGTGAGGCCAGTCCATATTTCAGTTTACGTTTTTTCATTGCGTGAATAAGGGTAACTAAAATACGATTGCCGCTAGCCCCTACTGGATGACCTAGGGAAATCGCCCCACCATTCACATTCGTGCGTTCTAGCATATAGTCTTTGCTTACATCAAAAGCATCAGATATTTCTTTGATGACACCAAGACTTTGAGAGGCAAAGGCTTCATTCAGTTCAAAAATATCAATATCCTCAAATGAAATATCAGCTTTTTTCATAGCTTGTTTGATTGCTGGTGTGGGCCCAAGTCCCATAACTGAAGGGTCTACACCACCTTGCCCGACTGAAACAATTTCAACTAATGGATTCAAGTTGTTCGCTTTTAAGTAGTCTTCGCCTACAATTAGCGTAGCACTTGCACCATCATTAATCCCTGACGCATTTCCTGCAGTCACTGACCCATCTTTTTTAAAGGCAGGTCGAAGTGTATTGAGTTTTTCTTCGGTCGTTTTACGGTTAGGGTATTCATCCGTGTCGATGACAACTTTCTCACGACGCACTTTTGTTTCAACAGGAACAATTTCGTCTTTAAATGCTCCCTTATCCACTGCTTCGATTGCGCGTTTTTGAGATACAATCGCAAACGCATCCTGTTCTTCACGTGTAATGCCATAGCGTTCCACAATATTTTCTGCAGTTACACCCATGTGATAGCCTTCAAATGCATCTGTTAAGGCATCATCCAACATGTGGTCTCCTACTTTATATCCACCCATTTTATGCCCTGTGCGTGTGCTTCCAGGAATAAGATACGGCGCCTGACTCATGGATTCCGTTCCACCCGCTACAATGGCTTGATACTCCCCTGCTTTTACACCAAGATAAGCATTGATGACTGATTTCATACCACTCCCGCAAACCATATTCAGTGAATAAGCAGGCACTTCAACTTCTATTCCCGCTTTGATTGACGCTTGCCTTGCTACACCTTGTCCCTGCCCTGCAGGAAGGACGTTTCCTAAGACGACCTCATCAATATCTTTATGATTAATACCACTCTGTTCGAGGACACCTTTTATAGCATAGCTTCCTAAATCTGAAGCAGATACACCTTTTAGTGCGCCTAAAAAAGAACCTATAGGTGTTCGTTTCGCTCCGGCTATAAATACTTTACTCATATAGCTTCCCTTCTTTCATATCATATAATAAGCTTTTGTCTATCTCTTATTTTAAAGTATGTTAGGGGGAAGTAAAGGCATTCAGATAATCTTTGGATAATTTTAAACTTTGACATCTACTTTATTCATCCACGGGAAGGACTGCACCCTTCCAATTATCTAATATAAAGTCTTTTGTTTTTTCTGAGTGCAAGACGTCTACCAATTTTGCAATGTTTTCATTTTCTTGATCTTCCGTTCGGATGGCGATGATGTTCGCGTAAGGCGATGAAGAGCTTTCCAATGCAATGGCATCATCTACAGGGCTGAGGTCGTGGTCCACAGCGAAGTTTGAATTTATAAAGAACACATCACCCTCGTCTTCGGCATAGAGTGTTGGTAAAAGTGCTGGGTCATAATCATATTTAAATTCAAGTTCCAAATCATTTTCAACAACATCATCAAATCCAGCATCTTTAACATCAACGGACTCATCCACTTTAACGAGTCCAGCATCTGATAAGATACCGAGAACGCGCCCATGATCAGAGACGCTATTACTTGCAAAAATAGTAGCACCTTTTTCAAGTTCAGATAAATCGGTATGGCGTTTTGAATAGGCGCCAAGTGGTTCCAAGTGTATACTACCTGCATTAGTGAAATCATAATCATTTTCTTCGACTTGCGATTCAAAATACGGAATATGTTGGAAGTAATTCGCATCTAAATCTCCATCAGCCAGAGCCATATTTGGAATGACATAATCATTATATGTTTCAATTTCAAGTGTTATTCCTTCTTCTTCAAGCGCTGGCTTAACAAATTCAAGGATTTCTGCGTGTGGCACATTTGAAGCCCCCACAGTCAATGTTTGTTCATCCTGGGCCGAGTCATTATTGTTTCCACAAGCAGCGAGTAATAAAGAGCTTCCTAATAATATCAGTGTTTTTTTCATGTTCATTCTCCTTTAAATTCGAATTATTTTTTATCGTTTATCTATTTTTTTAACGCTTAAATCCCCTATAAATTGTATGATAAATACGATCAATAAGATGATAATTGTAGAGACCAATGTCACTGCAGGTCGACTACGCTGGAAGCCTTCAAGGAAAGCTAGATTTCCTAACCCACCTGCGCCGATAACCCCTGCCATTGCTGTATATCCGACAAGCGAGATGGCTGTGACTGTGATACCGGAAATAATATTGGGTAAACTTTCCGGTATATAGACTTTTCTGATGACTTCCCATTTAGAGGCTCCCATTGATTCAGCTGCCTCAATTACGCCTTTATCAACCTCTCTAAAACCAGACTCCACAAGTCGAGCGTAGAAAGGCGATGCGGAGAAAATAAGTGCGGGTAAGCCTGCTGCAGGTCCCGTGATTGAATCGACTAAAGCTTTTGTAAAAGGAATGAGCAAGACAATTAAGATTATAAAAGGGATTGAACGGAAAACATTAACTAAAAATGCGACAATTTTATATAAAACAACAGCCATAATGTTGTCGCTTTTCTGTGTCTCATACAAAAGTAACCCAAGTAAAATACCTAGTATAAATACAGCGATGACTGAGAATATGGTCATGAAAAGTGTCTGCTTGGTTGCTTCCCATACCTTCTCCCAAGAAATAGTAGAGAAATCGACATAGTCAGATAAAATATTTCCTATTACTAGTGGATTACTTGTCATTTTTTAAAACCTCCACATCGACTGGATAAGTATTGAACAATTCCAATGCTTTTTGACGCTTTTCCTGTGATCCCAGCACTTGAACAACAAGGGTTCCAACAGGCATTTCATGTGTTGACTGAATGTTTCCTTGTATAATATTGATGTCAACGCCAGTTTCTCGACTGACTTCCGTGATGATAGGTAAGTTAACACTGGTTCCTTGAAAGAGAATTTGAATGATACTTCCCTCTGGATATAAAACATGAAGGTCTGCCATAGCTTTTTGTGTTTCTTTTTCATCCACTTTTCTATCTTGTTTCACAAATCTTTTTGTCACTGGGTGCTCAGGGTCTTTAAATATATCTAGAACCGGCCCTTCTTCTACAATATTTCCAGAATCCATGACCGCAACACGATGACATATTTTCCTCACCACTTCCATTTCATGCGTGATCAGAATGATTGTAACCTTCAATTCCTTGTTGATTTTTTCTAAAAGTTCCAGGACTTCATCTGTTGTTTGAGGATCAAGCGCGCTTGTTGCCTCATCACTCAAAAGTACTTTTGGCTCATTTGCTAAAGCACGTGCAATGCCGACTCGTTGTTTTTCTCCACCACTAAGTTGGGAGGGGTAGGAATGTTCCTTATCTTTTAAGCCAACCAGTTGAATTAGATTTTTCGCTTTTTCTAGTCGTGTATTTTTATCAACATTAGCTATTTCTAATGGAAACATCACATTCTCCAAAACCGTGCGACTCCATAGAAGATTAAAATGCTGGAATATCATACCAATTTCTTGTCGTTCTTTTCGTATAGCCTTCTTGTTTAAGTCTGATAATGTCTTTTCGCCAATTTTCACAGTTCCTTTTGATGGAAGTTCAAGGCCATTTATTAATCGTAGTAGCGTACTCTTCCCAGCACCTGAATAGCCAACAAAGCCAAATATTTCCCCTTTTTCAATGGTTAAATTAATATTTTTAAGTGCTTCAAATCGTCCATTTTTATTTTCATACGTTTTTTTAATACCCTCTAAAGTTATCATGCCTGTCATCTCCTTTATTATTATTTTTCATAAAAAAAAGCCCTTTTCGAGTCTCATGACTCAAAAAGGGCGTCTAATTGGTTTAGTTAGCGCGGTTCCACCTTTATTCGTTGTTTAAATATAAAAAAACAACCTCTATCAGTACTTAAAAGCATTAGGCTCTTGCATACTGCGGCACTGTACCGGGTGCAACCGGAAATAGCTTATGAAATACTCACTCACCATTTCAGCTCAAAGACCATTTTCCACATCGTTCGTTATACTTCCTTTCACCAAACAGAAGCTCTCTGAGATAACTTACTAATCTGTACTTATCTTGTCAACACATTTATTTATTTAATTTATCTTTGTTTATTGATAAGAAGTGTAACAGACTTTATAAGAGCCTGTCAACAGTTTATTTTTTATTTCAAGAAAGAGGAATGACTTTTGTTCCATGATATTGCTCGGCTGGTATTTCTATCTTTATATTTTCCAAATCAGCATGTGTAATTCCGCCCCCTGGTAGTATTTCGATATCCGATTGCGCTTTATCAATTAATGCATTGATTCTATTCTTATTTTCTAGTGCCGTTCCTGTTTTACCGCCTCTAGTTAATATACGCGTACAGCCCTTCTCTATTAGCCAATTAAGCGCCTGCGTTTGCTTTTCATCTGGGATAGAATCAAAGGCCATGTGGAAAATACTTTCTTTTGATCCTGCAATATTAATTAACTTTTCTGTTAACTCTCTATCAATAGTCCCTTGCTCGGTCAAACACCCAAATACAATACCATCAACATCTAAAGCGATAGCTTCTTTTGCATCTCTAATTATTTGTTCTTTCTCATTCTGATCATAAACAAATGACCCGCCACGTGGTCTGACCATAGTGACCACGGAAACATCATGTTTATGAGCATAGTCTAGCGTCTCTTTTATTACTTCTTTGGAAGGCGTTGTCCCTCCAACATCCAATCGGTCACATAACTCTATTCGACTGGCACCCAATGAAATAGCTTCAGGTACACGTGTGAAATTTTCTGCACAAAATTCTTTTTTTATCATAACTTCATCTCCCAACGTTTGTTCTTACGCCATAAAAATAACCGAGTAAACAAATAGTCCCTGAAAACAGAAGAAATAACGGACTGTAAACTGGATTAGCAGTAAGCCCTCCAAGTAGTATAATAATCGATCCGAATATACCTAAAATAGGAGCCGTTGTACCAAGAAAGGCACTTTTAATATGTCCGGTTTTTTTAAGTCCGATAACTTTCAAATAAAGTATAACATAAGCAACGTAACTAAAAACAATGGCTATTTCACTTATATCTCCTCCAGCTAAAATATTATATTTTTGCGTCAAGAAATGTATGACGAGCCAAAATACAGTAATTAAGTAAGCCAAAAGCGCTGAATAGGGAGACAAGCCTTTTTTATCATTCATTTGAGCTATTTTACCGCTAAAAGGAAGCATATGCTTAGAGGCCAACGTTTGCGGTAAACGTATATAACCTAATGAAATACCATTAACTACACCTAAGATAGCTATTAATACGAAAATGAGTAATATTTTTTCACCACTTGCACCAAATATGGAGTAGCCAACCTGACTTATAGCTTGGTCACCAGCAGACAAAATATATTCTGTACCGACAATTGCAATCATCCCCAAGAAAAAGGCTAGGTAAACACTTAAAACGATCAATGGTCCAATGGTCAAAGCGAGTGGCATCGTTTTACGATGATTCTTAACTTCTTGGGTTATAGAGGTTGAAACAATCCATCCATCAAAGGAGAAAGCGATAGGTGCTAGGGCAGCTAAAAAACCCCAACCAACAATACTCGATTCAACAGCAACAACATCTTTTGGGAGCATGGGCGCGCCTTGTGTCCAGAATAGACCTATCAGCGCAACCCCAATCAATGGAATCATTTTGACAATCGTCGTAAGATTTTGAAATGCACCACCTAATTTATAGGATAAGTAGTTCATCAAAAAGAAAAAGCTTAAGTATAAAAATCCAAGCAAAGTTTGAAGCTCTAAAGTTGAAGGGAAATTTAGTAATGATATCGTATATATTCCTGAAACCCAACTAACAACAGCTGTAATTGTTGGAAAATAAACTAGCATTTGAAACCAGCCAAAGGCACTTGCAAGGCGGGAAGAAACAAATTCTTCATAGTAAGAAATAATGCCCCCTTCTTTCGTTGAACGACTAGCCAATTGGGATAGTGTAATACTCCCAAAAATCACGCAAAATGCACCAATTATAAAAACAAGCACACCGAGCCAGACGCTCCCACCTGTCGCTTTTAAAATGTCATCTGATTTAAAAAAGATACCCGAACCAATACTAATGCCAACAATCATTGAAACAGCCGTACTTAAACCATAATGTTCTTTTTTTTCCATCTCAATTCCCTCCTTTGAACCCTTTCTATTTTTTATTTCCATCCTCTCACTATATCAAAATAATTTAATTTTACAAAATAGCTGTGAACTTTTTGGGTATTACTGCTAACTTTATAAAAAGACTTCTTGAAACCTTACACACACTTAGGCTTTAAGAAGTCTTTAAATAAATAGGTTCAGTTAATATTCAATAAATGACTAGAGAAGACCAAACACCTTACCTTTCATTCAAATCATATGCATCTCCATTAATTTTATCTTGACTCATTTTGGCTTCTCTAAAAGCAGCACGTTCTTCACGTACCTCCTTAGATTGCTGTTTCTTGCGCAAAGCCAGATACTCCACAACTTTTTGAGGCTTTCGCGTATCAAATACTTCGATCGGCTCCGGCCCTCTCATTGTTTCACGTTTGATGTAAAGTAATCCTTCGTCATTTACATAAGTCTTCCAACGTACAAGACGAATCATACCTTCGGCGAGCTCTATGGTAGTAATACTCGCTGGATAAACGCCGCAACCTGTATTGAAATAAGGAATGGATTTATCTTTTGGAAATTTAAATCGATGTGTATGCCCACAAATCAATGGACGCTGATGTTTAACAATCCATTTGCTGTAGTTACGTTCAATTTTGTGTCGTCTATTAATATTTTTTGAAGGACTCGCTGGATTTTTAATTCCAAAACGGTGAAAAAAGCGCCAGAAAAACTTTATAGATAACATAGTAAAAAACCAGAACTGGTCGTTTGGAGCGTCCCCTTGATGACCATGGATGGTGAAAAACTCTTGGCTTGTGTAACGGTGTTTCAGCACAATCGCCTCAAGGGGTTCTAATTCTTTCAAAAAATCGAAATACTCTTCAGTGTATTCATCATAATTAATGCTGAAATTCTTTTTCACAAACCGTTCGTTCTGAAGGTAAATGTCATGGTTCCCAAAGATGCGTATGTAACGATCCTCATCAAAGAATTTTTTTATAACCGCGTAGACATCTGTATGCGCATTTTTTATATGCTCAAAATTTGAATATTCTAGAAATTCTTCACCGTCTCCTATCTCAATAAAAGTGTAATCATTCTCATAATATTCATTCAAGGCATGTACAAATATATTTCGATTTTTCAAAAACTCATCTGATAAACTACCATCGCCACGATGAGCATCACTCATGAAAACGATACGGGAGTCATCATCGAAATAAACCTTCTTAGCGTTTTCATATGCTTCTGTTAACCGTCGATCTGTAAACATAGTGGGTCCTCCTTTCTAAGGTGTTTTAGTGTTGTAAAGTACTCTAGTCGTTGATAAACATGTTTTATTTATTAGCAACAATTTTTGGTAAATCCCAAGGAGTAATAATGCCTATGAGGTCATTCTGATTTTTTATTTGTTTTTCTTTTGCAACAAGAAGTACATAGGTTGTACGTCCCTCTTTAATTCGTTCAGAAAAAATTTCTTCTATATCAAAAACAGATGTATTTTCAGATATTGTTTCATAAAACTCTTGTTCATCTTCTACTTCTAGTATTTGTCTAACGGTTGCTTTTTTTATAGCATTGATATCTTTATCCATCGCTTGGGCCAAATATTTTGTTACACCAATTGACGACAGTATACCTACAAGTTTATCCCCATCAAATACTGGAAACTGTGTATAACGGACTTGATTAATTACATCTAATACGTTCTCAAGCGAGTCATTTATATCAAATTGACGTACTTTTTTTAGAAATAAATCTTTAGCTGTTTTACTATATTTGATTTTTTCAGTTACCATCTCAATCTCTGTTATTAATGAATTACTAGGTTCTGCAGCTGCCTCGTCACCGTTTATCGTATTATGTGTTAGTAAGTTTCTCAATTCTCTATAAAAATCAATTTCATTTAAATATTTTTCTATAACCTTATCACGCTTTTTTGCCGCTGCCCCCATTAACTCACCGAAATTAGTTTCCGGATCGCGGTTTACTTTCTTGGCAATAACATTGTGTAATTCGTTAAATGCATGCATAAAGTGTTGGTAATTACTTCCCATAGATCATCATCCTCGTTTTCATTCATTCCTTTTCTATTGTGAACACACTACTCTTTACATTTTTATACTTAAGAACTGAGTTTAAAAAACTCCGGAAACTTTTTCTTTCCGAAGTTTTATTTCTTATTTATCAGTTAATTTTTTAATCGGACATCCATCTGAATCAAAGGTATAACGCATTAGTTTTTGCCCATCATTCATGGCCAGCATCAATCTGTCACGGTAAGGTTCGGCGAGCTCTTCAAATAAGAAAGCTTCTTCATGTAGACCATGTTTCTCTCGAATAGATTTCACTTCGTTTTTATTTCTTAATTTAGCTTTGGATTTAGGCAGTGGTTTATCTATTCTGCGTTTCTCTACGCGATAAAAATAATTATCATCATTGTAAATAATTTCCAGAGCGCCTGAATTGGTTCGCTTATATTCAGCACCAGGGTAATCTTCTTTGTGAAGCTCCCACCAGGCTTTGATGCCATTTATTGCCTCATCTTCATTTTTATAACTGCCATGTTCTTTCTTGACACCCGTTAGTCGATTTTGCCAATAATTAGTGTAAACCGTTTGTTCCATTCCCTACACTCCTTAATCGTTATTTACTTACAGTGTATAACATTTAGAAACGCTTTCATATAGAATTTCATTTTTTCTTATTGTGCTCCTATCAGATTAGGAGTGGCTACTTCTTTAAATGCACATTAACTTTTTATTTTTTCTAAAAATGCTTCTTTATCAACAATCATTCTTCTATGTGTTGCTTTTCCTATAAGCTGTTCATCGACAAAGGCTTCAATCTGATAAGTGAATGTCTTGCCACTTTTATCTGTTTGTTTGGCTTCTACCGAAACAACTTTATTTACAGCTGTTGGCGCAAGATGGCTCACATTTATTTCAATACCGACAGATGTTTCTGTTTCATTCAATTCTTCTGACATCAAATTCATTGCGGTATTTTCCATGTATGCAATCATATGTGGTGTCGACAAAACCGATAAATCCCCAGAACCTGCAACTTGTGCTGTTTCAGATTCCTTTACAGTAAAGATTTTTTCAAATGTATTGAACATTTTCTTAATCTCCTCCACTCATCTTATTGGAAACATTGCTATATTATATATGATAACTAATATCAACAAATTTACAAAACAGGACACTCTATTTTTTCTTGATAAATGATGTTAATTGTCTAATAACGAGTGCGAGTAGTGTTAAAGAAAAGCTGATAAATCCTATGTTTAAAAGTAAGCGACCTAACGGGAAATGAATAGCCATTTCCTTTTGAACATTTCTCAATTCTCGTGGCGAAAGACTATCTTCGCCTGGAATTGGACTAAGATTTGTCCAGAGTATAAATCCTACAATCATGATTACTATACTAATTATAATACCCGAACTTAACCATTTTGCCGTTTTATCTTTCATAGACTCCTCCTCGATCAACGAATCTGCGTGGTGGATTAATAATCTTGCTTGGAACACGTTAATACTATAATTTAAGTATAGCATATTTTTATTTAGGAATTAATATATGGTTTGCTAGGGAGTGCTTTTTTATTTGAAAGTAATCGCTGGGCGATTACTACATTTCAATCACTTCTACTTTGTTGAATTTGAGGTTGAGTTAATATAAGGTGACTTACGTGCCCTTCGTCAGGCCGACTTCATGCCGGAGGGAACGCATTTGGTGGTTGCGTGCCCTTCGTCGGGTCGGCTTCATGC
>NZ_FNYW01000020.1 GCF_900109085.1 Alkalibacterium gilvum | reverse complement strand
AGATGCCTTCCAATATATTGTTGCAGGGCAAGGTCATAATCGCTTAAAAAGCACGAATCTTCTTGAACGTTTAAATCAAGAAGTTCGACGACGAGAAAAAGTGATCCGAATTTTTCCCAATCATGCATCAGCGAATCGATTAATCGGTGCTGTTTTAATGGATAAGAGTGAAGAATGGCTCAGTTCCACAAGAAAATATATTTCGAATCATTCGATTAATTAAAAAAAGTTGTATTTTTATCGGACCGATTAGGTCTGAATATAAGATTTTTCTGTTAATAAAATCAGCTCAAAGAGTTGGTTAAGAAAGGTAAAAGCATTGTATAGTATTTTACACAAGATTATGGACTTGACTGAGTATTCGCTCTTGAAAGTTAGATTCTCCTATTAACTTTTGAGGGTGAATGCTCTTTTATAATTTTGTTCAATATATTAAAAATTTAGAACCAGTATTTAAAGTATGGTAAAGTGATAATAAAGAAAAAAGGGGATAATTATGTATAATCAAACAATTATTGATGAGACAAAGCAAATGGTACGTAGTAAACTGTTAAATGAAGGGTCAGGGCATGATTGGTATCATATCGAGCGAGTATGGAAAACAGCTCTTAATTTAGCTGAAAAGGAAAAAGCGAATCGATTTATCGTGGAACTTGCAGCCCTTTTACATGACTTAATTGATGATAAGATTGTTTCGAATAAAAATGAAGCTGTAAAAGAAGTGCTTTACTGGCTTGAAGGTGCAGGCGTTTCTTCCTCAGATAGCGAAAAGATACTGGAAATCATAGAAAATATTTCCTTTAAAGGTGGGAATAACAAAAGACTGCATACGATTGAAGCGCAAGTTGTGCAAGATGCTGACCGCCTAGATGCTATAGGAGCTATAGGAATTGCACGTTGTTTCGCCTATGCCGGTAGTAAAGGGACGCCAATTTTTGATCCAGAAGTGTCTGTTAGAGAAACAATGACAGAAGAAGAATACCGTAAAGGGAAATCGAGTGCTGTGCATCATTTTTATGAAAAGTTATTTAAATTAAAAGACTTGATGAATACGAAAGCTGCAAGAGAGGTTGCAGAAGAACGTCATAAATTTATGGAGGATTACCTGACGCAATTCTTTAATGAATGGGAAGGTCAGTAAACAAACCTGTCACGTTAGTAATGACGTGACAGGTTTGTTTTGGCTAGCAGTATAGTGAGTTTTTTTAAGTACTAGTATGGGAAACTAGTATTGCTTGTTTTTTAGTGATAATCATATAATCTTAGGATGTATGATAAAATTTAATGGAAAGATTTAGAGGAGGATTATATGGAACCAATTGTGGAATTGATTGATGTTATTAAAACATTCGATGGCAGGGAAGTACTTAAAGGAATAAATTTTTCGGTTATGCCCGGAGAAATTATTGGCTACATAGGTCCAAATGGAGCAGGCAAGAGTACAACAGTTAAAATTTTACTAGGCATGTTGAAAAAAGATTCAGGAACTATTCGAATATTTAATCAAACGCTTGACGAGAAGGATGAAACATATAAATCACGTATTGGATACGTACCAGAAAACGCGGAACTATATGAAACGTTGACAGCCAAAGAATACTTACTCTTTGTTGGAGAACTGTACGGGATGAAAGAGAAAGAAATCATTAGAAAAGCCGTTCTAATGATGGATGCATTAGGAATTAAAGAATCCTTTCACGGACGCTTGTCTGGATTTTCAAAAGGAATGCGGCAGAAAGTACTTATTATCTCTAGCCTGATTCACGATCCAGATATCTTGTTCTGGGATGAACCGTTGAGCGGCTTGGATGCAAACAGTGTGCAGATAATTAAAGAGCTTTTGGCTAAATTGAAAGACGAAGGTAAGACCATATTCTACTCTTCTCATGTTATGGATACGGTAGAGAAATTGAGTGACCGTATTTTGATCCTTCATGGTGGAGAAGTTGTTGCGGATGGCCCTTTCAATGAATTGAAAAAAGAAGCAGCGGGCACACTTGAAGAACTCTTCAATACCTTGACTGGTTTTGATGAACACGAAGCACTCGCAGATCAGTTACTCAAAGGTATTAAAGGGGAATTTACCCATGATGCGTAACGGCTTAGATAAAGAAATGTATGAATCAACGCCAATTTACCTTAAACTCATTGATAAACTAGCCCCTTTTTATACAAAAATTGGTGTCGATTACGGACAGATGCGAACCATACTTGAAACGAAAATGATTATGGATAGCCGTAGAGATCCTGTTATACAAGGCATGAGCAGCAACGAGGATGAACGGGAAGATAAGAACCACTTTTTTAGAAGTCTATGGGTCTATGCGCTGGTTAGTGTATTTATGCTATTTTTATTTGTCTATGATAATTGGGTCTTTCAGTATACAACCTACTTCAGTTATTTATTTATTATGGTATTCTTTACAATGTTGGCCAATTTTTCAACTATTTTACTTGATACAAAAGATGCTGATCTAATAGGTTCTAAACCTGTCTCGCAAAAGACTATCGGGGCAGCAAAAGCAACGCATATAAGTATTTACCTGATTTCGTTTACATTTGCAGTGGGTCTCGTTATCATACTGTCAACCTTTTATTTTAATGGAATCCTTGCTGGGATTTTACTCATTATTTTAACTCTTCTTGCCTCGCTATGGACGTTGGGATTAACTATTATTCTTTATGCAACAGTCTTAAAACATTTTGATGGCGAACGACTTAAGAATATTATTGCTTACAGTCAAATCAGCGTTTCCATATTTATGGTTGCAGGATATTATCTGATGGGGCAAATATTTGAAATTATTGACCCGTCAACATTTTTAGTGGAAATGGATTTGTCACTCGGTCATGCATTGCTCTTTCCCATGTGGTTTGTTGCGCCATTTGGGCTGCTTCAAGAAGGCTTTAAAATGGTGTATGTGATTTATACACTGTTCTTGTTTTTGGGCACGATCGGCATTGGTATTCTTTATTATATAAACAGTGATAAAATTGATAGAAATCTTCAGAAAATGAATAAAACTAAAATGAGAGTATCAGAACGTTCGCTTTTGGAAAATGGCACGGAAAAGTTATTATGTTTATCCTCTTTGGAAAAAGCCTATTACCACTTTACTTGGCAATTAACAAAAAATGAACGTGAATTCAAAACCCGCCTCTATCCATCTATAGCTAGTGCGCTAGTTTTTCCACTATTTATCTTTTTCACTACTCTAAGGGGAGGGCAATCCATTACTAGTCAAAACACGTTAACATTTTCATACTTGCCTTATTTTACGATGCTTTCGATACCCATGATTGCTGTTGTTACACAATTCTCAGTGAATCATAAGGGAAGTTGGATATTTGAACTTAGCCCGGGACGAGCAAAAGGACCCTTTTTAAGGGCAGTTACAAAAGTAATGCTTGTTAAAATATTGTTACCGATGTATAGCTTTATTAGTCTTTTAATTTTAGTATTGATGGGATTTGCACAGAGTGTTCATTTGTTGAATGGCTTTTTACTAATGAGTGTCATTCTTTACTTTGAAATGAAGCGATCAGTCAAAACTTTACCCTTTACTAGGAAATATGCGGCCTCTGAAGCAAACCAAGGTTGTTTGTCCGGTTTGATTTTCTTTGTGCCAGTATTTATCGTTTCTATAAGCATGATCGTGTTACAAACTTTTATTCCATATGCAGAATGGGGCGTTTTGCTTCTTCTGATTTCTATAAATATTTGGTGGATAAAAAAAGGATTTGATGAATAAAGGTGGACTCTTGCAAGAAAAGGATTTTCTGCTTTTTTTCCTCCTATAATTAAGATACAATAAAGACAATTAGATTTTTAAGAGGAGATTATTAAATATGGAACGAATTATTTTAACAGGGGATCGCCCAACCGGAAAGCTACACCTTGGGCACTATGTTGGATCACTTCAAAATCGTGTGAAATTACAAGAAGATCCCGACAATAAAATTTTTGTTATGATAGCAGATCAGCAAGCATTAACGGATAACGCAAAAAATCCTGAAAAAGTTCAGCAAAACTTAGTTGAAGTCGCTTTGGATTATTTAGCAGTAGGCCTGGATCCTAAGAGAACAACTTTTTTTGTCCAGTCTCAGATACCTCAACTTCCTGAACTGACAATGTATTATCTTAATTTAGTCACTGTTGCTCGTTTGCAGCGTAATCCTACCGTGAAATCGGAAATTTTGGAAAAAGGATTCAATGAAAGTATTCCTGCTGGCTTTTTCATGTATCCAGTGAGTCAGGCAGCTGATATTACTGCATTTAAAGCAACTCATGTTCCTGTAGGCGAGGACCAAAAGCCTATGCTTGAACAGACGCGAGAAATAGCCCGTGACTTTAATCGCACGTATGGTCAAGATGTGCTTGTTGAACCGGATATTATTTTACCACCAAAAGGTCAGGGACGACTTGCTGGTATTGATGGTAGAGGTAAGATGAGTAAGTCGCTGAACAACGGTATTTATCTTGCGGATAGTGCAGAAGAGATAGAAAAGAAAGTCATGAAAATGTATACAGATCCGAACCATGTTCGCGTTGAAGATCCAGGACAAGTGGAAGGCAATGTTGTCTTTACTTATTTGGATGTTTTCGATGATGATAAAGAGAAAGTTCAGGAACTAAAAGATCAGTACCGTCAAGGTGGTCTAGGTGATGTGAAAATTAAGCGTTATTTGAATGACGTTCTACAAGCTAAGCTCAAGCCAATTCGTGAACGCCGTGAAATGTTTGCCCAAGACAGAGAAGCGGTGCTTGATATTTTGAAAGAAGGTAGTCTTAAAGCCGAAGCTGTTGCGGCGCAAACACTAGTTGAAGTCAAAGAAACGATGGGTATTAATTATTTTAACTAGGTAAAAAAACTGTAGTGAACGAATAGTAAAACAAACTGCTTATAAAAAAGCACGTAGGATACGGCCCCAAGGAGTCTAAAGCGACAAACTCTTTGGGGCTTTTTGTATGGGTAGATATTCTATGGTTTTAAAGTAAGAGATGTAAAGAAACAGCGAAAATAGTTGAATATGGGGAATGAGAAAAGATTTGTAAATGAAAAAAACGGGCTGGTTTGAGTCCAGTAAACTACTGAACTTAAACCAGCCCGTTGGCTATAGAATATTCAACTCTATTTTTAGTGGAGTTTAAACATAAGGAAATTCGATTAGGTTGGTATCCGCATCATCAATATGAACGGAGGCTAGTACATCAGCGTTGCGGAATAGTTTCTTACAATCATCGCTGAGTCGGACTATTTTAAATGTTTTACCTTGTTCTGCGTAGCGCTTCGTGATAGAACTAATGGCTTCTACTGCTGAATAATCAGAGACTTTAGCATATTTCAGATCCAATACAACGGTGTCTGGATCATTTTCAAAGTCGAAGATATCTTTGAAATTCAATACAGAGCCAAAGAATATTGTGCCGTTGATTTTGTACATCTTTTCACCGGAATCTGTTTCTTCAACATTGGCGTAAATAACTTTACCTTTTTCCCAGGCAAAGATTAAAGCTGAGACGATAACGCCGACAATAACAGCTGTAGCTAAATCAGCAAAAATAGTAATTAGAGAAACAATGACGATAACTAAGATATCCTGTGTGGGGACTTTATTCTTATAGCGCAAGCTTTCCCACTTAAATGTTCCGACAACGACCATAAACATAACACCGACTAAACCAGCTAGAGGAATAACATTGATAAATGCTGATCCAAACATGATGAAAAACATTAAAGCTGATGCTGCCACTAGACCTGATATACGACTTCTTCCACCAGATTTGATATTAATAATGGATTGACCAATCATGGCATCTCCGCCCATACCACCAAAAAAGCCATTAACTAAGTTTGCTATACCCTGAGCCATAATTTCTTTGTTGGTACGGCCACGCGTGTTAGTCATTTCATCAATAACTTGTAGTGTTAAGACAGCTTCGGCCAAACCAACGAGACCACCGATAATGGCGTAAGGGAAAATAATACGCAGTGTTTCTAAATTGATGGGCACCATAGGTAGATGGAAACGAGGGAATCCACCGCTGATTTCCATACCGGCAAAGTCTTGTACGTTTTGTAAGTGAATACCGAAACGATTCAAAACAACTGCAATAATTGTCATAATAATAATGGCTATTAAGCTAGATGGGATTGCCTTGGTATATTTAGGTACAAAGTGAATAATTAGCATGGTAAATACAACAAAAGCTAACATGAGTGCAATTTGAGGGCCGGGCAACCAAACGGACTGTGTGACTTTTGAACCGTTAACGATAGATGTTTGATTAACTTTGAATAGATCCCACTGTGAGAGGAAAATAACAATCGACAGACCATTTAAGAAACCGAGCATCACAGGATAAGGAATAATACGTGCGTATTTTCCGAGTTTTAAAACTCCAATGAGAATTTGGAATATTCCCATCAAAACGACAGTAGCGAACAAATACTCTAGACCGTGTACAGCAATGAGTGAAGCGAACACAACAGAAATAGCAGCAGTTGATGAACTAATCATTCCCGGGCGACCTGAGAAAGTTGCAGCGATAAAGCCGATCATGACAGCTGTCTGTAAACTCAATATAGGGCTGACTCCAGCGACGAAAGCGAACGCGATAGATTCAGGAATTAAAGCTAAAGCGACGGTTAGACCCGAAAGAAAGTCATCTTTCAGTAATTTTTTGTTTTCAATTAGTTTATGTATGGGATTAAATGGCATAATTTTTTTATCTTTGATAAATTGCATATTACCCGCTCCTTTTTTTATATATTCCCGTAAACTTACACAAGAAAATAGCATACCATTTTTTGAGTAAAATAGCTATATGAAATGTTGATGTGACAACGTTTTTATGAAAATAACGCTTACATATTTAGAGTAAATACTTTCATTCTGTCACATTTTACAGTTTAACGTTCCTTTACATAGAGTGTAAGTGTAAAAAAATTTAGCCCATTACTATCGGCGTGAATAAGTACAAGATAAATCTAGTTAGCGCGTATTAGTTGTGTAGTGGCGGATAGTGGGGTTTTTAAAACAATCATTTGAATAAACTAAAAGAGGTTGAGACAAAAACATCCCAACCTCTTTCTTGATATTTAATTAGATGGTCTGAATTAGACTGTTTGTCCTTCACCGAAAACAATGTATTTTGAAGAGGTTAATTCTGGGAGCCCCATAGGCCCTCTAGCGTGTAATTTCTGTGTACTAATACCAATTTCTGCACCGAAGCCAAATTCAAAGCCGTCGGTGAATCGTGTAGAGGCATTAACGTAAACAGCTGCAGAATCCACTTCACGGTGGAAGCGCTGGCCAGTAAAGTAATCATTCGTTACAATCGCTTCCGAGTGGCCTGTGCTGTATTGATTGATGTGACTCATTGCCGCATCTAGGGAATCAACAACTTTAACGGCCAGAATATAATCGAGATATTCTGTTTCCCAATCCTCTTCAGTTGCGGGAGTGAAGGTTGTCAGATGCTCTCCAGCTGCTTCATCAGCGCGCAACTCAACATTCCATTCATTCAGAGCTTTTTCAAGTACTGGTAAGTACTCCTCAGCCACATCCTTATGAATCAGTAAAGTCTCGGCGGCATTGCAGACAGAGGGGCGGTCTGTTTTAGCGTTGACAATGATATCTTTAGCCATTTCAAGTTGAGCCGATTGGTCGATATATACATGGCAGTTACCCGTTCCGGTTTCAATGACAGGAACTGTGGCATTTTCAACGACTGCCTTAATAAGAGTGGCTCCACCACGCGGAATGAGCACGTCTAGGTAGCGATTTAATTTCATCATCTCATTTGCTGATTCGCGTGAGGTATCTTCGACAAGTTGAATGGCTGTTTCAGGCAGTCTGCCTTTACTTAAAGACTTACGCAGACTGTCTACGATAGCTAGATTGGAGTGAAAGGCTGCTTTACCACCACGTAAAATAACAACATTCCCTGATTTAAAACACAATCCGGCAGCATCGGAGGTAACATTCGGGCGCGCTTCATAAATGATACCAATGACACCTAGTGGAACCGACTGCTTTCCAATCTTCAGGCCCGATTCATTTGTCCACATACTATCTACGATTCCAATAGGGTCCGGCAGCTTAGCGATATCCGCTAGGCCCTGAGACATGGACTCAATTCGTTCTGTTGTTAAAGTTAAGCGATCCATTAAGGAGTCTGAAATACCATTTTTTTCAGCATTTTTAATGTCTTTTTTATTTGCTTCTATAATGCTATCTGAATCCTCAAGCAACCCTCGACTCATAGAAAGCAACGCATCATTTTTTTCTTTAGAAGAAGCTTGAGCGAGTTGGCGCTCTACTTGCTTCGCCTTTTTACCAAGTGTTAGTAATGATTCCATTTACTTGTCTCCTTTCACCAGACTCTCTGAAAATAAAGTTCCTACATCTTCACCATTTAAAATATTAAATAAATTATTTATATTTGAACCGTTAGCTAAAACCATACTTTTACCGGCGCTTAAAACAATTTTTGCTGCATTTAATTTTGTAATCATTCCACCAGTACCAAATTTTGAAGTAGAATCCTGGGCTAATTCAAGAATATCATCTGAAATATTGCTGATAAGATCAAATCGCTTTGCGTCCGAATATTTCATAGGATTTTTATCATAAAAGCCATCAATATCTGACAACATAATTAATAAATCAGCTTCTGTTAATTCTAAAACGATGGCGGACAAAGTATCATTGTCGCCAAAGCGCGTCAAATGGTCAAGCTCTTCAACAGATACGGTGTCATTCTCGTTAACAATCGGCACAACATGTTTATGAAGAAGTTGCTCAAAGGTATTGACTGCATTTTTTCGACTAACTGGAAAGTCTGTCACATCTTTTGTTAAAAGAACCTGTCCAATTTGATGTCCATAGTGGTAAAAGAATTTACTGTATAAACGCATCAATTCTGTTTGACCAATAGCTGCAATAGCTTGTTGCTCAGGGATTGTCACAGGACGTTCTGTTAAATTCATACGGGACAAACCGACACCGATAGCCCCTGACGAAACGAGGATGACTTCTTTTCCCTGATTTTTTAAATCACTTAAAACAAAGGAGAGTTTTTCTACTTGTTGTAAATTGATGGCGCCATTTTGATACATAATTGTGCTGGTACCTATCTTGATAACGATACGCTTACTGTCTTTTATCTTTTGTCTGGTCTCTTTAGTCATACATCATCATTCTTTCTATATAATAAATCATTCTTTAAGATAGCAACTTTTTATAGTATAACAAGTTGTATCTTTGATTACCAGAATAACTCGGTGAGGTAAAAACAAAGAAAAACCCCTCTCTTTTAAATAATAGAGAGGGGAAAGGAAATTAATTTGCCATGGGATTTAATCGGTATTCAATAATATCGATAAAGGGGGATTCTTCATTATTTGAATCTTTTTGTTCGATGGTTCCGCTGAATAGAATTTCTTGTGTTCTGATATCTGTAACTTTGAATAATGGTCGATTCATATCCTCAGGGTACTCATACGTATAAAGCTTTCCATTTAAAATAGTCATATTTTGATTAAAGTGGTTGTAACCAAGGGCATCATTACTTGTATCAGAAGGTGAGAGTTCAAACTTTCCGAGCAAAGTCATGTTCTGATTATCATCCTTTAGCTCATAAATTCCCATGTTGTCCTTAGCCACCTTACCAACGTAAAGTTTGTCATTATCCGTAAATAAACGCATGTTTTCTTCTGTACTCGGGATTGAAATAACTTCTTTTTCCTTGATGTCATAGGCGTAATATCCCGTAACTTCCTCAGTGTAGGTATACATTGAATCCATATTCTCTCTTGCAGTCTGTAGCGTAATATAACGTTCAGTTTGATCAAATGGTTTCCCAATATATAGCGAGTCATCGCTTCCAATTTCTCTAGTTAAATTGACTTCTTCAGTTAAACGATCTTCAGGATTCTCTACATCGAAGGTATAAACCACGTTATTCAATTTATCAGAGCGGGAGTGAGTGCGGACTAAAAGAGTGACTGACGGGTAATCAACATAAATAGCACGTATTTCATTATAAGAAGAGTCGTTCTCAAGTTGGACAGAGAATGTTTCTTCTTCTTCTGTTTCTTTATTTAAAGCAGCAAGGGTAACTTCATTTTGATTGCCTCCTTCAAAGAAGACATCGCTTTGTAAGCCAGCGTATAAAATATACTGATCTGTTTCCGCAAATTGATTCGCTTGTCGACTCTTTCCACGCATAAATGAACGATAGTTTGAAATAAGATGATCTGTAAATGGATTGATATTGGAGTCTAATTGTTTAAAGAACGATTCATCTTCTAAATATGACAGGCTGCCATTGTTCAATTTAAGAGTCGAAGGATAGTTTCCAGCACTATAATGTGATAAAAACCCATAAGCTTGAACGGGCTCTATCAATTCGGGCTTACCCTGAGAGGTGACAATCTTAAGTTCAGGCTGTTTGCCGCTTGCTTGAGCTTTATACAGTCCAAAACCAGTCAAGGTTATCGCAATAAAAAGAATTATACTTGATAGTTTAATATATTTACTCATTGTACCATCCTTTCTAGACAGTTATTTTGTTGTTAATTAAGTAACGACTCGTAAAGAGCGAACTGATACTTACAATGATCATCAATACTACTTCAATAATTACTAATTCCGAACCGTAGATCAGATAGTTATTATTAAAGATATCTGATAAGAATAAGGGGAAAAGAACAATAGCTAAGGCAACCATAGCATAACCTATTCCGAATAAGATGCCTTTAGAAGCAAAGCTCCTTTCCATTAAAATGAGCGTAAACATTACAAGTAACACCGTTGCTCCAACGATCAGAATTAAAAAATAGTTAGGTTCTAAAGGGAATAGGATAAGGAAAAGTGGGTGCATATACATACTCTCTATTAAACCTAAACTAGAAAAATATGTGCTATCTACAATAGCTGAAACAATAGGATATCCTATAAATAAAGAAACGATTTGTGTTGAAATAAGTGTGAAAATACCGATAAATATCACGATAAATTTAGAAAAGAAAAGAGTCATTCTTGATACAGGAAGCATAAGTAAGCGATATGCAAAAGTGTTTTTTCCAAACCATTCCCTATACCAGATAAAGATAGAGTAAAAGAGTAGGCCACTGACACCTATGGCTATAGGGGCAACAATCCATAAACTCATTGTAACGTCGTAGAAAGATAAAGTACCCAAGGAGTTGAGCACCTCTTCCGTTGTTGCTGAGCTTTCAATTGTAAATTTATTTATTTTATCCATAAACTTCATAGGGATATAAATATAGCCAACGAGATTAGCTAAAACGGTTAATCCCATCAAAGTGAATAAGAATTTAGATAAGCGTGACAGCTCAAAATTTGTGAGTTTCAATAAGGGGCTTAGTGATTTTTTCATCCGTTATAAACCTCCCTCATGACATCTACAACTGATTTTCCTTCAGTTTCTCGCATTTCCTCTGCGTTGAATTCTTTGTATATTTTACCGTTATCAAGCAAGACAACCTTGTCAATAAGGTGTTCAATATCCATAATTTCGTGAGTAGTAATGAGAACACCACGATCTTCAACTAAACGGCTGCTAAATACATCTGTTATTTGTTCCCGTGTGAAAATATCAATACCGGAAAAAGGTTCATCCATTAAGATATAATCGACGTCTAAAGCTAAGCCCATCAGTAAATTAACTTTAGCTTGATTTCCTTTTGATAATTCAGATATTGTATCAGATATGTTCAATCTGAAGAAGCGCACGATTTCTTTAGCGCGCTTGCTATTCCAAGTGCTGTAATAATCTTTCATGAAATCCATTGCTTCATGCACAGTCATACTCGGCAACATAATAGCTACATCTGGAATAAAAGCCACTTTATTATATAAATTTGCATGCATTTTCTTCCCATCTATTGTAATATCGCCTTTATTGATAGGAGTAAGATTCATGATGGCGTTTAAAATGGTTGTTTTACCCACACCATTAACACCGACGAGGCAAGTAATTTCGCTTTTATTAGCTGTGAAAGAAATGCCATCAAGCACTTTTTTACGACCAAAACGCTTGTGTACATTTTTAAGTTCAATCATTTGTCATCCTTCTTTCTTGTTTTCATTTTCTCTTCCAGAAGAGGAACAAGTTCATTTAACGATATATCAAGAGGCTGTATAGCTGAGATAAATGTAGTCATGGCTTGCTTTAACCATTCATTTTTCAATTGTTCAAGGACAACAGGGTCTTCTGTTATACGACTTGGTCGATTAGGCTCTGTATGGATCAAGCGCTGTTCCTCCATTTCGCTGTACGCCCTTTGAACAGTATTGGGATTTATTTTTAGTTCGTTAGCGAGTTGTCTTCGTGAAGGCATTTCTTCACCGGGGAGAAGCTCCCCTGAAACAATCAAACGTTTAAAATAGTGCATGACCTGAAGATAGATAGGGTCTCTTTTGTTAAAGGATACAGTCAAATGATTCAGTCCTTTCTTAATGTGGCTTGAATAAAAGTGTGTTAAAAGGTTAGTACACTACAAACGAAAAAGTGTATGGCTTGTTTAGTACACTTCATAATTGTATTATATACATGATACAGATGAGGTGTCAACCCCGGAATGTAATAAAGTTTAAATAGCATAAGCCATTGGGATTGAACACCGCTTTGATAGCAACCTAACAGTAACGTATTTTTATTTATGAAAGCAAAGAGAAATAGAAAATCATAGGTAAGCTAACTGATGAAAATAACTATTCAACAAATCAGAGAGAAAGATTTTTTTGCTTTTTTTTGAAAGAAGTCTAGAATGTAGACATAGCTTACAAGACTCTTTAAAATAGAAATAGCAGACAAGACATATATAGAAAATCAACCTATCCGATTCAAGCGTTTCTTGAAGAATAAGTCTTGTGATTAAGGTATAATGAAAGAATGGGTAATTAGGTTGAATGATGCCTATGCTATTGACTTTTTAGCTAGTTCTAGTAACGTAATAAATAGAAAAAAATCTAAAAAAAGGTGCATTATTTATTTTAAATATATTAAATAATAAAAAAGAATGGTATTATTCAGGATTTGAATAGAGTGGATGAAAAGAGTATCACGTTTCAATGAGAAATCAGGAAAATACTTAAACGCTTAGCACATCATGTATGAAAAGCTAAGCATAGTACTGGAGAGAGTGAGTGAACAAATGGAAACGAAACATAAAGCCGTCGTTTTAGGAAATAATTATTATATTGGGTTAAGCATTATAAGAAGCCTCGGTAAAGAGGGCATTCCTGTAGCTGTTGTAGATTATCAGGAGGAAGGTGCCTACGCTAGACACTCAAAATATGTCACTGAAAAGCTGATAGGCCCTCATTATAGTAAAGAGCCGGAGAAGTTAAAAGATTTTCTTATTGGATATGCTAAGAATCAAGAGCATAAACCAGTACTTTATCCGACAGCCGATCCGTATGTCTTATTTATTGATAAATATCTAGATGAGTTAAAAGAATACTATCTAATTAATCAAACAGAACAAGGTTTCTGGAGTGATTTAATCGACAAGGATAAACTATATGTTTTAGCACAACAACACAATATTCTTGTGCCCAAAACAATTCAGGTAAAAGATCAAACTATTATCCAGGAAGTTGAACAAGAATTAGGGTACCCGTGTATTATAAAGCCATCGGATTCTTCAACGTTCGTATCGACTTTTAGAAAAAAACTTTTTAAAGTATCTAATCGTGAGGAATTAGAAGAGGGCTTAAGAAAAACAAAAGAGGCTGATATCGAAGTGGTTGTTCAGCAGTTAGTTCAAGGGTTCGATGACCATATGTATACCTTTGATGCTTATTTAGATCAAAACTCAAACGTAACTCACTGGTTAACGGCCCAAAAAGAACGCCAGTATCCTATTAATTTTGGAGCATCCGTGTATATTAAACAAAAATATGTCCCTGCCCTTCATGAAATAGGCGCACCTTTTCTTGAAGCAATTGGCTACAAAGGATTCGCTGAAATAGAATTTAAAAAGGATGAAAAAACAGGCGAATACTACTTGATTGAAATCAATGTGCGTACAACAAATTTCAATCAAATGCTGACAGAACTCGGCTTTAACATGCCACTATTAGCATATAAAGAATTGACTGGACAGGAGATAGGGCAGGATAGTTTGAAAGAAACAACAAACTTGGCCTTCCATTATATGTATGAAGACTTGCATGCCTCGCGTGCTTATGTGAAATCAGGTCAGCTTAAATGGAAGACTATCTTGAAAACGTACACTGAAAAAAGAATTGGCTCAATCTGGTCTTTTGATGATCCCAAGCCAGGGCTTCATTATGTTGGAGGACTCGCAGATAAAGTCCGACAAAAGTTAATCAAAAGATAAAAATATAAGACATTCTTCTTTCGCCGAGAGAAGAAATTAAAAGAGAGGAAACGAACATATGCAATTATCTGAGCTGCTGGAAGCAATAAAAATATTAGAAGTAAAAAATGAAAAAGATGTTGAAATTAAAACCATCACGTATCACTCAAAGGATACAGAAAAGGATTCCTTATTTGTATGCATCAAAGGTTATCAAACAGATGGGCATCAATATGCACAAAACGCTGTTGATAATGGGGCTATTGCTTTAGTTGTTGAAGAATTTCTTCCAAATATAGATGTACCACAATATAAGGTGGAAGATAGTCGAAAAGCTCTTGCAGCGATTGCTGATAAGTATTATGATCACCCGTCCAAAGAAATGACGATGATTGGTATCACAGCAACCAATGGTAAAACGTCAACGTCTTTCATGACAAATGCGATTTTAGAAGAGCATAAGCTTAAAACAGGATTACTTGGTACCGTGATGGTGAAATTTGGAGAGACACTTGTTCCTAGTGTATTAACGACACCAGAATCGCTAGACTTACATGGTTATTTCAATGATATGCGCAAAGAAAATATTTCACATGTAACGATGGAAGTATCCTCATCTGCACTGGAGCTCAGTCGAGTAGGAAATGTTTCCTTTGACATTGTTGCTTTAAATAATATCAGTCGTGAGCACATCGATTTGCATGGATCGTTTGAAGAGTACTTTGATGCAAAAGCAAGTTTGATCAGAAAAGCCAGACCGGACCAATTTGCTGTATTGAACCTTGATGATTCCTTTTCTCGTTCATTAATCGATGAAACGGATGCATCTGTTGTGACATATGGCATTGAAGACGCATCAGGTCATCTTCAATGTAAAGATGTTGACTTGTCTACTGGACGAGGAAACTTCACTGTGGAAATAAACAAACCATTTAAAACAATTAATGGCGATACAATTGAAAAGACACGTTTCAAAGTAAGTTTATCAGTCGCAGGTTATCATTCTGTATACAATTCAATGGCTGCAATTACTATCGGCTTAATCAGTGGTGTAGATATTGAAACAATTCAATCCGGAATTGAGCGTTTCAAAGGTGTGGAACGCCGTTTCCAGTTTATATATGAGAATGACTTCAAGATTGTTGATGACCACTTTGCAAATGCAGGGAATATAGAGGTTACGCTTGAAACACTAACAAAAATGGATTACAAAAAATTGCATATTGTATACGCGATAAGGGGTAATCGAGGGGTTACCACAAACCGAGAGAATGCACAGACGCTTGCTAAGTGGGTTCCTGAATTAGGTATAAAGAAAGTCATCGTATCGCTAAGTGAATCGCATGTCATTGACAAAGATGATGTCTTACCAGAAGAGATGGCTGCATTCAGAGAAGAAATGGATAAAGTCGGTGTGGAAATTGAATTGCATAAAGAAATGCCTGACGCTCTTGAATCAAGTTTAGATCAGGTGGAAACTGGGGATGTTATTCTGATTGGCGGAGCACAGGGGATGGATTTTGGTGCAAAATATATCTTAAATCAATTAGTAGAAAAACGTCCTGATTTGAATGCTAAAGAGGTATTGAAACCACTTGACGAACGTGTTGCGGGAATTGATGAAACATTTTTGAAAAATCAGTGATGTAACATTGTTTATACAAAATACGAGGAGGAACCACTATGAATAAGCAGAATAAAGTTATTGGTATTCTGGGAGGGATGGGACCTGAAGCAACGGCAAGCTTTTATATGAAGGTCATTAAAGAGACGAAAGTGACGAATGACCAAGATCATTTTCGTACAATTATTGATAGTAATCCCCAAATACCTGATCGAACAGAAGCTATTCTTTACAAGGGTCCTTCTCCTGTACCTGAATTAATAAAAACAGCTGAAAATTTAAAAAAAGCGGGAGCCACGGTAGCGGTTATGCCATGTATTACTGCTCATTATTTCTATAAGGATATAGCAAATGCAGTTGATATGCCTATACACCATGTACTTGAAGGCTTAAATAACTATATAAAAGAAGTTTATCCAAGGGTGAAGAAAATTGGTGTCTTATCAACTTCCGCAACGAAAGAAACGGGGCTTTTTCAGCGCTATCTCGAAGATAAAGAAATACTATACCCAAACGAATCAGATCAAAAAAATAAGGTGATGCAGGCTATCTATGGAGATAATGGTATAAAGCAAGGCAATACCGGTAGTGAACCCAAACAGATGCTGCTTGAGGTGGCCAATCGCTTAATAAAAGAAGAATATTGTGATATGATAATCGGTGGCTGTACGGAAGTTGAATTAGTATTGGAAGCTCAAGATATGTCTGTTCCTTTTATTGACCCTATGCGTGTGGCAGCAAGGGATCTGGCGCGTTAAAAAAATAAGTAAACGGACCTGTTCTTTTCTATAAAAAGAGAAAGAACAGGTTTTTATTGACAATTATCGATTACAATTGTAAACTTAATGAAAGAATAATAAAAAAATGTGTAAATTAAGGAGCGTATCCAATGCAAGAGAATCAGATTTCTCCTTCAGAATGGGAGATCATGCGCGTTGTCTGGACAAACCACCCAATCTCAAGTAGAGAAATAAATGACATCTTGAAAGAAAAGAAAGAATGGAAGTTGACGACTACAAAGACATTGATTGGGCGACTAGTCAAGAAAGGGATGCTTTCGACAGAAAAACAGGGCAGGAAATTTGAATATAGCCCATTAGTTACTGAGAAAGAAAGTATCGATGAATCGATAGATGATTTACTTGATCAAATGTGTAATACAAAAGTAGGACGAAGTATTGAGACAATTTTAGAAAAAAGAACGCTAAGTAAAACAGAGTTAGAACAATTGTCAGAGTTAATTAAAAAGAAAAAAGAAACAGCACCTAATAAAATATACTGTACATGCACACCTGGACAATGTGGATGTGTTGTTTAGAAAGGAAAATAAGTGGTGGAAAATAAAACATATTCTATTGAAGGTATGACATGTGCTTCATGTGCCTCTACGGTAGAAAAAACAGCAAGTAAATTAGCAGGTGTTTCTGAAGCATCTATTAATTTAGCTTCAGAAAAGCTCAGTATCAAAGTTGAGTCAGGTATTTTTGATCCAAAAGAACTTGAAAGACAAATCGATGCAGCGGGTTATAAAGTTGTTATGCCTCAATATGTTACCAAAATCTTTGAGGTCTCTGGGATGTCCTGTGCCTCTTGTTCGGCAACGGTAGAAAAAACGGCGTCACAACTCAAAGGCATGGAAAAGGCGTCCGTAAATCTAGCTTCAGAAAAACTTTCTGTAACATATAATCCATTGGAACTGTCAATCAGAGAATTGATGGATGCTGTTTCAAATTCAGGGTATAGTCTGGTACCTCAAGAAGAGGAACAGGTAACGGCTGCAGAACCCGCAGAACAAAAGAAAACATCAAAAGAAGAAATGTATAAAAAGCGAACAATACTGTCTGCACTTTTCACCATACCTTTGTTAATTATTTCTATGGGGCCTATGGTAGGGCTACAGTTGCCTGCAATAATAGATCATGTAAAGAACCCGGGGAATCATGCCTTGCTACAATTAGCCTTGACGATTCCTGTCGTCTGGTCGGGCAAACCTTATTTTGAACAAGGTTTTAAAACATTATTCAAAGGTCACCCTAATATGAATTCATTGATTGCCCTGGGAACAACTGCCGCATTTGTTTATAGTCTGGCAGTTACCTTTGTCACTCTTTTCGTAAATGCCGATGCTACTATGTTGTTATATTACGAGACATCTGCAGTGATTCTGGCTTTCCATACGTTGGGGAAATATTTAGAAGAGCGATCAAAAGGACGTATGTCAGAAGCCATACAAAAGCTAATGAATTTAGCTCCAAAGAAGGCTCGTGTTGTTCATGATGGCCAGGAAGAAGAAATACCCATAGAGAAAGTTTCTCCAGGTGATGTTATAAGGGTACGTCCAGGTGAGAAGATGCCAGTCGATGGTATCCTTGTAAAGGGACATACAGCAGTGGATGAATCCATGCTCACTGGTGAAAGTATGCCAGTTTCCAAAGAGATGGGCGATGCAATCATCGGAGCAAGTATGAATAAAAACGGTTCGATTGATTACCGGGCAACGAAAGTCGGAAAAGACACAACACTTTCTCAAATAATAAAACTTGTAGAAGATGCCCAAGGCTCTAAAGCGCCGATTGCGAAACTAGCTGACATCATTACCGGCTATTTTGTACCGATTGTTATAGGGCTTTCGGTCATTTCAAGTATCATTTGGCTCGTTGCAGGTCAAAGTTTTATCTTTGCTCTAACGATTCTGATTTCAGTCTTAGTTATTGCCTGCCCTTGTGCCTTGGGACTGGCTACACCGACAGCTATTATGGTAGGTACAGGTAAAGGTGCAGAGTATGGAGTATTGATAAAAAGTGGAGATGCGCTTGAAACTATTCATGACATTGATACAATCATTTTTGATAAAACAGGAACATTGACTGAAGGGAAACCTTCTGTAACAGATATTGTCCTTCGCGAGGAGTGTCTATTTGACGAGCAAGCGCTAATCCAACTAGCGGCCTCTGCTGAAAAGGGAAGTGAACATCCATTGGGAGAAGCGATTGTCACACAAGCTGAAACGGATGGATTAAGATTAACAGAACTCTCTCGTTTTGAAGCGATTCCTGGACAAGGTTTACTTGCCCAAGTGGATGGGCATACGCTTTACTTTGGTAACAAGAAATTAATGACGGAACAGCGTTTTGCTATAGATGGGCTGGAAGAAAAAGCTAATCACTTAGCCGATCAAGGGAAAACACCGATGTATTTGGCCGTTGATGGTATTATTGAAGGGGTCATTGCTGTTGCTGATACATTGAAGGAAAATAGCATCAAAACAATTGAAGCTTTGCATAACCAAGGTATCGAGATTGCAATGATTACAGGAGACAACACAAGAACAGCGAATGCCATTGCAAGAGAAATAAATATCGATTATGTCCTGAGTGATGTGTTGCCTCAAGACAAAGCATACGAAGTTAAAAAATTGCAGGATGGGCATAAGAAAGTTGTGATGGTTGGTGACGGAATCAACGATGCACCAGCACTCGCTCAAGCGGATGTCGGTATGGCTATTGGATCTGGAACAGACATAGCTGTGGAATCAGCTGATGTTGTCCTGATGCGAAGCGATATTAAAGAAGTGCTGACAGCGATTGAATTAAGTAAAGATACATTGAAAAATATCAAGCAGAATTTATTCTGGGCCTTTGCTTATAATGTGGTTGGTATTCCTGTTGCGATGGGCGCCTTGTATTTGTTTGGAGGACCGCTACTAAACCCAGCCTTTGCAGCAGCAGCAATGAGTTTCAGCTCAGTATCCGTCCTTTTAAACGCCTTACGATTGAAAAATTTTGAACCAACGCTAGCTGAAACTGTAAGTAAGAAATAAGACTTTAACAAATAGAAAAAAAGAGATATCACACAGCTTATTCTGTATGATATCTCTTTTTTCTAATGGTATTGTAATAGTACTCATAATTATATTATAATAGTAGAATGAAGAGGAGGAGTTTTAATGGAATATTTAAAATTGATAGGTATTTTAATTATTTTAATTGGTTTTATTTTTAAGGTCGATACGATAGCTGTGGTTATACTAGCGGGATTGGCAACAGCTTTGGTTTCAGGCTTATCGCTTTTGGATTTTTTAACATTATTAGGTGATGCCTTTGTATCCAATCGACTGGTCACACTTTTTTTCCTGACATTACCAATGATCGGTTTAACCGAACAGTTCGGGTTACGTCAGCAAGCAACACGTCTGATTGAGAGTATCAAAGGACTTACAACTGGACGATTTTTATCATTGTATATGTTTATTAGAGAATTAGCAGGTTTTTTCTCAATACGTATACAGGGGCATACACAATTTGTAAGACCATTGATTGAACCGATGGCACAAGCTTCTACTAAGAATAAGAATAAGCATAAAGAAGAGGACGAAGAAGTACAAGAGAAAGTTAAAGCACGTTCTGCTGCTATGGAGAACTTAGGTAATTTCTTCGCTCAAAACACGTTTATAGCTGCTTCAGGAGTCCTTCTTATTGCAGGGACTTTGGAGTCGTTAGGTTATGATGTTTCTGCAGTAAGTATTGCACAGGCTTCTTTACCGGTCGCCTTTATAGCATTGTTCATTGTGATTATTTCCAACTTTTTATTTGATAAACAATTAAGTAAAAAAACTAAATCAAATTCAGGCAAGGAGGGAGAGAAATAATGGAAGCATTTAATAACAACCTTCTTGAGTTTTTCTTTATATTAACAGGTCTTTTAATGGCTTACACTGGATTCCGTGTTTTGTTAGATCAAAGGCATCCTGCACGTATACAGACAGCTATTTTCTGGTTCCTGCTTGCTGCTACATTTTCTATCGGAAGATTTATTCCCGCTTATATTTCAGGACTAATGGTAGTAGGAATGGGGATCCTGACATTATTTAAACAGGTGAAGATAGGTCCAATTAATCAATTATCTGAAGAAAAGGCACAGGAGAGAAGTAAGCGTCTTGGCAATACGATTTTTATTCCCGTGGTCTCTCTAGCCTTTATAGCAATCATCATTGCACAGTTCACACCACTTGGAGGGCAAGTTGGTATAGGTGTAGCGGCTGTTTCCTCGCTGATTATTGCAATGCTTGTGACAAAAGCAAATGTAAAAACAGCTCTCCGTGAAGGGGACCGTATGGTTAGGCAAGTAGGAACAGTAGGTATTCTGCCTCAGCTCCTCGCTGCTTTGGGTGTTATTTTTACTGCAGCCGGAGTAGGCGATGTGATTGCAGGGATGATTTCAGCATTTGTTCCTGAAGGCAATCAACTATTAGGTGTCATGGCTTATGTGCTTGGGATGGTTATTTTTACAATGATCATGGGGAATGCCTTTGCGGCTTTCACCGTTATTACTGCAGGTATTGGCGTACCCTTTGTTATTGCTCAAGGTGCAGATCCGGTTGTTGCAGGAGCATTAGCTATGACGGCAGGATATTGTGGAACGCTAATGACACCGATGGCAGCAAACTTCAATGCTCTACCTGTAGCTTTGCTTGAAATGAAAAATCCAAATGGTGTTATCAGAGAACAACTTCCGTACGCGATTTTAATGATTATCGTGCATATCGCACTTATGTACTTCTGGGCGTTTTAGAGTAAAAGAAAGGATGAATGAAATGAAAATTTTAATTAGTGGATTTGATCCATTTGGAGGAGAAAAAATTAACCCAGCTTATGAAGCAGTTAAACTTCTCCCAGATTCAATCAAAGGTGCAGAAATTGTGAAGCTGGAAATTCCAACAGTTTTCCATAAATCTGCAGAAGTTCTTGAAGAAAAAGTAAAAGAAGTTAATCCCGATGTTATTCTTTGTATCGGACAAGCTGGTGGACGTTATGGTGTCACACCAGAACGTGTAGCAATCAACATTGATGATGCACGTATTCCAGATAATGAAGAAAAACAGCCTATTGATGTAAAAATCAAAGCAGATGGCCCGGCAGCATATTTTAGTACACTTCCAATCAAGTCAATGGTAGAGAAAATGCGAGAAGCCAAAGTTCCTTCAAGTGTCTCTAATTCAGCAGGCACGTTTGTATGTAACCACATCATGTATCAAATTTTATATATGATTGATAAAAATTACCCAGGTAAAAAAGGTGGATTTATACATTGTCCATTCATTCCAGAACAGGTAATAGACAAACCGAATAAGCCTTCAATGAATCTGAAAGATATTGCTCGAGGAATCGAAGCAGGAATCGAAGCGATTGTAGAACGAGATGGGAAAGAAGATATTAAAGAAATTGGTGGGCAATCCATTAATCCATGATATCAAATTTATTAATAGAAAGAAGATAAAAACATGCTTATAGGATTGGGATTATTATTACTAACTGGTTACATTGGAGGAAAAGTTGTATCTAGTGTAGGGCTACCACCGCTTATTGGTATGCTGACTGTTGGAGTATTAATGGGACCTTACGTATTAAATATTTTGGATTCTGATTTGCTGCTTGTGTCCCAAGACATTCGAACGTTTGCTTTGATCATTATACTATTAAGAGCTGGTTTAGGTATAAAGAAAGAACAAATTCGTAAAGTAGGTGTTATCGCTCTTAAGATGAGTATAATACCCTGTATTTTAGAAGGATTTACCGTTATGGGGTTAGCTTATTACCTTCTTGGCTTTTCATTTAGCGAAGCGGGGATGCTTGGTTTTATAATAGCAGCTGTCTCACCAGCCGTTGTTGTACCAAGCATGATTGATTTGAAAGAGAAAAGATATGGGGAAGACAAGCAGATACCCACTTTGCTTTTAACGGGGACATCAATAGACGATGTTATTGCTATAACATTTTTTACATTTTTTGTCGGACTTGAAACGCAAACCGGTCACACATCACTGGTAAAAAACTTACTGAGTATCCCTTTTAATATTTTAGTAGGAATACTATTGGGTGCGGTAATTGCCTATGTTTTTGTTTATATATTCAATAAAAGGTCAAAAAATCATAGTGAGAAATTGGTTTTATTACTTTCACTAACCATTATTTTCGTGAAGTGGGGGGATTATACTGGAATCGCAAGCTTACTAGGTGTGATGACAATTGGCTTTTTACTCTTGGAAAAAGTTCCAACACAAGCTCAAACGTTTTCCACTGCATTAAACGGTCTATGGTTTTTCTTGCAGATTTTACTCTTTGCACTTGTAGGTTCGGAAGTTGATATTACAAAGGCATTAGATGCCGGCTTATCTGGAGTCTTAATTATTATTATTGGTTTATTAGCAAGAAGCCTTGGGGTTTGGCTCGTAACTATGAACAGTGGACTGGACATTAAAGAGCGCCTTTTTTGTATGATTGCCTACACTCCTAAAGCGACCGTACAAGCAGCCATTGGGGCCATGCCCTTAGCCTTAGGGGTGCAGCAAGGGACAACCATTTTAGCCCTGGCTGTGATGTCCATTATCCTTACAGCCCCCCTTGGAGCATTAGGTATTTATAAATCAGCCCCTCATTTACTAAATAAAATGAAATAAATCCCAAAGAGAGCAGATAATAGGTCTGCTCTCTTTGGGATTTCATATCTAAAATATTCAGAAAAATAAAGAGGTTGGGACAGCAGTCTCAACCTCTTTATAAATCATAAAGGATTTATTCTTCTATAACGCCATCTGTCCATTCAGCTACTTTATCTTGGTTGTCATTAATCCAGTTTTCAGCAGCTTCTTCGGGGTCAGTACCATCTTGGATTTCTAACATAACAGATTCCATATCAGATGCTTCCCAATAGAAGTTGTCTAATATCTGGTAAGCTTCAGACATATCATCTTCTAAGTCTTCACGAACAAATGTGTCGATTGTTTCTTCTCCACCGAACACTTCTTTTGAATCGTCTAGATATTTAAGATCATAAGATTGGAATTTCCAGTGTGGAGACCAACCTGTTACGATAATTTCTTCTTCGTTCTCATATGCATCTTTCAGTTGAGTAACCATTGCGCCTGATGAAGAAGTTTTAACTTCCCAGTCAGATAAATTTTCGTATTCTTCTAAAGCTGTTTCTGTTGCAGCAACGACACCAGCACCAGGTTCAATACCAGTAATTGCCATATCAGCTTCATCGGATAGATCTTCGATAGAATCAACATCCATATATTCAGGAACAACTAAACCAATTTTAGCACCTTCAAGGTTTGGACCTAAGTGCTCCATTTGGTCTGAGTAGTTTTCAAATTGTGGCGCGTGTGTACCTGGTAACCAAGCAGAAACCATTGCGTCAGCTTCGTCATTTGCTACTGCTTCCCACATAATTGCATTATCTAAAGCAGTAAGTTTAACATCATAACCGACATCTTCTAAAACTTGCCCAATAACGTTTGTTGACGCGATTTCAGAATCCCAAGAAACATAGGCTAATTCGATTTCGCCGTCTACAGTACCTTCAGCGCTATCGTCTGAATCATTTGAATCATCACTACATGCAGCTAAGAATAAAGCTGAAGCGGACATTACAGTTAAACCTAATTTTTTCCATGTGTTGTTAGTCAATATAAAAACTCCTTTAAATTTTTTAATACCTTATTCTTTATTAAATCCTTGTAAGGTTCTGTCTAAAATAATAGCCAGAACAACTAAAGCGAATCCTGCTACAAAACCAGGACCAACCTGAGCACGTTGTAAGGCGTTGATTACGCGTTCACCTAGACCAGGTGCTCCGATCATAGAAGCAATAACTACCATTGATAGAGCAAGTAGTACAGTTTGGTTGATACCCGCCATAATTGTTGCTTTAGCTAAGGGTAATTCAACCTTGAATAATTGTTGTGAAGCGGTACTTCCGAAAGACTGTGCAGCTTCTACCATTTCATCTGATACTTGTCTAATACCTAAGTTCGTAAAACGAACAGTTGGTGGAAGAGCAAAAATAACTGCTGAGAAGACCCCAGGTACCATACCGATACCAAAGAAAGCGACAGCTGGGATTAGATAAACGAAAGCCGGCATCGTCTGCATAAAGTCTAAAATAGGCGTGATAATAAAGTTGGCAATTTCACTCTTAGCCATCAATATACCTACAGGCACTCCGATGACGATGGAGAGTAAACTTGCAACGATAACTAATGTGATAGTAAACATTAACGGTTCCCATAAACCTTGGTTGTATATATAAATCAAGCCTAGGACAGTAAATGTCGGTAAGCCCCATTTTTTACCACTTGCAAAGAATGCTAATGCAGTAAGTGCGATAATAAACGCAATGGGTGGTACGACGAGTAACAATTCGGTCATTGAATCCATAACCGCGTCCCCGCCATCTCTAAGGGCATCAAATAGCCATGAGAGGTTGTCAGTCAGCCAATCGATAAAATTGGCCATCCAATCGGCTACTGGAATTTCAGGAATGACATCTAAAATACTATTCTCCATTGTTAGATTCCTCCTCTCTGTCCTTAGCTAAGGCACCTATAACGAGACTTCGGATAACAATACCTTCTAATTTGTTGTTTTCATCTACAACAGCCACAGGCGTGTCTGTGTTGTGGATGATATCGTATAAATCGTACACCAATGTATCTTTAGAAACTGTAGGGATATCTGTGCGTAAGATACTATCAAAGTTCTTGATTCCAGATTTAACTGCAGTTAGAACATCTTCATCGGTAACGTAACCTTGTAGCTGTTGATTATTATCGATAACCAGCATACTTGATAGACCTTCAGTTTTCATTTGCTGAGCCGCCACTCTTGGACCTTGTTTCTGAGCACGTAAGGTTTGTGGACGAATCATAATATTCTCAGCAGTAAGAACTTTGGAGCGGTCGACATCTTCAACGAAACGCTCAACGTATTCATTAGCTGGGTTAGTAAGAATTTCTTCCCCAGTTCCAACTTGTACGACTTCTCCGTCTTTCATAATAGCAATACGATCACCAATACGTAATGACTCATTCAAGTCATGTGTAATAAAGATGATTGTTTTTTGCATTGCATCTTGCATTTGAATTAACTCGTCTTGCATATCACGACGGATTAATGGATCAAGCGCAGAGAATGCTTCATCCATTAATAGGATTTCAGGATCATTTGCTAGTGCACGGGCAAGCCCGACACGCTGCTGCATCCCACCAGATAATTGGTTAGGTTTTTGATCCTTATAAGGTAGAAGACCGGCGTTATCAAGAGCAGCTTCAGCTTTCTCTTGTCTTACTTCTTTATCAACGCCCTGCACTTCTAAACCGTATTCTGTGTTCTCTAATATTGTGCGGTGAGGAAATAGTCCAAAGTTCTGGAATACCATTGATACTTTCTCTCGACGGACTTTACGTAACTCCTCTTTGCTCATTTTAGAAACATTATCGCCATCTATTAGTATATTTCCTTCCGTGGGTTCGATCAAACGGTTGAGCATACGTACAAGCGTTGATTTACCACTACCGGAAAGTCCCATGATAACGAATATTTCGCCCTCTTCGACTTTAAAACTAGCTTTGTTCACTCCAACTGTTGCTCCAGTCTTCTCAAGAATATCTTCTTTTGAATGACCTTTTTTCACTAGTTCTAAAGCTTGTTTTTCTTTCTTGCCAAATATTTTGACTAAGTCTTGAATTTCAACTTTAGTTGCCAAAGGTTTACAGCCTCCTTATAAAATTTTGTTTCGTTCTCGTTACAACTTAAGACGGATAACAGTCTTAAGTGAGATCAAAAATTAAAAATAAGTAAAAAACGTTAGTTATCCCAGTTATTTGCACAACATTAATTATACCAAGCATAGACACCACAGTAAAACGATTAGGCTTGCAAACAGAATTTTAATATTGATGTAACCGGTTACTAACGCTTTTGATACAGCTTTCTAATAATTAGATTAAAAAATGATAAATCCGTAATAAAACGCTTTTATTTCCCGGTTTTTCTAAAAAGTGTCTATTTTCTGTATAATTACAATAAAAGGTTTTTACCAGAGTATACTCAAGTAAAGCACAAGACTGACATCTGCTTTTGAGTCTGAGGGTTCACAATAAATTGAGAAAGGAAGAATAAAATGACAAACCGATGTAAGTGGGTAACGGATAACCAAAAGTACAAAGATTATCATGACAAAGAGTGGGGAAGACCGCTGTATGATGATAAACAGCTTTTTGAATTATTATGTCTCGAAGGGGCACAAGCGGGGTTAAGCTGGCTAACGGTATTGAAAAAAAGAGAAAATTATAGAGAAGCATTTGATAACTTCGATCCTCAAAAAATAAGTAATTATAATGAAGAAAAAATTCAAAAACTATTGAAAAACGAGAATATCATTCGAAATAAATTGAAGATTAGATCCGTCGTCACAAACGCTCAAGCGTATTTGGAAATCCTTGAAAGTGGTCAAACATTCTCAGATTATTTATGGCAATTTGTGGATGGAGAACCCATACAAAATGCGAGAATCAAAAATTCAGACATTCCATCACAAACAGAAAGAAGTCAACGTATGAGTAAACAATTGAAAAAAGATGGGTTTAAATTTGTCGGACCTACCATCTGTTATGCCTTTATGCAAGCAAGTGGAATGGTCAATGATCATGTTACAGATTGTTTCTGCTACGAAGAAGTTAAAGAAGAAAATTTAAGTCAGTAATTTTGTCTCCCATGTTTTATATGCGTTGGTCCAATGATTTATATAAGCAGGAGAGTAGGATAACTTGACTTGAAAAATTAGTTAAAGAGGTAACACTTTTAAACTCTGTTTCGTTATTAAGGGTGTAAGCAGTGATCACCTTACAAAAAAACAGAGGAGGAACTCATATGCAAAAAGAATGGGATGGAAATAAAGTGGATATATTTTTAGAGGATGCAGTAAACGAAAAGTATATTCGTCGTCGTTTTAATGGCGCAATGCAGACCTTGACAGACGAACAAATTGCAGCTTTTGCTCAAGCGCTAGGTACGGTCAACGAATTACCCATATCATATGCTACTGTCATTGAAGAATATCGTTACACACTTTAATAATTATGAAAATAAAGAGGAGGAAAAGATATGGTAAAACGATTAGAACTGCGCTTTAAATCAGGTGAGGGAAAAACAAAGGTTATTGGTGTGGATCAACCGATTGAGAATCTCGACCCGTTGGTTGCTCAAGCAGCAATGGAAGAAATTATTAATCAGGACATGTTCGAAGTTGAGGGAATCAAGCCATTCGTAGAAATCAAAGATGCCCGATACGTCACGCGTACAGTGGAAAATATTATCGAAGAAGTTTAATTAATGTAATGATTAAAAAAACCGCCTCAATTGAGGCGGTTTTTTGTGCTGTTAGCAGGTAAGGTATTTTGCTAGTATTAAAGGTGTAGAAGGATATTTTGAATACTTCTCATAATAACTTTTAAAAAGTAAGTGTGTTTGCTATACTTAGGTAGTTATCGATATAAAGGAGTTAATAATATGAAAACTTTACTTCTAGCACTCGTAAAATTTTATCAGAAACTTATTTCGCCTTTGTTTCCGCCAAGCTGCCGGTATTATCCAACCTGTTCTCACTACAGTGTGGAAGCGTTAGAAAAACATGGTGCGTTTAAAGGGTTTCTTATGTCCATATCACGAGTTTTGAGATGTAATCCATTTGTGAATGGCGGAGTAGACAAAGTTCCAGATCATTTTACAGTGAGAAGGAATCCTGATAATGAAGATGATGTGTATCTTGGATCGGGTATGACAGTAAAGAGAAATAAAAAGAGCTAAACGTTGTAACAAACTAAATAATGCCAGTAATTATTACACTGATAGCTCTTCTAAAAAAGACTGAAAAGACTGTGATTACTCAATTAGGCTGTTTTGTGACTTTATATGTGAACAGAAATAAGGTATTCTTAAAGAAGGGAGAAAGTGGAGAGCCTCTCTCTGCTTTCTTAATAACGAGGATGGGAAGGATAAAATGAAAGCGTTAGCTAATGTCTTTATTATTGTTGGTTTGGCCTTTCTTGGATGGTTTGGCTATTCATTATACGATCAGAACCAAACGCAGTCTGTTACAATAGAAGAAGCAGAATCAGCGATACAAACATTACGTGAAGAGAATAGTGATATAGAACTTGAAGAAGAAATACAGAATTTTACTCCAGAAATGTACGAAGCGTTTGGTATTTTACATGTACCTAAACTAGACAGAAGTATTGGTGTAGTGGAAGGAACTGATCCTGACGCTTTGCATCAAGGCGTAGGGCATATGTCGAGTACAGTTTTACCTGGCCAAGGAGAACAAATTGTATTTTCAGGCCATCGAGATACTGTGTTTAAAAATTTTGTAGAACTAGAGATAGGTGACACCTTTGTAGTGGAAATGCCTTATGGTGATTACACCTATGAAATAAAAGAGACTGAAATTGTTGATGCAGATGATACAACTGTTGTCGGGGAGATGGGGGAAGAAGTGCTCGTTGTCTCGACCTGCTATCCTTTTGATTATTTAGGAAGCGCTCCTGAACGCTTTGTTTTTTATGCATACCCAGTAACAGAATAAGTAAAAACCCAATTCAATTGAATTGGGTTTTATTGTTTTTTTACATTACAAAGATAGGAACAGCCTTTTTTCTTTATAAAAACTTAACCCATTTCATCAGCTATAAATGATAAAATGAATGGAAATAAAAGGATTAGGAGGTAGAGGTATGCGTATTTTAATTGCGGATGATGACAAAGAGATTTGTGATCTGCTTGAAATTTATATAAAAAATGAAGGATATGAAGTTGAAAAAGCACATGACGGGCAAGAAGTCATTGATAAAGTACAACGTCTGGATATTGATTGTCTGATTCTAGATGTTATGATGCCTAAAAAAAGTGGGCTGGAAGTTGTTAAAGAAATAAGGGGGATTTCCTCATTGCCTGTCTTGATGTTGAGTGCAAAGACAGCTGATATAGATAAAATTCGTGGACTAACCAATGGTGCAGATGATTATGTCGTCAAACCTTTTAATCCATTGGAAGTTCTAGCGAGAGTGAAATCATTAATTAGAAGAAGTACTTATGGATCCGGTCGGAATGAGTCTGGAGAATTAGAGGTCGGACCTTTAATTATACGTAAGGACCAGCACCAAGTGGAAACGATAGAAGGGGTTGCTATACAACTGACTGCTTTAGAATTTGGGATATTGTATTTGCTTGCTACGAATCTTGATCGAGTTTTCAGTGCAGATGATATTTTTGAAAAAGTTTGGAAGCAAGAAAGTCTCGTGCCTGCCAAAACAGTGATGGTTCACGTTAGCCATCTTAGAGATAAAATAGAAAAAGCTACGGGTGGAGAGAGTATTGTTAAAACGGTATGGGGTGTCGGCTACAAAATAGAGAGTTAAAAAAGGAGGGTCACATTGAAACTTACAACAAAAGAAAAATGGCGACTCGCTTTTGAAGCTGTTATTACAGCTGGAATTATTTTCCTTTGTTACTTTGCTGCCTATGAAATATTCCGGTGGTTTGTTGTTACATTTAAAGAAACAGTTAGTACGCTTTGGCTTTTTGGTGATGTTGTAGAGGATATAGACCAACAGGAATTGTGGGGGTTGACCCCGCTAGTATTTTTATTTCTTACTATTACAGCTGGCGTTGCCATACACTGGCGACTTAAAAGACGTTATCGGCAATATAAGCTCAAGCATATTATTAAAGAACTTCATTATATTGCCCAGGGGAATTATGAACATCGTATACGCGGGAATTATAGTGGTGATATAGGAAAAGTTGTAGAAAGTGTGCATCTGTTGGTGGATTCTACTGTTGAAGCCATGGAAGAAGAAAGGCGCATCGAACAAAGTAAAGATGAACTAATTACAAATGTGAGTCATGATATTAGAACGCCATTGACATCGATTATGGGATATCTAGGCTTAATAGAAGAAGATCGCTATGGCTCAGAAGAACAAGCAAAAAAATATGTGCATACGGCTTATGAAAAAGCAAAACAGATGAAAGCACTGGTAGATGACCTCTTTGAATACACCACGGTCAGACAAACCACGGTTCCGCTTGATTATGTTACTTTTGATATGGTGCAGTTACTTGAGCAAGTGGCTATTGACTTTGAATTGGAAGCTGAAAAAGAAGGGAAAAATATCCAAATCATTTCTTCAAAAAAACCAATGATAATGCAGGCAGACACAGAAAAAATTGTGCGCATTTTTCATAATCTGCTTTCAAATGCACTTAAATATGGAAAAAACGGTAAAAATATACGGATAAGCGTGCAAGAGCAAGAAAATAATGTTCTTGTTTCTGTAAAAAATGATGGAGAAAAACTATCAAAAGAGGCCTTGATACAATTATTTGAACGTTTTTATCGAGCGGAGACATCACGTTCGCAAGAAACATCAGGGACAGGTCTAGGGTTGGCGATTGCGCAAAGTATTGTTGACCTTCATAATGGGGAAATTACAGCACGTATTGAACATGGGTGGACTGTGTTTGACGTCTTGCTGCCGCTTAAACGATCACTTTAAAAATAGTTAGGCAGATAAATCAGCTGAGATTGCCCTTTGTAAGGGAGTGTGTCTACGACAGAGATAGTCTCTCTGTCGTTTTTATATATACAAAAGGAGATGTTGAAAAATGTGAAAAGTCAGTGAAAATGGTTGTGTTTTTAACGAGGGTAGCGTACTATAAGTTATGTTAAAATACAGACAAAAGACACTAATCTCAATAGATGGTGAATACTAGAAATTAATATGGGAGTTAAAAAAACAATGAAATCTAGACTGGAAAAGCTATTAAAAATAGCCTTAAGTGCATCGATCGCTTTACCCGTTCTTATGACTGGGACACAGACCTATGCAGATGAAATAGAGATAGAATCAGATGCATCACTTCTTCTTGACTACGAAACAGGACAGATTTTACACGAAGAGGATGCTGATGAAGCAAAAGGTATTGCTTCTATGACGAAAATGCTTGTCGAATATATATTGTTTGAGGAAATTGATGCTGGGAATTTAAATTGGGATTCCGAAGTGATAATCAGTGACTATGCACACAGAATTAGTCAAGATTATGCTTTGTCCAATGTACCTTTGCGTGCAGGCGAAGCTTACACTGTGAGAGAATTATATGAAGCTTTAGCAATCTACTCGGCAAATGGTGCTACAATAGCTTTAGCAGAAAAGATAGAAGGTTCAGAACCTGCCTTTGTTGATCGTATGAGAACCTTGGTAGACTCGTTTGGAATCGAAAATTACGAAATTTATAATACAACAGGTTTAAATAATAGTTACTTAGATGGCGATCATTACCCTGATAGCGATGAGGATGCAGAAAATGTGATGCCCGCTAAAGGTATTGCCAAAGTTGCGATGAAATTGCTAGAAAACTATCCAGAAGTGCTTGAAACATCGAGTATTCCTGAAAAAACCTTTAGAGAAGGAACGCAAGATGTTATTTCTATGAAAAATTGGAATTGGATGCTTGAGGGGCTAACCCATGAACGTGAAGGAGTAGACGGCTTGAAAACGGGGACAACCGATTTCGCAGGCGCTACATTTACAGGTACAGCAACGTCTGATGGGCAACGTTTGATATCAGTTGTTATGGGAGCAGGAGATGGTTTTACCAATCGCTCACAACGTTTCGTAGAAACAGGGAAATTATTCGATTATGGCTTTGATGAATGGCATTACACAACGCTTGTTGAACAGGATGTTGAATTAACCGATATTGAACCGCTACCAATTAAAAATGGAGTGGAAGAAGAGGTTAAATTAAAAACAACAGAAGCATTAGCGTACTATTTACCGAATGATAAAGATGAAGAGACACTCAGCTATACCTTTGAACCCAAAGAAGAGCTACTCAATGATAAGGGAGAAATTGAAGCGCCTGTAGAAGCGGGAGATGTTGTAGGGGAGCTTGTTTTAGATGATCAAGAAGATATCGAATTTATTGACTCAGAAGCTAAAGACGCCATTCAAGTAGCAGCAGCAGACACGGTTGAACGTGCTGGTTTCTTTACTGTGTTCTCAAATGTGATTAAAGATTTCTTTGGTAGCCTTAAGGATCGCTTCTAATATACAGCTTAAGTATTGACCTTCAAGAACAAAGTAAGGTAAAATGGAGATAAAGTAAATAAAAAATAAATGAACGAATTAGTATGGGCTGAAACAAGCAAAGAGAGTCAGTGGATGGTGTGAGCTGAACTTGTTGAACCTGGAATCCATCGTTTAAGATTGAATAATGAAGCCAAATTGCCTAAATTATTTCGGTTAGGGCCGTTACCCCAGAGAGCGCAGAAAGACAGGAAACTGTTTTTTTTGAATCAGGGTGGCACCGCGAGAAGCAGTCCTTTCGTCCCTAACTTCGGGATAGAAGGCTGCTTTTTTAATACTCATAAAAATATAAAAAATGAAAGAAGGAGAAAAAATATGCTGGATATAAAACGGATTCGAAATGATTTTGAAGAAACAAAAAAACGACTAGAGAGTCGCGGTGTAAAAGCGGATGAGTTGAATGAGTTGAAAAGACTAGATGAGAAAAGACGAGAATGCATTCAAAAGTCAGAAAAGTTAAAAAAATACCGCAATGATGTTTCTGCACAGATTGCAGAAAAGAAAAGAAACAAGGAAGATGCATCTGAAGTCATAGCTGCTATGAAAAAAGTAGGGGGAGACATTAAAGAGATTGATGTGGAGTTGGAGAAGTTAAAAGAAGGCATCCACAATATATCTGCAGGCTTACCCAACTTGCCTCACCCGTCACTACCCGTGGGAGAAGATGAAGAATCTAACGTATTGATACGTAAATGGGGTGAACCCAAAACTTTTGAATTCGAACCACAACCACATTGGGATTTAGGGACTGATTTAGGCATTCTTGATTTTGAACGTGGCGCAAAAGTTGCTCGCAGCCGCTTCCTTTACTATAAAGGATTAGGTGCTCGATTAGAAAGAGCCTTGTATAACTTCATGCTGGATATGCATACTACTGAGCACGGTTATGAAGAAATTATTCCTCCTTATTTAGCTAATGATGATGCTTTATATGGGACAGGACAATTTCCTAAATTTAAAGAGGATGTTTTCCAGATTAAAAACCATCCATTGACATTAATCCCAACAGCTGAAGTCCCTTTAACGAACTACCATCAAAATGAAATACTTGAAGAAAAAGACTTGCCTAAATATTATACAGCCCTATCACCTTCCTTCCGATCAGAAGCCGGGAGCGCTGGCAGAGATACACGTGGGCTTATTCGTTTACACCAGTTCAATAAAGTGGAAATGGTTAAATTTTCTAAACCAGAAGATTCTTATGAAGAGCTTGAAAAAATGACAAATAATGCTGAGGCAATCCTTCAAAAACTAGGGCTTCCATATCGTGTTGTTTTGCTTTCAACTGGAGATACGGGCTTTGCAGCTACTAAAACATATGATTTAGAAGTATGGATACCTGCGCAAAACACTTACAGAGAAATCAGTTCATGTTCAAATACAGAAGATTTCCAAGCGAGAAGAGCAATGATTAGGTATAGAAAAGAATCTGATGGTAAAATAGACTATGTACACACCTTGAATGGGTCAGGGCTTGCTGTGGGAAGAACAGTTGCAGCAATTATGGAAAATTACCAACAAGCTGATGGTAGCATCAAAGTACCAGAAGCTCTTGTTCCTTACATGGGTGGCAAAACAGAAATACGCTAAGACAAGTAAAAGGTCAATTATTAAGGAGGATGGAAATGGCTAATGAAAAAAGAGCAATTTTTGCGGGCGGATGCTTTTGGTGCATGGTCCAACCCTTTGATACGTTACCAGGCATTGTTTCAATTACTTCAGGGTATACAGGCGGAAATGTAGAAAACCCCACTTATCGTCAAGTGACTTCAGGAAAGACAGGGCACACAGAAGCTGTCGAGATTATTTATGATCCAGAAAATATTTCTTATAAGGAACTTTTAGACATTTACTGGAGGCAAACAGATCCAACTGATGCGGGTGGACAATTTGCAGATAGAGGGGACTCTTATAGGCCCGTTATCTTCTATATAGATGAGCATCAAAAGCAGGTCGCAGAAGAATCAAAAAGAGAATTGCAAAATAGTGGGAAGTTTGATGAGGCGATTGTCACTCAAATTGAAAAAGCCCAACCCTTTTATCCAGCGGAAGATTACCATCAGGATTTTTATAAGAAAAATTCTGCACACTATAAGCGGTACAGTGTTGGTTCAGGAAGAGCCGGTTTTATCAGTGAAAACTGGCAAAATTAAGAAAATTTTACTCAATCAAATCCTTCTTTGTTGCCTTTTTTTAATTAAATTTAAAAAATCAGTTGACAAAGAGGAAAGGATTTTGTAAGATATAAGAGTTGCTTCAGCAATTGCTGATTTGCAAAAAAATGTTTTGTATAGTGATGATGGCGAGAAGGATCCACCTGTTCCCATTTCGAACACAGCCGTTAAGCTTCTCAGCGCCGAGGATAGTGAAGGGTTTCCCTTTGTGAAAGCAGGACGTTGCTATGCGAAATACTATGGAGGTTTAGCTCAGTTGGGAGAGCATCTGCCTTACAAGCAGAGGGTCAGCGGTTCGAGCCCGTTAACCTCCATTATATTTAGAGCCGTTAGCTCAGTCGGTAGAGCATCTGACTTTTAATCAGAGGGTCGCAGGTTCGAATCCTGCACGGCTCATATATACATTGTATATATGCGGATGTGGCGGAATTGGCAGACGCACTAGATTTAGGATCTAGCGCTTCACGGCGTGGGGGTTCAAGTCCCTCCATCCGCATTGTAGTATATTGTATATTTAGCCGGCTTAGCTCAGTTGGTAGAGCAACTGATTTGTAATCAGTGGGTCGAGGGTTCAACTCCTTTAGCCGGCATTTTTTTTTGCGGAAGTAGTTCAGTGGTAGAACATCACCTTGCCAAGGTGGGGGTCGCGGGTTCGAATCCCGTCTTCCGCTTTCCAATTCTCCTGTCAAGAGACATTCCAAGCCGGGGTGGCGGAATTGGTAGACGCACAGGACTTAAAATCCTGCGGAGAGTTTTCTCCGTGCCGGTTCGATTCCGGCCCTCGGCATTATAAAGCACCCTTAGCTCAATTGGATAGAGTACCTGACTACGAATCAGGCGGTTAGAGGTTCGACTCCTCTAGGGTGCATGTTAATTAGTTATTAAAA
>NZ_FNYW01000054.1 GCF_900109085.1 Alkalibacterium gilvum | reverse complement strand
ATTCAGCTTATGAGTATATAGTCTCAACACTATGACGGGAAGCATGCTTTTAGTGTAGTTGATCTACAAGGAGTGGAAGCTTCATCCCACTAAGAACCGACTTCCATCTGATTCTATTTTACACAGAAACAGCACGGAATAACCAAGCAGAACCCATGGATAGTATTAAATTGTCAAAGATCAAAAGTTAACTAGATGACTAAAAGTTTTGAAAATTTTCTCCCCCATGGGGGAGAAGCTTCTGAACTATTTAAGAAATTAACAACCAAAGAAGATAAGTACAATTCTTATCTTCAAACTTATTATACGAGGAGTGTTAAATATGACCATCCATCCAATTAAAGCCTTGTCTGAAAATTATATATGGATTATAGAAAAAGGGACGGAAAGTATTGTTGTTGATCCAGGAGAAGCAGAAGGCGTTTTGGAATACTTAAAAGAAAATGAACGCAGTTTAACGGCTATCCTTCTCACACATAAACATGATGACCACACAGCAGGAGTAAACAAACTAATCGCAAGCTATCCAGGCACTTCTGTTTACGGACCTGAAGAAACAGATAATTTTAATACAAAGACACTAAAAGACGGCGACACCTTTGAGTTGTTAGGAGAGACTTTCGAAGTATTTATAACAGCCGGACATACTGATGGGCATATCAGTCTACTTACCAGACATGCGCTTTTTTGTGGCGATGCGCTGTTTTCCGGCGGGTGCGGCCGTGTCTTTACAGGTGATTATCAAGCACAGTTTGCAGCTTTGCAGAAATTCAAACAGCTAAACGATGATGTAAACGTTTATGCCGGGCACGAGTATACAGAAAAAAATCTAAAGTTTGCGGAGTCGATAGAATCGGACAATCAAACTATAAAAGAAGCATTGGAAGGGGTAAAAGACCTTCGAAAAGATGGAAAGCCCACATTGCCTTCAACGATAGGAAAAGAGAAAGGCATTAACTTATTACTTAAGGCAGAAACGCTAAATGAATTTATAGAACTGAGAAATGCCCGCGACAATTTTTAATAAAAAAAGTGGATAGCTGCTTTGCTCTCTGGGGTATAGTTTAAACATTCAAAAATGCATAAGAGGCTGGGACTTTTTTGTCTCAGCCTCTTATGCATTATGAAAGTTACCATTCTTTCGGTGTGTAATTTAATTCTCTAAAGAGCTGTTTTTTCTCTTTTTTTGATAAATAACGCCATTGTCCCACTGGGAGATTTCCCAGGTGGATATTCATAATTTGAAGTCTTTGCAGACGATAGACGTTGTATCCTAGAGCTTCACACATGCGGCGGATTTGTCGATTTAGCCCTTGTGTTAAAATGATTTCAAATTCATACTTTGAAAGTTGTGTCACCTTACATGGAAGGGTTGTTGTATCCAGTATCTCGACCCCTTCAGACATGTTTTGAAGGAATTCAGGGGAAATGGGGCGATCAACAGATACGACATATCTCTTTTCGTGTTTATTTTCAGAACGTAAAATCTCATTAACGATATCGCCATCATTGGTTAATAGAATCAAACCTTCAGAGTCTTTATCTAAACGACCGATATGAAAGACACGAAAAGGATGGTTAACTAAATCCACGATATTTCCTTTGACACCTTTTTCGGTTGTACTTGTTATTCCTACCGGCTTATTTAAAGCAATGTAAACATTGTTTCGCGCGATGAAGATTTGTTCGCCAGCGACTCGTACATCGTCTCCAGGTTCGACATTGCTACCGATTTTAGCTTTTTTACCATTAACAGTAACTTGACCTTCTTTAATCAACTTATCGGCACCACGTCGGGAGCTTTTTCCTGCTTCGCTGATAAATTTATTGATACGCATGACTGCCACTTCCTTAATTTAAGACTATTTGTTCCTTTTTACTATACCGTATCTAAGGTATGAATCAACTCGTTTTAAATCTTTTCTCTTTTTTTAATATGAAAATATCTGTATTTATTCTGGGATAGTATCGTAAGCCAGTCTGTTTATTATGTCAGAATGTTTTGGATAATGATTCAAGAGTTCCTTTTTTGTATATAGTTTGAAATCAGAGAAGTCAAAACCTGGAACAACTGTACAGCTAACTAGTGCATATCCTGCTTCCACAGTGGAGCCGAAAATCACACCTGCTGGAACCGTGTGATGTAAGTGATGTCCCTTATTTGACTCCAAACTCAACGTTGTTTTTTTGTAGGTCCCATTGGATAAAAGAGAGTGTACTGTTAAGGGATTCCCTGCATGATAAAACCATAATTCATCAGAAACGAGTTTATGAAAATGAGAGGGACTTTCTTCAGTCAACAAAAAGTAAATATTTGTATAAAGTGCTGACTCACTTCCATTAGCTGTATATTTTTCTTGAGATAAGTCGGTTTGTCTGAAATATCCACCCTCAGGATGTGGTATTAAATCAAGCTCTTTTATCCATTGTTCCGCTGTTTTCATAGTCTTTTACTCCTTTTTAATTTGCGTTATTGAATAGATAGATTTCTTTCAGTATAACAGACAACGAACGAGTTAAGAGCAAGCATTTAAAAAAACGTATAGCTTGAGTCATTGTGTACATTTGTAGAATAAAAGTAGAATGTACACATACATTAAAAAAATTTAAACCACTTTAAGTATTTCTGCGTTATAATGAGCAAGAATGAAAAAAAGTATATGTTATCAGGGTCCATATGTAGATAATCACTGTTTTTTGTTAGTGATGTATGGGGCTTGGCAGGAGGAATAGAATGAAAATAGCAATTGTTGGGGGAGGACTTTCGGGCGCAAGTGCTCTGAAATCACTTTTAAACCATCCAAATTTAAAAAAAGAAGATACAATCGATATTTATGAACCGAGAGATATTTTAGGCGTTGGATTACCCTATGGTCCCGATGATGAATCACTGATGTTGAACGTGAGTCCAGATTACTTAAGCGTTGACGATAATGACCCATTAGACTTTTCAAAGTGGTTAAAAGAGAAGTATAAGGAACCATTTAATGATGAAGGATTGGTGTCTCGACCCAAATTTGGGTATTATCTGGCGGAGCGTTTTGAGCCTTATTTTAGTCATAGACAAGTGACGCATATAAAGGCAAGTGTCCAGGATATTGATGTATTGGATGCGGAGACTAAAGAAAAAACGCACTACAAGCAAAGTGGCCAGCATGTCTATCGCCTGAAAACGTCAGAAGAGACAATAGAAGGTACATACGATGCAGTCTTTTTGGCTGTAGGTCATCCAGAGTATGCTGATTATTATCATCTAAAGGGAACAGAGGGATATATATCAAATCCTTATCCGGCAAATAAAAAATTAGTCAATATCGGAAATGATGAGCGCATAGGTGTTATTGGTAGTGGGGCGACAGGCATTGATTTGATGCGCTTTTTTACTCGGAACTATGATTTGAAGCATCCACTAACCTTTTATGTCCAAGATCAGGGCTTTTATTTTGCTGATATTCCCTATGAAAGAGAACGTCTTCGCTTTTCATTCTCAAAAGAATGGATCACTAGAGAAAAGGAAAAAGGGAGTGGCTTAATTCCGCTTGAGAATATTCTATCTACGTTTACGAAGGATATCCAAGCTTTTGGAGTAGACGTTTCAAAAATTTATAATCGTTACAAGGCAGGCAATTTAACTGCTATCAAAAAAGCTGTTGACTCAAAAGACCAAGAACTCGCATTAATCCAAGCTTATACAAGTAAACTAATACCTTATCTTCCTAGTTTATATAATAGTCTAAGCGGTCAGGATAAGCAGACATATTTAACAAAGTATTATAGTAAACTATTATTTTTCAAATCCCGAGTGCCGTATGAAACATCTGTCTGGTTACTTGATTTAATCAAACAAGGAAAAGTACAAATTAAATACGGACTAAAGGAAATCCAAAGTTCAGAAGATGGTGGTTTTATACTCCAAGCCAGTGAGAGTGACCGAGTTGGCCGTCTCATCAATGCGGCCGGTTTTGAAATGCGACTGGAAAAAAATGGAAAAGGATCCACTTTAATTTATAATTTATTCAGGAAAAATATAATTATGCCTCACCAGAATGGACGATTCGTATTAATAGATTGGCCACATGCACACGTTTTAAATCAAAATTATGGTGCGATGCAATCATTATTTTTCTTTGGATTATTAGTTGGCGGAACCCAACATGGCAATAACGATGCACCACTAACCTACCAACTGGCCTCTCGATCGGCCAAGTGGTTTATGGACCAGCGAAAGTAATAATTAAAAAAAAGAATATAAAAGATAACTTCGAGTTTAGAACGAAGTTATCTTTTTAATTATTATAGAGAGACTTCAAAGATTTGAATGATACCACATCAAAAATGGGAGTGTTTTTAATATTATAATGCACCCTAAGAAAGTCAGACATAAAAAAAGTAAGCCAGCAGTCACTTATTTAGCATTTAATATTATATTAGGCATGCTCTAAGTCGGCGTTCGAATTATTTAAAATGGGATTTTTAATGTGATAAGAACCAACAAGTGGTACTTTGTTTCACAAAGTAAGCGTTTTGTTGACACAATGTTTTGGAATGGTAATATAAGAGTTAAGAGGGAGATAAACTATGGCCATAGCTACATTAAACTTAAAAGAATATAAAAAAGATGCAAGTCCAACCGAAGTAACTATTATTGATTATATTTTAAAAAATACAGAAGAAACAAGTCATATGACAATTTATGACTTATCAGAAAAAACATTTTCGTCCCCATCTACAATTATTCGCCTTTGTAAAAAGACAGGGTATAAGGGGTACAAAGATTTCTTGAAAGACTTGATCTATGAACAGGCTGTACGCTCAAATTACAAGCAGAAACATATTACTGAATTGACTCGTACAGATGAAATAGAGGAGATAGTCAATAAAGTAACATACAAGAATATTCTCTCATTAGAAGAAACAGAAAAGTTGATTGACATTGAAATGATAAAAGAATGTGTCAAACAACTGTTTGAATGTGAGAAGTTAACTATTTTTGGCATTGGGGCGTCACTCTTGGTAGCGAAAGATGCGCAATTGAAATTTACGCGAATAGATAAAATGTCTTATGTCAGTGAAGACTGGCACACGCAACTCCTCATGGCTAAGAATATGGGGGAAAAAGATGTTGCTTTAGTGATTTCATACTCTGGTCAAACTGAAGAAATGATAACGTGTGCAGAAGTAGCCAAGGAAAATGGCGCGACAATTATTTCAATCACTAAAACAGAGGAGTCCCCTATTAATACGCTAGCGGATTATCCCATTTACGTATCATCAAATGAATTTAGTTTTAGAAGTGGTGCAATGTCATCGCGTATTGCTCAGTTGAATGTTATTGATATTCTCTTCACAACTTATATTAATAAGATGTATGAAGAATCGATTGAAATACTTGAAAAAACACAAATTAAAAAGGAGCGGGAATAATGGTAAAATTAGAGAAAATGGCAACCGAAAAACAAAATCCTAATACGTTGAATCTTGATCAAATGAGTGTAAAAGAAGCATTAACTGTAATGAATAAAGAAGATGAGAAAGTGACAGAAGCCATTGAGGAGGTGATTCCTGAAATTGAAAGCGCTGTGCATGTCATTATTAAACAGTTAAGAAAAGGAGGGAGATTAATTTATACAGGCGCCGGAACGAGTGGACGTCTGGGCGTACTGGATGCGTCAGAGTGCCCGCCGACGTTTGGCACACCGAAGGAAAAAGTAGTCGGTTTGATTGCAGGTGGAGAACGGGCATTTACAGAAGCCATTGAAGGCGCAGAAGATAGTCAGGAGTTAGGAAAAGAAGATTTAATCAAGATTGAATTAAATAATAATGATGTGGTTGTAGGCCTAGCAGCTAGTGGCCGCACACCTTATGTTATAGGCGCATTGAATTATGCGAACGAGATAGACGTACCAACAATAGCTATAGCTTGTAATAAAAACACTAAAATAGGCCAAGCTGCAGACATTGCTATTGAAGCCGTGCCAGGCCCTGAAGTATTAACAGGTTCAACACGATTAAAAGCAGGGTCTACCCAGAAGATGATTTTAAATATGTTATCTACAATAGCTATGGTTGGTATTGGAAAAGTGTATAAAAACTTGATGGTCGATGTACAGCCAACAAATGAAAAGCTTGTTACACGAGCTGAGAATATTGTTATGAAAGCAACAGATGTTGAAAGAGAAGAAGCTAAGAAAGCATTAGCTGACAGCAATGGGAAAGTAAAAGTCGCTATTATTATGATTTTATTAAATATAAATGAAGAAGAAGCTGTTAAAAAACTTGAAGAGTCAGAAGGTCACGTAAGAAGAGCACTGTAAACTATAAATTAAAAAGGAGCAAAACAGATGGTTAAAAATAATGAAAAATTAGCTCAAGAGATCGTCGAAGCTGTTGGTGGAAAGAACAACATTCACTCCTCTACAAATTGTATGACACGCGTACGAATGAACGTGAAAGATAGAAGTATTATAGACGAAGAAAGACTTAAAAATACTGAAGGTGTTATGGGTGTTAATGATGCAGATACTTACCAAGTCATCGTTGGGCCTGGAACCGCCAAGAAGATCAATGATATTTTGGTAGAAAAGTTTGATATATCCGAATCGTCAAGCAACTCTAGTAACTGGGAACAAAACAAGCAAGAAGTGAAAGGCCAACAGCCACAAGGCAAATTTAAACAAGCGCTAGCAACTATAGCTAACATCTTTATTCCGATGATTCCTGCGATTATTGCAGCTGGTATCTTCCAAGGAATTAGTGGTTTACTTGGCACAATGATAGGTGAGGAAACAATAAGTGGCGATGTCTGGGAAGGTATTCGCATTACCTTTGCATTGATTGGTAACTCATTCCTTGGATACTTTGCTATTTTTACGGGTGTTAATGCTGCTAAACGTTTTGGTGCAACAGAGGCTTTAGGTGGAATGATTGGTGCGATGTCCATTGCGGCACCATTAATTGATTTATCTACGCTTGTTGGTTTATATGACGTTGATCAGCCACTGAATTCTATATTAACAACAGGTAAAGGTGGGATTATCGGAGTTATTTTCGGTGTCTTTATCCTTGCTAAGATAGAAAAAGCTGTGCGTAAACGTATTCCAGATGTATTGGATTTAATGGTTACACCCATCGTGACACTACTTGTTACAACGTTAATATTTGTCTTCATTATAATGCCCGTTTCAGGTTTCCTATCTGATTGGTTAGTAAGAGGGTTAAGCTTAATTATCGGTTCTGAAAATACATTTGTAAGTATTTTATCTGGTTATATTTTAGCTGCTGCTTTCTTACCAATGGTACTAGTAGGACTACACCATGGACTTATTCCTATTTATGCGATTCAACTTGAAGCAATCGGTGGGGTTTCACTATTCCCAGTACTAGCAATGGCAGGTGCTGGACAGGTCGGGGCAGCTATTGCGATTTATCTGCTTGCGAAAAAAGTAGGGGATGAAAGATTGAAAGGTGTTATATCAGGGGCCTTGCCTGCCGGTATTTTAGGTATCGGAGAACCGCTGATTTATGGAGTAACACTACCATTAGGTAAGCCATTTATCACAGCTGGATTAGGTGCAGGATTCGGTGGTGCCTACGTTATGATGATGGGTGTACTGGCTAATGCTTGGGGACCTTCAGGATGGGTAGCACTCCCACTTATGCAAGAGGGAATGATCCATTACGCTATAGGTTTGATTATTTCTTATATTGGTGGTTTCATCATCACACGACTGTTTATTAAAGAGGACGATTTAAGAAATGCAAATATCTAAGACATTTGGTTTAGCTGTCTATGTATCTGCGTTTAAAAACCAGAGACCCTTACTTGAAAAACTAAAAAATACAGAGACACCGGTTTTTACCTCTCTTCATTTAACTGAAGAAGTAACAGATTCTTACGTTAGAGATGTTGAGGAAATGTGTGAATGGCTCCATGAAAATGGATTTTGGATCATGGCTGATGTTTCGCCTTTGACTTTGGAACGGTTTCAAGAAGAGTCATTGTCTTCGTTATCACGCCGCTTACACTTAAATAATGTCAGGCTCGATTTTGGTTTTGATTTAGATAAATTGAAAAGAGAAGAATTGGCTGTTAGTTTTACCTATAACGCTTCAACCTTGTTAGAACAGGATGTGGCTCAAGAGAATTGTTTGTATATGCATAACTTTTATCCACGTCCTGAAACAGGGCTTGATCACACATTTTTCAGCTCATTAAATGAACGAATCAAAGAAAAATCAGGTCAGATTCTGGCATTTATTTCAGGAGATGAGGAAAAACGTGGCCCTTTATTTGAAGGCTTGCCTACGCTAGAAGAGCATAGATATCTGTCTCCTTATGCTCAGTTTATTGATTTGTTGAAGCGTCATAGTATAGACAAAGCGTTTCTCGGTGATATTAAATTATCTAATTTCGAATTGAAACTGATATTAAATTATTTAGAGGATAAACTTATCCGTCTTCCGGTCGATTTACCTGAAGAGCTAACCTACTTGTATCATGAGACATTTACAGTACGTGTGGATTCCCCACAAACATTGATTAGAGTCCAGGAATCTAGACAGTATGCACAAGCTGGAAAGTCAGTAGAGCCGGTACAAATGATGAAAAGAACTAAGGGATCAGTTACGATGGATAATATCTTATATAAACGTTATTCAGGAGAAGTTCAAATAACGAAAAAAGATTATCCGAAAGATGAACGTGTCAATGTAATTGGACAATTAGATGAAAAATATCATTTGTTGATTGATAATTTGACTAATGGTGAAAGGTTCATGTTTATCCCAACGCAGTAAATAAAAAACAGCGCTCCTATTAGGGGCGCTGTTTTTTATTTCATCTATATAGTGTGTACTGAATAATTCAAATATGTTGATATTACGGTAAATGTCCATGGTTTTTGATATAATAAGTGCAAGGATTTCAATGAACCACTATCAAATTCTTTGCACTTTTCAAGGAAATGGAGCGATAGATGTGTACAAAAAGCAGCCTAATACTCAATTATCATTCGATGACTTCAATCAGCCCGTGGGGCTTACCATGAATCCTGAAAATCGTTGGGTCAAAAAAGCAGAGCTGATTCCATGGATAGACTTGGAAGAGCAGTATGCCTCCATTTTCCAAAGCAAAACGGGCAATGTTGCCAAGTCATTCCGCA
>NZ_FNYW01000016.1 GCF_900109085.1 Alkalibacterium gilvum | reverse complement strand
GACTACTACGATAAAAAGTACAATGAAGTACCAAAAGCCCAGCACAAGCGAGCCCTCGTCTTAACAGCACGAAAATTTGTGCGTCTGGTGTTTGCACTCCTAAGCAATCACCAACTCTATATCGCCAGATCGGAGGCGATAGAGTCTTAAGAAAAGTGTTTTCTTAAGGGCGGATATCCGGAAGTTAAACCGAACGTATTTTCGGATACGTGACGGTTTAGTTGAGTGCGGCTTTTTTTATCGAATATTACTGAAATCTCTTAATCTTTGTTCTTGACTTACCACCATAATGCTTTTAGTAAACAGTTGGCTGTTTGGGTATGATTTCAACATTATCAATTCGATACTCATTATTTCTTTCAATAAGAGTAAATTGATAGAAATAATCAATGACAACAGGGTCATTCTCTTCTACTTGATAACTAACTTCTGATACATATATAAATTGGTCGTCACCTTGCAGGCTTTGATAGACTTGTTCGTTTGAAGTAGAGCTTTGAATAGCAATACTAGGGTCTTCGTCAGTCCCTACTCCCTGCAACAATTCGGTACTTTCGACTGTAAAGTAATTTTCCGCTTCTTCTAACCGTTTGTTGTAAGTTTCGTTTGTGTAATTCAACATATTCTTAAATGCTGTTTGAATGAATTGGACTTTCTCTTCTACATTCGGTACTTCTTGAACTTCTTCACTTTCATAGTCTTGTTGAGTTGTGAGTGCAGACACTTCTTCTTTTAATTCAGTGTTTTCAGAATATAAGCCAACTACTGAAACAACACTTAACAATAGTAAAATTGACAAACCAATCAACCCGATATTCTTATTCAATAATTATCACTTCCCTTTCTTTCAAGGTAAAAGGTCAGTATGATTTTTTACCTTGAAACGTTTAATGCGGGGAAAAATCTACAAAATGACGAGGGTTTACTTGGTTACCTTCTCCGTTATGCACTTCAAAATGCAAGTGAACACCGGTGGAACGTCCAGTTGTTCCTGTCAGGCCTATAATTTGACCTTTATCAACGAGTTCCCCAATATTCACACTTGGCGGTTGTGAAAGGTGCAAATATTGCGTGTGAAGAGTATTTCCACTGTCAGAAACATATTCATCATGGCGTATTCTTACCATAAATCCACCTGTAGGGCTAAACCCTGCATAGACAACTGTTCCTTCGCCTGCTGAAGCAACCGGCAAGTTAGTTGCTCCAAGTGGGGCTAAATCAATACCCTTGTGCATTCTTCCCCAACGCCACCCAATTTCTGACGTCACAACGTATTTGTCCTCTTGACCAAAGTAGGGGTTTTGGAGTTGACCAAATGCCGTATCCTTTCCGAGATTACCTAAAGATTCGCCTAAATATCTCTTTACATGAGCAACATAATTCGGATCGCCGTAAACAGACCATCCCAGTTGAGCTTTCATTTGATTGGAAAATTCTTGTGCAAGTTCACCCGAATGTTTGCCGCCGTTTTGCGCCACGAAGTTAATGTAGCCATTCCCCATGTTATAAGCTTGAATGGCGGTATCGACATCAACCCCTGCATTTTCTGCTTGTGTCATGACTTCATCAAAATACCGCACCCCTACTTCAATACTAAAGAGAGGATCTTGAATGGTATTCGGTGGCAATCCTAAACTTTCACTTGCCTGCATAATATCTAAAGAAGCTGTTCCGCCACTTTCTTGTGTGGTAATGGCCAACAAGACATGTAGATTGTCTGCTCGGCCATATTTGGCAAGTTCTTGTTCAATGTAAGGTTGCCACTGTAATACGGATTCTGGTACTTCTCCTGCACCATATGAGCCTAGATTATCTTGTCTTTGCTCTTCACGTTGAAAAAGTAGCGTGACGATAATGAGGAAAAAGAGAAAAAGAACCACAATTCCTATGCCTATCCATTTTCCAAAACGTGATAAGAAAGTGAGTTTTTTCATGAAATCAAACTCCTTTCTTTACTCTTCTTCATTAGTCAATTCATTTAGTTGCTTGTTTAGTTCGTCTATTCGTTTATTGATTTCATCAATTCTGTCTGTATCATCTTCTTCGTTCAGTCCGTCTTTTTCTTTGTTCAAATCATCAATTTCTTGTTGTAAGTCTTTTCTTTTTTTGTCTGCTTCTTCGCCTTGAGTTACTGCTTCAGCAATTACTGTGAGTTATTATGTATTCAGCATGTAATTGTGCGCTTCGGACAGTTCTCGATAGGATTATGGGCGCAGTGGTCGAAGTTTGCCGTCTTCGACACTTTCAAGTCATTTAATCTTGGGCAACCGTCGAACACGGGGGTAGTTCGGACAGTTCCCGATAGGATTATGGGCGTAGTGGTCGAAGTTTGCCGTCTTCGACACTTTCGAGTCATTTAATCTTGGGCAACCGTCGAACACGGGGGTAGTTCGGACAGTTCCCGATAGGATTACGGGCGTAGTGGTCGAAGTTTGCTGTCTTCGACACTTTCTGCTTTCCAAAACAATCAAATTGGCCGAACTTCTCATATTTTTAGATAAGCGTCTTAACTCCGAATATACTTAATGAGAAGATGTGAGTTTTAAACGACTCTTCTAAGTTAATCATTTTCTATCTGCCTTTAATGTTCGTGTTTTGGCGCATCCAAACAATGACAAAGCTCTTATAACTAGTTAAAGACCTATAAAAACTAACAATGAAAACAAAAACTTTTATTATATTTAGATTAGATTTTATAGGTCTATCTTTTAAAAACAATACTAAAAAAATGTCATTCTACATTAACATGTTAGCTTTTGTTTGCGCTATCTCTTTTTTTAAAAACAAAAAAATCTTTTCATTTAAATCTAATAATTGAAAAACACTAAAATATCCTTTGACCCCCATCGTTCGGTTTGATAGACTAATCCTTAAAATCAAATACCGATTCGATGTAAACCTTAAGGAGGACGATCACTAATGTCTAAATGGGAAACAAAATTTGCTAAAAAAGGACTTACCTTTGACGATGTCTTATTACTACCGCAAGAAAGTCATGTCTTACCGAATAATGTTGATTTAAGTGTTCAACTTACGGACAAAATAAAACTTTCAATGCCTATTCTTAGCGCTAGTATGGATACTGTGACAGATTCACGTATGGCTATAGCTATGGCCCGCCAAGGTGGTCTAGGAACCATCCACAAAAATATGTCCATCGAAGAACAAGCTATGGAAGTGCGTAAAGTAAAACGTTCAGAAAACGGCGTTATTATTGATCCCTTCTACTTAACACCAGAACATTTGATATCAGATGCAGAAGAATTAATGTCTCGTTACCGTATAAGTGGTGTTCCTCTAGTCAACTCCATGGATGACCGCGTTCTCGTTGGTATATTGACGAACCGTGATCTGCGCTTCTTAACTGATCACACACAGAAAATTAGTACTGAAATGACTGATACAAATCTCGTCACAGCGCCCGTAGGTACTTCTTTAGAAGAAGCTGAAAAAATTCTCCAAAAGCATAAAATTGAAAAATTGCCACTCGTTGATAAAGACGGCCGATTAAGTGGCTTGATTACAATAAAGGATATTGAAAAAGTTGTACAATTCCCAAATGCAGCTAAAGATGAACATGGACGTTTACTCGTTGGCGCAGCTATCGGTGTAACGAGTGATTCCTTCGAACGTGCGCAGGCACTCGTAGATGCTGAAGTGGATGCGATTATTATCGATACTGCTCACGGGCACAGCGCAGGTGTTATAAGAAAAATCAAAGAGCTACGTGAAACCTTCCCAGATGTTGCCTTGATAGCTGGAAATGTTGCGACGGGCGAAGGAACACGTGCTTTATTTGAAACAGGTGTGGATATGGTAAAAGTCGGGATCGGTCCTGGCTCTATCTGTACCACCCGCGTTGTTGCTGGTGTTGGTGTCCCACAAATCACAGCTATATACGATGCTGCAACAGTTGCTAAAGAATTCAATAAACCCATCATTGCAGACGGTGGAATCAAATATTCTGGCGATATCGTCAAAGCTCTTGCGGCAGGCGGACATGCTGTTATGCTTGGAAGCCTCTTAGCCGGTACAGACGAATCACCTGGCGAATTCGAACTTTTCCAAGGACGTCGCTTCAAAACGTACCGTGGCATGGGTAGCTTAGGCTCCATGCAAAAAGGGTCTAGTGACCGTTACTTCCAAACGTCAGTAAACGAAGCCAACAAACTTGTTCCAGAAGGTATCGAAGGTCGCATCGAATATAAAGGAAGCCTTCAAGAAGTTATTTTCCAGATGCTAGGTGGTCTACGTTCAGGCATGGGCTATGTTGGCGCAAAAGACATCAAAGCTTTACGTGAAGAAACGCAATTCGTTAAAATGAGCGGTGCCGGCCTTAAGGAATCGCATCCTCATGATGTCCAGATTACAAAAGAAGCACCCAACTATACTATGCGTTAAGCATTGATCGACTATCTGAAAGGTGGAAAACGAGTGGCTTCAATTATTGATACAACAACATTAGAAAAATTAGTGGTTTTAGATTTTGGAAGTCAATACAACCAACTGATCACACGTCGCATTCGAGAATTCGGCGTGTACTCGGAATTACTTCCGCATACAACAACAGCAGAAGAACTGAAAAATATGAACGTTAAAGGTATTATTTTTTCCGGTGGACCCATGAGTGTTTACGACGAGAACTCTTTCTCTGTTGACCCAGAAATATTTAATTTAGGTATTCCAATTTTAGGGATTTGCTACGGCATGCAGCTGATGACTTACATGCTTGGTGGCGAAGTGAAGCCAAGTAAGAACCGCGAATATGGGAAAGCAGAAATTTCAATTAGTGATCGCACCGCAGATTTATTTACATCTCTTGAAGCAGAAGAAAATGTCTGGATGAGTCATGGGGATTATGTGACTACTCCACCAGAAGGCTTTACAGTCACTGCATCCAATGATTACTGCCCCATCAGTGCGATAGAAAATAAAAACAAGAACTTTCATGCCGTTCAGTTTCATCCAGAAGTGCGTCATACTGAACACGGCAACGAACTACTGCGTAACTTTGCCTTCAACGTCTGTGAGTGTTCAGGCAACTGGAGCATGCAAAACTTTATCGATATGGAAGTTGAAAAAATCAGAGACTTAGTCGGCGATAAAAAGGTTTTACTTGGCTTGTCCGGTGGCGTTGATTCTAGCGTAGTCGGGGTACTCTTAAATAAAGCCATTGGCGACCAGTTGACGTGTATCTTCGTTGATCACGGCCTTCTCCGTAAAAATGAAGGCGATCAGGTCATGAAAAGTTTAGAAGGGAAATTCGGACTAAATATTATCCGTGTTGATGCCAAAGACCGCTTTTTAAGCAAACTGGAAGGTATTTCTGACCCTGAGCAAAAACGTAAAATTATCGGAAACGAGTTTATCTACGTCTTCAATGATGAAGCAGCCAAACTTGATGGCATCGACTATCTGGCTCAAGGAACCCTTTATACCGACGTCATCGAAAGCGGCACAGCGACTGCTCAAACGATCAAGTCCCACCACAACGTTGGCGGGTTACCAGAAGATATGACTTTCGAGCTCATTGAACCGTTGAACGCTTTATTCAAAGATGAAGTACGTGAACTGGGCCTCGAACTCGATATGCCTGAGTCCCTCGTTTGGCGCCAGCCTTTCCCGGGACCAGGCCTTGGCATCCGCGTCATTGGTGAAATCACTGAAGATAAACTGGAAATCGTCAGAGAAAGTGACGCAATTTTGCGCGACGAAATCAAAAAAGCCGGCTTAGACCGCGACATCTGGCAATACTTCACGGTCTTACCTGGCTTCAAGAGTGTGGGTGTGATGGGTGATGCGAGGACTTATGACTATACTATAGGTATCCGAGCTATCACCTCGATTGATGGCATGACTGCAGACTTTGCCCGCATACCGTGGGACATCCTGCAGAAGATCTCGGTCCGCATCGTCAACGAAGTCGAACACGTCAACCGAATCGTGTACGATATAACCAGTAAGCCACCTTCCACAGTGGAGTGGGAGTAGATTCATAAAACCTTACTCTTTATTAAGGATAATCTATAAATACAACTATCGCTATGCTATGCTTATCTATAAATAGGAGGTATTAGCGTGGCGATTATTCTAAAAAGAAGTTCAGATTTTTTTGCTTCATTTTTTAAATTAAGCGTAAGATTAAATGAGAATAAGGTAGGAAAAATAGCTCAAGGCGAGGAGAAAGAATTTCCTCTTACGAATGGCCGTTCCACCCTGCAAGTTAAACAACTTGGTAGTAAAAGTAACAAGCTGACTGTTACCGATGGCGACTATATTAAAATTAATTTAGCTTCTTGGGTGTTTTGGGAGTTCATCAGTTTATTTATCTTAGGTGTCATAGTGGGTAACCTTACCGGACCAAGTCAATGGATCAGCTTTTCTCTCATTATTATAGGCTTTTTCATATTCAATTATTTCGTTGATACTTTCAAGTTAACTAAAATTGATAACGACTAAAAAGAGACATCCTCTAAATTGAGGGATGTCTCTTTTTCACTATACATAATATCTCTAAAGTAGAATGATTAGTAAGTATCTTTTTCGGTAATACCTTTTAATCCTGTTTGAAAAATATGCTGAGCATGCATTACGCTTTTAAATATAATCTTTCTTCATTAAACGGAGTCATTAGAATCTTGTATCAAACGCAAGCGATCAGGAAAATCCGTGATAATTCCGTGGAGCCCTAGAGCGTTTGCTTTCTCTAAATCTTTCTGCTCGTTTACCGTCCAAGTATTGATACACAGGCCATGAGTATTGGCCGTTTCTATAATTTCCTCTGTAAGATTGTTGGCTTTTAAATGGACATAATCAAAACCCATTTCTTTTGCCATTTTGATGGAATCTTCATCATACTTAGAAAGAAGTAGACCTGTTTTTATTTCTGGGGCCAATATTTTCATACGATTCAAACTATTTTCAAGAAAAGAAGAAATGATTATTTGTTCACCAACTTTATGCGTCTGAATAAGTTCAGCTACACGAAGCTCCAACTGATAATTTTTTTTAATACTTTTAAGCTCGATATTTGTTATGATTGGTTTGTCTTTTGCCCATTCAAAGTATTCTAATAGGGTTGGAATAATTGTTTGTTCAGTCTTTCTTTCTAGGGTGTTATCACGCATTGGATAAGTTTTCAACTCTTCAAGCGTGTAATCATGAAGATTTCCTTTTGCACCAGTCATTCTTTTTAGTTTAGAATCGTGAAAAATAACGACTTCTCCATCTTTAGCCAAGCGAACATCCAACTCTATCCCATCGGCTCCTGCTTCATAAGCTTCTTTAAAAGCCCTCATTGTATTTTCTGTGTATAATGCGCTAAACCCTCTATGTGCAATATTTAAACTTTTCATATTATTCCCACCCTTCTACTCACTTAGCACTATATCAAACTTACAGATAAGTTTCACTTCATTTCACAGAAGATTTCTTAAGTAATTAAACGGGTCTTATTCATAAATGAAATTAGACACGCGTTGATCGGCTTTTCAAATAACGCGTAATCACTTCTTTGTCTGAATTCGGACAGTCCTGTGATTCCAACAGCTTTAACATGACGAACTTGGGCTTCTTCGGACACATTCTACCTTCACCAATGCTAATTAACGTCGAACATTAGCCACCTTCGGACAGTCCTGTGATTCCAACAGCTTTAACGTACCGAACTTGGGCTTCTTCGGACACATTCTACCTTCACCAATGCTAATTGACGTCAAACATTAGCCTCCTTCGGACAGTCCTACGATTCCAGCAGCTTTAACGTGCCGAACCTGTGTATCTTCGCTTAAAGGTAGACTTGACCTTAAATCACAAAACAGATTAAAAAAACTCTTGATTCATCATAATTTGATGAACCAAGAGTTTGACTATTTTTATTTTATTTGCGTGGTTTTAAATCTTCAACGGAGTCGATATCCATATATGCAGGGACAATAATAGTATTGGCAACACCTGACATGTTTGGTCCGAGATCTTCAAATTGGCCTTCAAATTTTTCGTAGTAAGCACCAAAACTTGTTGGTAACCAAGGTGAGAGACTGGCATCTCCTTCATCTTCAGAAATAGCCTGGAACATTACGACTGGGTCTACGTTTGTGAGATCCACTTCATAGCCTAAGTCTTGTAAAACGATTGCCATAACATTTGATGACGCACGTTCAGTATCCCAAGGTGTAGAAATCAGATGAAAGCTTTCACCGTCAACTTCTTCACTGCCTTCTGTCCATTCCGCAATTTTATCACCATTATCGTCTACCCAATTTTGAGCCGCTTCTTCAAAAGGTATCTCCTGGGCGTCAAGCATGACTTCCTGCATATCTTCTATATCCCAGTTGAATCGGTCCAAGATTTTGTATGCATTCGGCTTATCTTCTTCTAAGCCTTGACGAGCGATTGTTTTAATTGTTTCTTCTTCACCTAACGAATTCTTAGGGTCATCCAGTATTTTTAAATCGTGTTCCGCAAAAATATAATGAGGACTCCAGGCTGTAGCGATGATCGGCTCTTCATTTTCGATTGCACGATCAAGTGCTGTAATCATTCCTGCTGTAGAACTCTTATTAATTTCCCAGCCCTCTAAATTATCATAATCTTCAATCATACCGAGAGTTAATTCTGTTATTCCCGATCCTGCTTCAATTCCTGTAAAGGTGTATTCAACGGCTTCAGAAGCATTCTCTGCCTCATCTTGCGTTTCATCTCCTGATTCACACCCTAACAAAATGAATGAGATGGGTAACACAGTTAGTAATCTACGATATTTTGACTTCTTCATTCTTGACCTCCTAGTAATATCGCACGTTATAAGTTCAATAGACATATATTATTGAGTCATTTTTCATTTCGAAAAATGTTTACTTAAGACATGCACACGCATGATACTAACACATGTAAAATGTGCATTCAAATATTATTTTCTATTATTTAATATTAATTTTATGCACATTAAAAAGCTTCAGAATCAATATATATATACATATAAAACGCATACATGCATGTTCATTTTTTTTGTTTTTAATAATAAAAAACAGCCTCTCTCTATCATTTGAGAAGGCTGATTTCGTTCTTTATCTTTTACTATTATTAAAATAGCCACTTACATACATTTTTACAGTTGCTTCGTTAATGTCACACACGGTTCCCCGTCTTCTTCATAAACATCTGAGCTTACTGTATATCCCAATTTTTCATAAAATTTAGCCGCTGAAAGTTCACCATGTATCACTGATTTGCTGCATCCATTACTCTTCCCACGCGACTCAAGCTCCTTAACGATAACTTTCCCAAGTCCTCTTTTACGGTATTCTTTTAGTACTGCGATTCTCCCAGGACGTATAGTTTCAGTATTGATCTGGTGATACCGCCCTGTCGCTATGGGCTTTTCATCATCGTAAACAACTACATAAATTGTTTCATCTTGATCCAAAGAATCAAATTCTTCTTTTAGAGATATATTTCGTTCAATAACAAAGACTTGCATGCGTACATATAAAGCAGCTGCCTGATTCCAATTTTCACTTCCAACATGAGTATTCACTACCCCACACCCTTTTTTAGAAAATAGACTTCTTATTTTACCTGTACTCCCTCTTAAAATAGTATATCATAGAGGGCAGAAGGAATTACTTAAAAAGAATAGTTACAATAATAAGAAACAATAAAAAAAGTTAAAAGAGGGATACTATGCGAAATATAAAAATGACGATCGAATACGATGGTAGCCGCTATTTAGGCTGGCAGCGTCTGGGAGATTCAGATAAAACAATTCAGGGGAAAATTGAAAAGGTCCTTTCACAGTTACTTGGTACGGAGATTGAAATCGTGGGTTCAGGACGTACAGACGCCGGCACGCATGCAAGAGCACAGATCGCTAATTTTAAAACAGATAACACTTTGGGATTAAAAGCTATGCAGGAAGTCCTGATCAAAAACCTTCCCCAGGATATTATCGTAAAAAAACTGGAAGAAGTACCCGAACGCTTTCACTCCCGCTATCATACCAGCGGAAAACAGTACAGTTATTATGTCTGGAACCAGAGCATACCTTCAGCCTTTGAGCGCAACTATAGCTTTCACTATAGTGAAAAACTGGATATAGAAAAAATGCGAAAAGCTGCTAAAAAATTAACTGGACGACATGATTTCCTAGGTTTTTCAGCGCTTAGAAAGACAAAGAAATCAACCGTTCGTGCTCTAGAGAAAATCACGATCGAACAGGAAGAGGATTTGCTGCATTTTACCTTTATCGGCGAAGGTTTCTTGCATAAAATGGTCAGAATTTTGATTGGGACACTTTTGGAAATCGGTACCGGTACATTAGAGATGGATGCGATCGACGATATATTTCAAAGTGGTAAAAGACAAGATGCCGGTATGGCTGTCCCCGCACAAGGTTTATTTTTAGATGAAGTGTATTATGATTAACTTTTCTATTTGCATTCACACTATTTAGTGGTTGATAACAAAATGATATATATACAGTATTTACATTGCGTTTATGTATACACTAAGGTATAATATATCTACACAATGAGAAAAGAGGGATAATAATGCTTAATAAAGACGATATCAATACTATAGGATCCTATAAAATCAGAAAATCGGGAAACAGTGATATCACTACTGTACCAAAGGATGTAAAGGAAACCTTAGACCTTGAAACAGGCGATCAAATTGAATACATCATCGATTCAAAAGGATCTGTCTCACTAAGAAAAAAAATAGAAAAGCAAGATATTGATGCTCTTATAGCTGAAAGTGTAGCACAATACCATGAACTATTAGAAGAGCTTGTTGAAAAATGATGAATTATCTTACAGCTGAAGACATTATAAAAATAAATGTGTATGTCATTAAAACCTTTTCCCCCAAAGAACCTATCGGAGTAAAAGACGCCAATGCTCTGAAAATGGCAGTAGCTCAAACTAGACAAGTCGTCTTTGAACAAGAGTTATATCCTTCAGTAATAGAGAAAGCTGCTATCCTGATGATCAATCTAACTAAACGTCATCCTTTTCATAACGGCAATAAGCGAACAGCCTGGGTAGCAATGGATCTTTTTCTGAAAACAAACGGTTACACTACATCATTCCCAGCTAAGATAGGAATAGATTTTATCCTTCAGATCACAACATCTAATGAACCTTTTGAAAAATTAAAAAAAGATACTGTTGATTATTTAAGAAACAGTGGATATGTAAATAAAAACTAGAACTTACTATATAATAAATTCAGGCTATCTTTTAATAAAGATAGCCTTTATAACTATCATTATGTATGATATATTTTACATTAGGTTATATAAATCTTACTGAACGGAGTATGCTTATGGCCAAAAACTTAAAACTTAAAGCGGCCAGAGCCAGACTGGATCTGTCTCAACAGGACTTGGCTGACATGGTGGACGTCACGCGTCAGACAATAAGCGCTATTGAACGTGGAGACTATAATCCCACCATCAATCTATGTAGACGAATATGTAGGGCACTAAACGTCACACTTAACGACTTATTCTGGGAGGATAGTTAATATGAACGATTTTGATGAATATCAGAAATTAATACGCTATCAATACGGTACTTATTCTTTTATACTTTTATTGGTACTCACTTTTGTAAATTATTTCCTGAGTTTTATTTTTGAAATTCAGTGGGCTGAAACGAAAGAACTTGAATTTATGTTACTCGCATTTATTTCAGTATTATACTTCACAGCCATGAGTGTGTATAAAGGTGCTTATTTTCGAAAAAAACAAAGGCCTATTGTAAATGCCTCCTTATTTACTTTGGTTGGCTTGATTAATATCTATATTTCTGTTTCTTCTTCTACACCACTTATTAAAAATGGGCAGGTTACATTTAATAGTATTACTCTAGTAAGTGGCTTATTTTTGATTACTGTACCCATCGCTTATCTTACAAGAATTATCGTTGAAAAAAGAAAAGAAGCAGAATAATTTGACAATAAATAATATTTTTCGGAACATTAATAGGATAAATCAATTAATTTAGCAACCGTTCAAAAACAGAAAACAAACCGGAGGAGAATACTATGACTGAATCGATTTTAGCTATCACCGGACCTACGTCAGGAATCGGGCGTGCGACTGTTAAAGAACTTGTTCATGATTTTGACCGAATACTTTTGTTGGCTCGAAATCTAAAAAAAGCTGCTTGTCTGAAAAAAGAACTTCTTGACGTAAATCCTAAGGTAAAGATAGAACTCATCGAATGTGATTTGAGTATACTCACCTCTGTAAGACAAGCTTCACACACAATCACTTACAAGTATAATCATATAGACTGTCTGATAAACAATGCTGGTATTGTTAAAACATCACGCAGAGAAAGTATGGATGGCTATGAATTAATGATGGCTACTAATTATATTGGTCCTTTCCTTCTTACTCATGAACTTTTGCCAATTATTATGAATAGTGAGCGTAAGCAAATTACTGTGGTATCTTCTGGTGCTTATAAATTCGCGCCTATGAAAAAACCATTTTTCAAACCTAAACACTTTAATCCTATTTCTGGTTACGGAAGATCAAAGTTGGGTACCCTTTATCTCGCTCAAGAACTTTATGAATTCTATTCCCGTAAAGGTCTCAGAGTTACTGCGGTTCATCCAGGTGCCGTTTCCACAAATATAGGTAAGGATAATGTGAGTAAGCAATTAGCTGATACCATCTTTAATTTATTAGATCCTTTCTTTGTAAGTGTTGAAGAAGGAAGCCAATCTGTTATCAAAGCTGTCCGACAACCTGAAAAATACGCAGGCTTTTATTCAGATCAAGGCGAAATCGCAGCAGTCAAGCAATATGGTAGTGACTTCAAAATGCGCCGTGAATTTATCGATGCCACTTTAAAAGAGCTGGATCTACAAGCCCTTTAACTTTATAACTTCGATTATTATTTCCATTTATATATTCAAACAACCCCTTACTGTCGACCAGGAATCACAGTAAGGGGTTATTAGTTTTATACTTTTCAAAGTCATTCATCATGGTTCCCAGTTCGCGTTAAAGTAAGGATGACCTTCTTGTGGTCGATTTACCAGTTATCAAAAGTACCACTTCATGGTCATTTGTACCTGAATGCCTAATAAGACTTTATTTATTAGACATCCACAACGCGATTAAGCTAAAATAAGAGTACAAATAGAAGACTTTCTACTATTAGGAGGAATTATATGTCGCAGTTAGAAAATATCATAACCGATGTTTCCCGACTTTTTATCGGGGAGGCTGTTCCGGATTTCTATTATCATGATACCTATGTAAAAAATATCAAACCGGTCTATGCTGTTGCTTTACCAAAATCTCATGAAGAAGTAAAGGCACTCGTTCGTTTTGCTATTGAAAAAGATTTAGTTATCATTGCGCGTGGTGCTGGTTCGGGTGTTGCTGGAGCTCAAGTTCCGATCAAAGGTAATGAATTGATTATCGATCTACATTTAATGAACAGAATCATTCAACTAGATGAAGAGACATTAACATTAACGGTTGAACCAGGTGTCCTGATTGGTAATATCCATGACTTCGTTGAAAAGAAAGGCTATTTTTACCCACCAGATCCTGCCTCTAAACACTCAACAATCGGTGGAAATGTAGCAACAAATGCCGGCGGTCTTCGTGCAGTAAAGTATGGTACAACACGGGATTACGTCAGGGAGATGACTGTCGTCTTACCTGATGGTGAGGAAATGACTTTAGGTAGCTTGAATATCAAGAGTAGTTCTGGCTACGATTTGAAAGATTTATTTATTGGTTCAGAAGGGACTCTAGGCATCACGACCCACCTCCGTCTCAAACTCATCCCTTTACCAAAAGCTAATGTGACCATCCTTCAAGCTTTAGAAACAGCACAGAAGGCTACCGAAGCGACTTTGGAAATTTTAAAAAGTGGTGTAGATCCTTCAGGCGTCGAACTTTTTGAACGCTCCGCTCTACACTATGCTGAAGAGAACTTGGGTTATCCTTTAAAATCACAAGTCGGTCAGGCATATCTCATGATCAGTCTGGACGGAAATGATCAAAAAGAACTAGACGGACGCATTGATACCGTACAATCTGTAACGAAGCATCTGACGCTGGAAAGTCATGCATTGAATGCTGAGGAAGCAAAGAAAAATTGGGCCCTACGTGATAATATTCTGCTTGGTTTAACTAAGTTTACTGAATTCGAACTTTTAGATGAAGTGGTCCCCATCAATAAATTTGCGGAACTCATCGAGGCTACTAAAGCGATGCAAGAGAAACATGGTCTGAATGTGCTAAACTTTGGACATGCTGGCGATGGAAATGTGCATACGCTTCTAATGAAAGATGATTTAACTGAAGAAGCATGGACTAAAAAAAGAGCAGCTTTGCTTAAAGATCTCTACCATAAAGTGGATACCCTCGGTGGCTTACCTTCTGCAGAACATGGTATTGGAATCGTAAAAAAAGAATACATGGATAATATGACCCAAACTATTAATTTAGAGTATATGCGCCAAATTAAAAAGATTTTCGATCCAGAAAACCGGTTGAATCCAGATAAAATATTTTAATAATAAAGCACCCAATCCATTTTAGATTGGGTGCTTTCGTTTTTACTTATATAAAGGGATACGACTTGTTAATTCACGAACAGATTGCTTTATTTCAGCTAATTTTTCGTCATCGTCTTTATTTTCCAAAGTATCGATAATCAATTGAGCGACCTGTTTGCTTTCTTCTTCTTTAAATCCTCGTGTGGTGATTGCCGGTGTTCCGATGCGGATACCACTGGTTTTGAATGGGCTGAGTGTTTCAAATGGAATTGTATTTTTATTAACTGTGATTCCGACTGTATCAAGTAATGTTTCTGCCTGTTTCCCATTTAATCCAAAATCTGTCACTTCAATGAGCAGTAAGTGATTATCCGAACCACCACTAATCAAACGTCCCTTTGATTCTTTAAATACCTCTGCCATCGCTTTGGTATTTGCCTTGATTTGTTGTATATATGATTTAAATTCCGGCTGTAAAGCTTCTTTAAATGCAACAGCTTTTGCGGCAATAACGTGTTCAAGGGGACCACCTTGCGTTCCTGGAAAGATTGCACTATTTAACTTTTTAGCATATTTTTCTCTAGCTAATATCAATCCGCCTCGTGGCCCGCGTAAGGTTTTATGTGTCGTGCTTGTAATAACATCGGCATAAGGAACAGGGTCTGGATGTTCTCCCGTTGCAATAAGACCAGCGATATGAGCCATATCAACCATCAAAATAGCATCCACTTCATCAGCTATTTTTCTGAATTTTGAAAAATCAATCTCTCTTGAATAAGCGCTATATCCTGTAATAATCAATTTCGGCTTATGCTTCAAAGCTAAGTCTCTAACTTGATTAAAATCAATGGTTTCAGTTTCCTTATCAACCCCATAAGGTATAACATTATATAATTTCCCACTGAAGTTTACCGGAGACCCATGGGTTAAATGACCACCATGACTTAAGTCCATTCCCATGTACGTATCACCTGGCTCAAGAAATGCTTGGAAAACAGCCGTGTTTGCTTGGGAACCTGAGTGTGGCTGAACATTGGCATATTCAGCACCAAATAATTCTTTTACTCGATCGATGGCAAGATTTTCTACCACATCAACAAATTCACATCCACCATAGTATCGTTTTCCAGGATAGCCTTCTGCATATTTATTTGTCAGAATACTACCTTGAGCATCCATAACTTCCTGCGAAACAAAGTTTTCTGATGCTATTAATTCAACATTTTCCTCCTGGCGATTTTTTTCTTTTTCAATTGCTTCAAATATTTCTTTATCGTAAATTTTTTCTGTCATTATTTACCTTCTCCTTCATTTACCTTACTCACCTGATTATAGTACACTTTAACTCACTTACATAATTATTATGCAATCAAACTATCGGAATAATCTATATGTCAATTCTGAATTTCAGCTGTGATCGCTTCGCGAAAATATTTTGGATAACTGGGCATATCTTTTGGAAAATCACTTTTAGTTTTTGCAAAAGATATTGTGTCGCCCGAATCTACTGAAAAATAAACCAAGCCATTCTTTTCTTGTGAATCTGACCATTTTAGCGTTCCTTTATTTTGTTTGATTGCAACATCTTCAATTATAAGGGTCACATTCCCCTCTTTGTCGTGAGCATCTAGCCATCTGTCTTCAAGCGATGAGCGCTCTTCTTCTCTTATTGCCAATCGTTCATTGGAAATTTCCAGTCGCGTCTGGAAGAACATAATTATAACTGCTCCTATCAGCACAATGGCTCCCAATGCTCCAATAGCAATGCTACTATAAGCAAAAAACTTCTTCATTGAATCTAGTGCCTCCAATAACTGTTCAAAAGTCCCAAAAATATTTCCTATTCTATTTTATCACTAATTATTAATGATTCATATCCTGTAAAGAAAGAACTTACTTAAACGTATTGTCTTATAAATATTTAGACATTTTTATTACACGGTTGAAAATCAGATTAAAAAAAGGAGAAACACTCATGTGAGTGCTTCTCCTTAAGTCATTGCGTGAATAGTCATTAAAATTTGAGTGTTGTTCCGATATCTTTTTTGATAGCAGCCTCATATATACGTTGAGCTGTTACTATATCCAGAACAGCATTCCCCGTTGTATTGAAGAAAGTAATTTCCTCTTCTGTTTCTCTTCCTGGAGTCTCATTATTAATCAAGTCACCAAGTTCTCCCGTGACATCTTCTAAATTAAATAGTCCCTTTTCAACAGGTTGGGTGAAATTGCCACTTTCTACAAGAGCATCTCTTGTATCACAGTACACCTTCCCCGCATTTTGTAGAATCGCCGTGTCAATCTCAGCCATTTCTGGAGTAAATGATCCGACACCATTAATATGCGCTCCTGGCTTAACCCATTCACTTTCAAATGTTTTAACTGGTGAAGTTGTCACTGATGTAATCACATCAGACTTTTTAATCGCTTTTTCTATATCAGAGACAGCCTCAACAGTTGTCCCATATTTTTCGCCGTACAGAGTAGTCATTGTTTCAGCAAACTCTTCTGCACGTTCAAAATCGATGTCAAAAACATACACTTTTCTTATAGGTCGTACTGCCAATACAGCTTCAAGTTGCGTTTCAGCTTGTCCACCGGTACCTACTAATGTGAATACAGAGCTATCATTACGTGCCAGTAAATCAGTCGCAGCACCCGCCACAGCTCCTGTGCGTAACTGAGTTAGATATGTCCCATCCATTATTGAACACACTTGACCTGTTTCAGTATCAACAAGCACCATCGTTGCTGGCACACTTGTTAAACCTTTTTCGATATTTTTAGGGTAAACACTCACTATTTTCACACCTAAGGCATGTGCTTTAGCTGCATAGCCAGGCATATAAAGACTTCGGCCTTCTTCTTCTGGAACATCTAGATTGATTCGTAAAGGAATATCGACTTCTTCAGCAGAATAAAGAGCAAGTGCATCTTTGTCAGCTTGAATAGCTTCTTTCATTTCAAAAACGTGTTTCATTTCTTTTTCTTTTAAGACTCTCATTTCCATTGTTTAGTTCCCTTCCTTTTTAAAAGTGATGATTTTTATTTTTTAAACAGTTTTCAAGTTAGCTGCTTTTTCTTTATGCAGATCATGGATCATTGAAATGACACTATATAGAATAACGCCTAGAACAACCCACTGTAAGACATTTGTGTTCAGACCTTTAACCAAGAATGCAGCAACTAATACGCCTATAACACCGAAAGTTGCAGAGAAAAATGTGATTTTACGAGAATAAGAATTCAATTTTACGAATTGAATACTACCTACTGGAACAGAGAATGTACAAGCACCCATCATGATTGGGAATGCTACAGCCGGGTTTAACCCAAATGCATAAACAGTTGCCATAGTTAGTGCATAAGATCCAATACCAATATTATTTAAAGCACCGTAAATCATTGATAATACACCTAACATAATCAAGCTAAATCCTTGAAGAGATGTTTTGTTTCCGCCAGAAGGATAGACACCTAATTTACCAGCTAAAATAAGTCCACCAGCAACGATCAAGCCAGCAATAACAAATTTTTTAATAGTATTTTTAGGTAATTTCACTACGAAACGCGGACTGATATAAGCTCCGACTACTTGTGCAACGATAGGAATAAGTAAAGTAGCGATTCCTACTTCTATAGAAGAGATGTACGCAAGAGCCATAGCTGCAACTGGTACAACACAAGCAGTATTCAACGTCCCTGGTAACTTCTTATCTCCTACCCATTTCGCCTTAGGATAGAGAGAGGCGCCGATAGCAAAGTCCGATATCCCAAAAGTTGAAAGGAAAAAGATGAAGAATTGCGATATAGCCATAAGGATAGGATTACCGGGTTCATTTGCTAACTCACTTCTATTTTTGGTGAAATCTTTCACAATCTGTAATATAAAAGAACCATTTACTAGGACAATAAGTGTAAGAATAATAGGTAATAACATTTTTTGTTCCTCCATTTTTTATAAATTATATTTTAAATTGAAAACAAGTTGCGAAGACCCTTCATGTCTTCACCGTATTGATTTTTTATTTGTTCAGGAAAGTTATCGATTAAACGCAGACAATACGCATCGTGTATAACATACTCACTCGCAAAAAAAGAAAGGATCGGATTTTTTGTATGAATCGCTTTAGGTTTACCCTTAAATGGAACGGTTGCATATAAAACATCTGCCCTATCAGACACGATCGTAATCCACCTATGACCGATTTCGCTTAATTTATCTTGTTCAAAACCATGAGCATAATAATTTGTAAGTGTTGTTTGATATTCTTTGTGACGATCATACAGAACGATGACGACATCGTCTAATTCTTGTTGCTTTTGATTGATCAGAGCAGTTAGCTCATCGTCCAATTCATCTACCCATACTTGAATTAGTAAACTAGACTTAGCTTCTGACACATGCATTTTTATCTTAGAAAGTATACTTCGCCATTCCTCTAATTCCCATATCGTATGATTACTTTTTTCCATAGAAATTAAGGCACTTTCCTCTTTAAATGTGGACAATGTTTCTTTGAACGAACTTTCCAAAAGGGCAGATAGTTGTTCAGGAGAAATCGCCTGATATAAAGAAGAGTTTTCAGCAGTACTTTGTTCGACAACGCCTTGAGACACAAGTGTTTCTAAAATGCGATAAATTTTAGAGCGGGGAACACCAGAAACCTTGCTCAATTTGTAGCCTGTACAAGAACCATTTTCCAGTAACGCTATATACACTTTAGATTCATACTCTGTAAATTTTAATTTCTTTAAAACGTTTATTAAACTTTCCATAATTTAACCCTTTCTAGAAGTTATTTATCCTGAGCTCTTAGGAAAAAACTTTTAAAAATATAGGCGATACCATTAGTAGCTCCTATTAATTCATAGTATAGCCCCACCCTAATAAAGAGTCAATAGCAAATGTGAAACAAAGCACATTTATTTCATTTTTATATAAAATCAATTAATTTAAATATGTTTTTTACCTTAATCAAGAGGAAAAAAAGAACTATATTGCTGGTGCAAAAAAACACAAGCACTCATAAATTAATACATAAATTATAAAGGTACACACTGAATTTATCTTTTATACTACGTTGTAAAAGAAAGTTAAAAACATAAAGAGACTAGGATATATTACTTCCCCAGTCTCTTTGTATCAATCGATTAGTTTTAACGTTTTAACTCGTTTTTCTAAGTAAGTGGCATCATTTAATAGAGTATAAGTCATTATATCTAATACAAAATGAGTTGCCAGCTGACTATTAATGAATTTTTCATCTTGAATCATTGCCTTCTGTGATGTAAATAAAACAATATCAGTGTAGTCAATCAGCGGTGTATAGTCATGATTCGTTATCGCATAGACTGGGATATTTAAATTTTTCGCTACTTCACACGTTTTCAAAACAGCTGGCGTTTTTCCAGAATTCGAGAGAACGATAAGCGCGTCATCCTTATTAAGTAAAGACGTTCGCATCATCATCATATGAGGATCTGTTAGCGCATCTGCATTGATTCCCATTCGTGTTAAGCGATATTTAAATTCGATAGCTGTTAGACCCGAATTTCCAATGCCACAGATTAAGACTTGCTTTGCTTTTTTTATTCCATTAGCGACCTCTGACACATCGTTTATATCAAGAAGTTCAGAAGCTGACTTGGTTAATTGACTGTAGTAGTTAGAGATGATTTCTGTAACATTTTTCTCCGACTTTTCTCCAACCTCTTCATATGTATCCTCTCTGGATATCATTGCTTTGAATTCACCAAAACTACTGTACCCTAGTTTGGTAATCAGTCGTGAAACTGAGGCATTTGACGCTTCTGCTTTTTTTGAGATATCACTTATACCCATTTTACTCATATCTGTTTTATGATTCTTGATAAAATCTGCGATTCGTTTTTCTGTGGTGGATAATAATTCTTCTCTTTGCATTAGTCTATTTATAAATACAAAGTCATTCATCCCATCTCTCCTAACCTATTTTAGTATTAAACGACTTATATTTGCTTACCTGTCTGCTTTTTATATATTCAAAGTAATGTTAATTATAACATTAACCGTTTATTCTTTTCTAGATTACTCTCCCATTTGTATCATATGAAACTTGAAAGACAAAGAGCACACTCAAAGTAGTTTATGACTACAATGACTATGCCCTTACTTTTATTTACTTAACCCGTTTACTCTAGCTATTTACTTGTTTAATTGAGTCAACAAATTGCTTAGCTATAAGCTGAGGTCTTGTGATTGCACTTCCTACAACAACCGAGTGAACGCCAATTTCAAAACATCTTTTAGCTTTTTCAGGTGTATCTATTTTACCTTCTGCAATAACAGGTACAGATACTTTTGAGACTATTTCTTTTAAACGCTCAAAGTCATTATCAGCTATATTATCTCCAGTTGAATATTCTGTGTATCCCATAAGTGTTGTCGAAACACAATCAAACCCCATTCGTTCAGCTGCCAAAACTTCTTCGACAGTAGATGCGTCAGCCATAAGAGGTATCGATGGGTATTTTGCCCTGATTTCGTTGATAAACGCTCCCAGCGATTCTCCATTTGGTCGAGGTCTATCTGTCGCATCCAATGCAATCATGTCACATCCAGATTCAGCTAATTCATTTATTTCTTCCATTGTTGCTGTAATAAACACTTCAGAGTCATCGTAATCTCTTTTTACAATACCAATAACAGGTAAGTCTGTTGTTTTCTTAATAGCCAAAATATCTTGTTTAGAATTTGCACGAATGCCTAGAGCCCCTGCCTGATCCGCAGCTACTGCCATACGTCCCATGATGAACGAGCTGTGGAGTGGTTCATCTTCAAGTGCTTGACAGGACACGACAAGTCCTGATTTTATATTATCTAACATTATTATTCTCCTAACACTTCTTCTATTTCATTTTTTATTACAGATACGTGTGGACCGTAAATAACTTGAACGCCATTACCTTTTTTTACAAGTCCTTTACTTCCTGTACTTTGAAGTCCTTTTTCATCTACTTGCTCAGAATCTTTAACCGTTACCCTTAAACGTGTTGCACAATTATCAACATCGACAAGATTTTTTGTTCCACCAAGCGCTTCAATAATTGCGTTAGCACGGTCGGATCCTTGATTTGTAGTTACTTCCTCCAATTTTTCTTCTCTTCCAGGTGTTTTGAAATTGAATTTTTTGATTAGGAAAGTGAATGTAAAGTAATACAGGAAGAACCAAACGATTCCAATCAAGATGACAACAATCCAGTTTGTACGCTCATTCCCCTGCAAAACACCAAACAACATAAAGTCGATGAATCCGCCTGAGAAGGTCTGGCCAATAGTGATTTCAAAAATATGAGCCAACATAAAGGCAAAGCCATCAAAGACTGCATGGACAACGTAAAGAACAGGAGCAATAAATAGGAAAGAGAACTCTATTGGCTCAGTAATTCCAGTCAAGAATGAAGTTAATGCAGCAGATAGCATTAATCCGCCAACATTTTTTTTGTTTTCAGGTTTTGCTGTACGATAAATAGCTAATGCTGCCCCGATAAGTCCAAACATCATTGTTATAAATCTTCCAGACATGAAGCGTGATGTTCCAATAAAGAATCCTTGAGTAGATGGTTCAGCTAATTGAGCAAAGAAAATATTTTGTGTTCCTTGAACAACTTCCCCAGCAATCTCCACTGAGCCACCCAATGCTGTCTGCCAGAATGGTAGATAGAAAATATGATGTAGCCCTAAAGGTCCAAGCATACGTAAAATAAATCCATATATAAATGTACCAATGTAACCCGTAGCATTTACAAGTTCACCTAGATTAGATATAAACCCTTGGAAGAATGGCCAAACAAAATACATTGCGGTCCCTACGAGAATAGCTGCTATTGAAGTAACAATCGGAATAAAACGTGATCCTCCAAAGAAGCCTAAGAATTGTGGTAACTCAATTTTGTTGTATCGATTTAACAGCCATGATGCAACAATACCTATAATAATACCACCGAAAACTCCCATCTCTAGTGATTGAATCCCAACAGTCATCCCTTGACCAACTGCGGCCAAATTATCTACTGCTAGCTCACCAGTGATGGTTAGAATTGACTGGATTGTTGCGTGCATAACAAAATAACCAATCAAAGCTGCTAATCCCGCTGTTCCTCTATCTGACTTAGCTAATCCTACTGAAACACCAATCGCAAAGATAATAGGTAGATTGGCAAAAACAATCGATCCTGCCCCAGCCATTATTGTAAAGACAGCTTGTAACCAGGCTATATCCAATATTGGATAAGCGTTTACAGTATTCGGATTAGAAAGAGCCCCTCCAATACCCAATAACAATCCAGCAGCAGGCAGTATAGCAATAGGTAACATAAATGACTTACCAAATTGCTGTGCCTTTTCAAAATATTTACTCATTTTATCTCCTCCAAAAGTTTTTTCTTATTCATTGTAATCTTTGAAAATATTTTCGTCAAGTTTTTTTTGATGAAAATATTTTTACTTCAAAAAAACACCACCCTCCAATCTGGAGTGTGGTGTTTTATAACGTGTTTCCCCTTTTTCTACTCTGGTTTTTTATACTATCAATAACATCATTAACTCACTAGGCTTAGATCGTTTGCTTTCCTGCAATAACGGCTATTTCAACTAACGCTTTTGCTGGTAGTGCGGAGACTTCATAGGCGATACGAGCAGGAAAAGGTTCTTTGAAAAAATCTGAATAGACATTGTTCATTTCTTGGAAATTTTCAATGTCACTTAACAGTACCGTTACTTTCAATACATCTGATAAGTCTAATCCCTCTTCGGCCAAAATATATTCTACATTTTTTAGCGCTTGTCTTGTCTGTCCAGCTGCGGTTGTTTCTGTAATCTTACCAACTTTTACATCAATTGGTAACTGCCCTGATAAGTGAAGGGTATCTCCAAATTTGACCGCTTGTGAATAGGGCCCGATAGCTGCTGGAGCTTTTTCTGATTGTACGATTCTTTTTTTCATTTCTGTCATATTAATTTCTCCTTTAGTTTTTATTTAATTATTTATGCCTGAACATAAGCCTGACTTCCCGAGGTGTTTTTCTCAACGATGATATGCGATTGTATTCGTGTCTTTAGCTCCTCAACGTGAGAAATAATTCCAACAAGGCGTCCGTGTTCATGTAAATCAAGCAAGGTTTGAATCGCATTATCCAGAGAATCAGAATCCAGTGTTCCAAAACCTTCATCCACAAAGAGTGTGTCCACACTCACCCCACCATTTTGACTTTGAATAACGTCGCTGAGTCCTAAAGCTAAAGCTAGAGATGCTTTAAATGTTTCTCCACCAGATAAGGTGCTGACTCCACGGGCTTTGCCAGTATGATGATCAAAAACATCGATATCCAATCCTTGAGGTCCGGCTCCTTTAGCTTTTTCTACTTTCTTATGCATTTCGTAACGATTATTGGTCATCTGCGCTAATCGCGTATTCGCTGCATCTAATATTTCTTCAAAATAAATCCCCAAAACATAACGCTCAAAAGAAACATAGTCGGTTTCCTTTGCACCATTTGCCATACGAGAGAGTTCTCCATATAACTGATAATCTTTCTCAATATACTCACTTTGTTTCTGATATTTTTGAATGGTTTCCTGGGCTGACTGATTTTGACTTGTCTTTTGGATATAGCGGTCACGCTTTATCTCCCATTCAGGTATAGTTGCTTCAATCTCAGTCAATCGCGTTTCATGTGCTTCTTTTGAGTCCACACTATCGGCTTTTTCAAGAAAATCAGCGACCTCTTTAACGGCATTCGTATGAATAGCACGCGCTTCTCTATAAGTTTGTATTTCCTTTTTCCTTTTTTCAACCAGTTCCTCTTGAAGGACAGCATCCGCAAAATCATCTTGAAACCCACTTGTTTCCATACGTTCTCTGAATGTCTGTTTTAATTTTTCTTCTGTTTCACTTAATTCCTTGATACGCTTTTCAGTCAGGTTCCTTTCTGTTTCTGCAGTAGCTAAGGTATTTTGTAACCTATTTAGTTCTTCACGCGTTGTCTTTTCTTGTCTCTCTGTTTCTTTAATTGCTCTTTCTTTCGTCACGACAAGTTCTAAGACTTGCTCCTTGGAGTCATAAACCTGTTTTTCTTTCAAATCAGCGATTTCTTTACTGATTTCTATTAGACGCACTTCGCTATTTTCAATTATAGAAACCTGTTTATATAAGCCCTCAGCTGCTTCTCGCTCTTTTTTTTCTAATGTATCAAGCTCTTTAGTAAGTGCTTCTTCTTGCTTAACCGCTGCTTCTTCAGTTTTTATTTCATCTTGCAGTATGTTGATTTTTTCAGTGACTGCTTCAGTATTTTCTTCAACTTTTTCTTTCTCATTTTGTATATCTTTAGGTGAGATTCCTAATTCTTCGCAGCGTTCAGTCACTTGATGTGAGAGATGTTCTGACTGAGTCACTAAACGATTAAAGGTTTTTTCTGCTGTTTCTTTCTTTTTTTCGAATGTATCGACCCGTTCTTTTGTTATGTCTTCCGACTTGGCCTGTGCTTTTGTAGGATGTTCAGTCGATCCACAGACCGGGCAGGGTTTTCCTTCTTCAAGTTCACCTGCTAAAACAACAGATAATTGGCTGAAGTACGTAGATTTAGCCGACTGCCACTCTGCTCTTGCTTTATCAAGGGTTTGTTCAGCAGCTTGAAATGCCTGTTTCAACTCCTCACCTTGTTCACGCCACTGGGATACTTCTTTCAAATTATTTAAGCGTTGATTCAATTGATTTTGTTCGTCTTTTTTTGTACTTAAAACTTTATAGCATGCTGTTAATTTTTCACGTGTCTTCGACAACTCTGTTAATGCTGTTTTCACTGACTGATGTTTATCTTTTAATTGTTTATGTTGTTCAGTTATCTGCTCTTTTTTCACTTGTGATTCATTTTTACGTTTCTCAAGAGCAGAAAGCTGTATCGTCTTGTCTTTTTCAATTTCAAACCGATTGAGCTCTTCATTTAGTTTCAAAACTTCTTTTCTTACATCGTCTAGCTTTTTATACGCTATTGAAATACTTTTATATCGTTCATCAACGGTTGCACGTTCAGTTTTTACTTGCTGGATTTTTTCATTTAATTCCGAAAGTCGTTTTTCACTTGTTTCTTTTTCAGTTTTTGCATCTTGCCTATTTTTTTGTAACTGAACAAGTTTTTCAGCTTTTTCATGGTTCACTAATTGTGTTTTATATTGATCTACTTGCTTTTCCTGTTCATCTAGCTTTACTTTTTCTTCGTTGAGCGCATCACGTTTTCCCAACATTTCAATCAGTCTTACTTGCCTCACTTTTTCTTCTTGAAAATCAGACAAGTGTGTTCGTATCTGTTTTAATTCTTCATTTTCATTTTTAATAATCTGGTCCAATTCGCTTAAGACTGTTTTAACGTCAAGTTGTGCGATGGCTTTATCTAACGTTTCATTTTCTTCAGAATCTATACGCTTGAAAGCTTCTTGTAAAGCCAATTCATATTTTTTACGCTGGTCAGAAAGAGTTTTTGCCTTTTTCTTAAGTTCTTCTTGAAAATAGCCGTAAATATCTGTTTCAAATATATTCCTGAAAATTTCTTCTTTTTGACGGCTGTTAGACTCCAGCATTTTTTTGAAGGCGCCTTGGGGAAGCATCACAATTTGACGGAACTGCTCATAGGTTAAGCCTATCAATTCTTGTATCTCCTGATTGGCTTCCAAAATTTTTGTTGTGACCGAATTTTCTGTGTGAAATTCTACACTCGATTTTATTTTCCTGGTCTTGGTACGCGTACCCGGCCCAGTCTGATCTGGCGTTCTGTGAACTTTATAGACTTTTTTCCCTAATTCAAACTCCAATTCAACATAGCACAAATCTAAATCCGTTGCGTGATCAGATTTAAATGAATTTTTATCTCGATCATCTCCACTCGCTGAATCGAACAAGGCATAGGCAATGGCATCAAATATAGTTGTTTTTCCTGCGCCAGTTGGCCCACTAATTAAAAAGAGTGAAGACTGATTAAATTGAGTGAAATCAATTTCTACTTTATCCTTATAAGGTCCAAAGGCATTCATTACTAATTTTAAAGGACGCATCTACTTCTCCCCTTTCAATGCATCTTCCCATGTTTTATTGATGGCTTTTTTTTGATTACTATCTAATGAGGTTTGCTTGTATTCAGAATAGAAGTCATCGAAAAGTTCCAGTAAACCCTTTTTTTCAAGGGCTTCCTGCTTCGTTTTTTTGCTCGACTCTTTCCGTTCTTTCTGTGCAGTGTACTCAAGTCCCATCGCATAGGGATAGCGTCTGCGGAGCTGATTCATTGCATCCATGACATAGTTATTGTCTTCCAACTCAAAAAATATATAGTCTTCTGATTCATCCGCCATCAACTCGTTGAATGTTCCTTTTAAAACCTTCATATCTCGTTCAGTCTTGATTTCAATCATTTCTACATTAAATGTGTCTTTATCTATATCTAAAAGGACAAACTGTTTTTTATGTCGGACTTCTGATTTAGAATACTTTAAAGGCGAACCGCTATAACGTACATTTTCCGACTTCACCTTTTGTGCTTTGTGCAGGTGACCCAAAGCGACATAGTCGAAGTCATCAAATATATTTACATCAACATATTCGGCTGTTCCAATACTCAATGGTCGTTCAGAATCAGAGGCTTCAACCGACTCTTTTACACCGTTTACGATATAACCGTGCGCGATCAAAACATTTACTTCATCTAGGTTCATTTCAGAAGTTATCGACTCGACTTGTTTACGCGTCGCATCCTTTAGATCTCTAATTTCTTTGTCTTCAAACAATTGTCTAATCGTGACATGGTCTGCGAATGGCAGAAGATAAAAGTTCACATTGTCGATAGTTACTTTTCGTACATCTTTTTTTACCGTTCCTTCAATGAACAATTGACTCCCCGCAAGTAGTTCCGCACCATATTCCAGTCTTTCATTACTGTCATGATTTCCAGCAATGACTAAAACGGGTATGCCAGCTTCTTTTATGAGTCTATTAAAGATAGAGTTAGCTAACGTTACTGCTTCTTTTGGAGGAATGGCACGGTCATAGAGATCCCCTGCCATAATCAGTACATCGACCTCAAGTTCCTTAACTTTATCGACCAATGCATGAAGCACCGCCTTTTGATCCTCTAACATCGAGAATTCATTGACAATTTTTCCTATGTGCCAATCTGCTGTATGTAAGATTCTCATTATTGTCCTCCTGTTCATATTCTTATGGCTTTAGTATATCAAAATAACTTCTTGTTGTAATCAATGTAAATAACAAGCGCTGGCTAGGCGTCTGACTTTTTACTTTTCCTTTTACTCACAAAGGGCGTGCATTAAACATTTAAATGATTTCTTTCGCTTATACCCCCTAACGAAGGGCATGCGCTTTACTTTTTACAAGATAAAAAACTCTTTTAAAAAAGACGAATGTATAGCTGCCTTTTCAAAAAGAGTTTTCATTTTATTCAGTTATTTTAATTTACTCGATTTTTAGTGTCGCCAGTTTTTATGACCTCAAGCGTTGAATCTAAACCTATAGTCATAATATTCCTTACAGATACGTTTGTATAATAAGCGATATGTGGTGTGTACATTATTTTGTCATGATTTAAAACTGCTTTGAATAAATCATCACTAATGCCCGTTTCTCTATTATCTCGAGGAACGTAGGCACCTTCACGCTCATATGTGTCCAAAGCAGCGCCAGCAAGTAGATTATCATCCAATGCACTCATCAAATCTTTAGTATCTACAATAGATCCTCTTGCGTTATTTATCAGATAAGCTGTTGCTTTGAATTGTTTAAACATTTCGTAATTAAATTGGTGGAAATTATCTTCAGTTGCCGGCATATGCAAGCTCACAATATCAGAATGTTTGATGACATCTTCTATGCTCTCTTTATATTCCAAGTACTCCTCAGCTTTATCATTCGGATAGATATCATACCCTAAAACTTTAGCTCCGAGAGCATTGAACAATTTTGCAGCTGAACGACCAATATGGCCTGTGCCGATAATCCCTACAGTCATTTCTGCTAGTAGACGTCCTTGAATTTCTGGCTGCCAACTAAAGTTTTCTTCGTTTGTTCTTTCTTCAATCTCTTTTACTTTTCTTATAAGCATCAACGCTTGAGTTAATGTAAATTCAGCAATTGATTCAGGAGAGTAAACCGCAACATTACTTATAATAATATTATTCTTACTTGCAGCTTTTAGATCATAAATATCATAGCCCGCACTTCTTTGGGATATTTGTTTTATTCCATATGAATTTAGCTTTTCATAAATGTCATTGGGAATGGGTTTATTTTGACTCGTTGTTAAACCGTCGAATCCCTTTGCTAAATGAACATTTTCTGAAGATAACTGGTCTTTCACAATCTTCACATCTACATTGTGTTCTTTTTCCCATTTTTCTACTATTTCTAATTCTTCATCACGAACATGATAGGCAATAATTTTCATCATTACACACCTTACCTTCCTATACAAGCTATTACTTTCTATTGTTTTTTTATTCCATCACCTTTAAAAAATAACTATTTTAATTTTATTTAGAGTGATTTATTGTTGAATTTCGTTCATATACTTTGACAAAGATACTCTGTATAATTGTAATAAGGAAACATCTAAAGCTTTAATTCAATATATAATAGCTTATTTACTGATGTTAAAATTTATACGGAGGAGATCCACATGGAAATTCGTCAACTTAAATATTTCATCGCTATCGTCGAAGCCAAAAGCTATTCAAGAGCAGCAGAAAGTCTTTTTGTTACGCAACCCACTCTCAGTCTCTCTATGCAGAAACTTGAAAAGGAATTCGATATCAAATTATTCAACCAGTCTCAAAATGGTTTGCAATTAACGGATTCGGGTATGTTCCTATATGAAAATGGTATGGATATCGTTCACGATTTTGATTATCTCGTAAACCATATGCATAGTCAAAAACAACACACCAAAGAATCGATACGTATCGGTTTAACAGTTCTGTCTGCCATGCAATTTATGAAGCATATTTCACAATTTATAGCGAATAATCAAAACGTAGAAGTCCGTCTGATTCAAAATGGCTCACATAAACTGCAGAAAATGCTTGCTGATGGTGAAATCGATTTCGGTATTCTGTCGTTTCCTTTAGTCGAGCCTTCCATTGAATTGCTTCCTTTAAAAAATACCAGTATTGAAGGGTATAACGTTTCAGTCGTTATGCCGTCTTCAAATCCTCTTTCTGACCGAGACTCTGTTTCGTTCAAAGATTTGAAAAATGAAACATTTATTTCATTGAGCAATGATTATATGCTTGGTAATTTAACCGAAGAACAAAGTTTCAAATTCGGCTTTAATGATCAGATCGTTTTTATAGAAGATGACTGGAAAGTCCTTTTACACAGCCTGGAAAATTTCAATGCTGTTGTTCTTCTGCCTTCAGAATTTAAAGAATATGATGATACACCCAACTTATCCTGGGTCCCGCTTGAGGACAGAAGCAATTACTATCCTATCGGCATTGCCAGACGTAAAGATATGATTGTTACGGATACCTATCATCAGTTTATCGAAGCGATAAAGAAAAATTAACTTTGAAAGTTATTTGCTGTTTCCTTATTGTTTATTACTCGTTCTCCGCCTTTAGCTAAAGCGATCAATTCAAATTCACCAGGATACCGCTTAACTGGTGCAACATAATTTATATAAGATTTTACTTGATTGAAGACGCGGTCACTGTGTGCCATCCCACCTGTCAAGCAGATATAATCAACGTCTCCTTTTAAAGTAGTCGATAGTGTTGCGATTGTTTTAGCTATTTGTAAAGACAAGGCAGAAATAACTTGTTCAGCATAATGATCGCCGGCTTCAATACATTCTTCTATTTCCATTAAATCTTTTGTACCCAGTAAGGATTGTAAGCCCGCTTCGCTTCTCAATCTTCTTGACATATCTTTAACTGATGTTTCTTTCATTAAAGGAAGAAGCTCTTTTAAAGGTAGGCCGCCAGAACGTTCAGCGGAAAACATGATCTCGTCATCGGATACGAAGTCGACTATTTTCCCTTTTCTATGGGCACTTGCCGTACTTCCGCCTCCAAGATGGGCAACCACAATATTGCTTCGTTCATAGGTGGTATCGTGATCTTCAGCGACTTTAATTGCGACGGCACGCATATTTAAATGATGACCTATACTTTTTCTTTGCACTTCTTTTAAGCCTGTAATCCGTGCAATATCGATCATCTCGTCAACTGTTACGGGGTCATAAATATAAGCTTGTGCTTTCTCGGTTCCATATTTTTTCAATACGTTGTAGGCGATTTTAGCACCTAAGTTAGAGGCATGTTCAAGCACGGGATCGAATTCCAGTTTATCAAGAAGTGCCTGGTCAATAATATATGCTCCTGATTTCACAGGCCCAACCAATCCTCCGCGTGAGACCACTGCATCTAATTTTTCTATGTTTTTTTCCTTTAACACTGACAGGATATCATTTAAACGGAATTCAAACTGATCAAAAAGTACATTGTATTTTTTTATTTCATCACTATTATATTTAATTTCTTTTGTCCATTCTTCTTGGGCGTCAACAAAGTAACCAAACTTTGTTGACGTTGCGCCCGGATTGATAACGATTATTTTCCCCATATGATTCCCTCACTTATCCATTTTCTTTTTGATTCATGACATGTTGTGCTAACAAAATTGACGCATATTTTTCGTCACTTGATGACGCACGAGACGTTAAAATGATCGGCACAGTCGCTCCTATGATCAGTCCTGCCATTTCAGCGCCACCAAATAGTGTGAGTGATTTTGACAGTGAGTTTCCAGATACTATATCTGGGGTAACAATTATATCTGCGTCACCTTGAATTTTCCCTCTATAATTCTTTTCTTCGACAATATCTGGTATCAAGGACAAATCCAGAGAAATGGGTCCTTCTACTACGTAATCGTCACTTCTCATCTCTTCTGTCAATTCACTTGCCCATACCGAGGCATTATTTTTTGACATGACATTTTCCGAAGCTGAAAGAATAGCTGCCTTTGATTCTTTTACATCAATACTCTTCATCACTTCTACACCATGTTCGATGATTGTTTTAAGTTGCTCTTTATTTGGCTCGACAACCATTCCACCATCTGTGATAGCGACAAAACGGTTTAATTTTGGTACAAAGATAACGGCGACGTGCGATAATAGAGTACTTGAGCGAATTCCTGTTTCTTTATTGACAACCGGACGTAAAATGTCTCCCGTTCCAATAAACCCCTTCATCAAAGCATCCACTTTTTTATCTCGGGCAAGTTCTACCCCTTTTTCAGCTGCCTTTTTATCATCTGCCTGGTCGATAATTTCCACTTTTTCCAAATCAATGGATAGTTGTTTCAATAATCCTGTTAGTTTGCCTTCATCATCGATAAGTACAGGTTCTATAATATCTTCTTCTATTCCTCTTTTAATCGATTTCAAAACATCTTCGTTAGCTGCTTTCACCACAGCGATCTTTAATTTCTTGGAATCAACTGATTGACGAATTGACTGAAGGTTTGTAACCAATCCCATATTTCATCCCTGCTTTCTTATATAATTTCTGTTTATTTAATATCCAGTCGATAATCCTCAGGAGATACGATCGGCCATACTTTCATAAAGACATATTTTGATATAAATCCAAAAGTAATCGGTGCGACGACAAAAACTAGAATCGTAATTAGAATATTTGTAACAGTCCAGCCATTTTCAGTTAGATTCAAGTGATTGATTGGTCCTACTAGTCCACTGAATCCAAATCCTGCACTCATCGGTGTTCCTTGAATATTAAATACCACAGCTAACAATGCAGTAAGTGCTGCGCTCGCTAAGATAGGAACCATAATTAATGGTTTTTTAACGACGTTTGGCATTTGAATTTTAGGTGAACCAATAAAGTGAGCCAGGTTCGTACCCATATCATTAACAGACCAGCCCATAATAGCTAAACCGAAACCAGTTGCGGTTATCCCCAAGTTGGCTGCTCCTGAACCTACTCCAGCTAATGAAATGGCAACAGCTATTCCGACTGATGTGATTGGTGAAACAATAAGAAGTGAGAATATCATTCCAAGTAACACTGCTAAAATAATCGGCTGTAACGTTAGTAATTGTTCAATACCTAAACCGATAACTTCAGTTATTTTTGCGATATATGGGAGAGTAAAGTAACCGATCCCGCCGGCTACAGCCAAAATAACAGGAGGAATAACAATGATAGAATAGGCTTTCAAGCTTTTTCCTAACAGCATAACAAGCAATACCCCTGCAGAAGCGGTTACACCCATATTTATAATATCTCCCGTTCCAGCTAGGACAATTGCTCCATCGATCATTTTAACGGCGCCCGAACCAAACAAAGTAGCTAGTCCTATAGACATCGATTGAATAGGCGTAAATTTAAAACTTTGACCTATCAAAATACCACTAAGTAGTCCTATCATTGAATTAGACATAGATAATGCTGTACCCAGATAAGCTAGCCAGGGGGCACTGTCGCTCAATGCTTTAACGATTTCTCCAAGTAAAGCGCCTGAAATGAGTGCGATAACTGTACCTAAAGCAATACCATTCAAAACGTTCATTATAAATTTTTTTGCGTTCATATCTTTTTCCAATTTATTCACCCTCTTAAATTATTTTAATGAAAGATAAACCAACAACCTTTATCTATTGTTGGTTTATTTTTCCGTTTGAGATTACTGATGCGTTGGTTCACCTAATAATATTTCACTTACATCTAAAATACCTTCTGATAATGAGGGATGACTGTGGATCGTTAATGAAACATCTTCAACCGTTAGTAGGTTTTCAATTGCCAGTGTAATGTTATTAACTAATTCATCAACATGTGCACCTACCAGTTGAGCACCAACAATACGTTTTGAATCTGCATCCATAACCATTCTTATAAAACCATCTGTTTTTCCCATCGATAAGGCTCTTCCATTATTTTTAAAATTATATGTTGCTTTCTCTGCATTGATCCCCTGCTCTTTGGCTTGATCATATGTTAGACCAACTGTGGCTACTTCTGGGGAGGTATAACAGACTGCAGGAACTGCTAAATAGTCGATAGCCGCTCCTTCGTTTCCGCTCATTTTATCCACAACCATTTTCGCCTCATAACTGGCTTTGTGGGCTAATGCCGGTCCATCAACGACATCACCTATAGCAAAAATATGCTCTGTTGTCGTCTGGCCGAATTCATTGGTTTCAATATGACCGGCTGCTGTCTTTTTAACACCAGCCATTGAAAGTGATAATTCCTCTGTGTTCGGTCTTCTTCCGACCATTACCGCGATTTTTTCTGTTTCAATCTCGTTAGTTTTACCATCTTTCTCATAAGATAAAACAAGATTATTTTTATCCTTTTTATAGGAAGTTGCTTTAGCATTAGTAATAATTTCTATATTTTTCTTTTTTGCAGCGTTTAATACTGGCTTTATCAAGTCTTTTTCAAAGCCATTCATGACTCTGTCCAAACTTTCAATTACGGTCACTTTACTACCTAAATCTGAAAAAGCAAAAGCAAGTTCCATACCAATATATCCACCACCAATTATCGTTAAAGATTCAGGTAATTCATCAATATTCAATAAGCCTGTTGAATCTAATATATCTTCATTGAATTCAAAACCCGGTATTTCAATAGGACTACTTCCGGTTGCTATGATGGCATTTTCAAATTCATAGCCAAAATACTCATCCCCATTTACCACAGAGACTCTATTTTTCGAACTGAAATTGGCTACACCTTTTATAATTTTAACTTTATATTTTTTAAGGAGTGCTTCTATTCCAGATGTTAATTTATTTACGACTTCTTGATTTTTCCATTGCTGTGTTTTAGAGAAATCAAGCGTTGAGCCTTTATAATCCAAACCGAATGGTGTTTCATTGCGAGATTTATAGGCCTCTTTCCCTACAGATATAAGTGCTTTAGAAGGAATACAACCGACATTTAGGCATACTCCGCCAATTTCTGATTTCTCAATTACAACAACATCATGACCTTTCTGGGCAGCGTGGATAGCTGCTACATACCCACCAGGCCCAGATCCAATCACTACAGTATCAACTTCTTCAACAAAACTTCCAACAACCATTGTGTTTCATCATCCTTCCGATAATAACAAGTTTGGATTATTCAAGTATTTTTTCAGTAAGTTTATTGCTTCCTGAGCATATACCCCGTCAACCACTCTATGATCAAATGCAAACGAAATTTTAAGTACCGGTTTGAGTACTGGATTTCCTTCTTCATCCGGTAAAAACTCGTTTTCGATTCTTCCCATTCCTACTATTGCAACTTCAGGCTGATTAATAATAGGCGTAGACCATACCCCGCCAGTAGCTGCTCCACCAACGTTTGTAACAGTCATTGAGCCATTACTCATTTCATCTGAATTCAATTTACCTTCAGTTGCTTTTTCTGCTAAAACGCCCACTTCACTAGCTATTTCAAATAGGCTCAATCGTTCAGCATTTTTGACCACCGGAACAACTAACCCTTGAGGTGTATTAGCGGCAACACCAATATTGTAATACTGGTGATAATAAATTTCCCCTTTATCTAAATTCATTGATGCATTCAATTCAGGGAATTTCTTTAATACTGCAACTAAGGCTTTTACAAAATAGGCAGTATAGGTTAAACGAATCTCGTTATTAGCTGCAATGGTTTTCATTTCATCACGATGTTTAACAAGAGCTGAAACCTCTACTTTATCGAAGACAGTGACGTGTGGTGATGTCATTTTACTGTTTACCATAGCTTGAGAGATAGCGCGTCTCATAGGTGTTATTTTTTCAACGCGATCCGCTTTTGAAGTTCCTTCGGTTTCAGAAGGTTCGTAAGGTTTGACGTCTGATTTAGGCATGGAAACTTGAGAACGCTCCTCATCACGAGCTTCAGTTTTTTCTTCACTCGTCGATCCTGATTTTTGTGCTTCTGGATTTGCCATAAAGCGATCAATATCTTCGATCGTTACTTTTCCGTGATTCCCCGTACCCTCAACTTGAGTTAAATCCACATTATTGTTTCGAGCGTAAATTCGAACGCGCGGAACTGCAAGTGTACGCCAGTCATCTGAAACGGCTTTATCTTTACTTTCTGTTTCTGACGACTTGGCTGCTTTTGTTTCAGTAGCTTTTTCTTGAGCCTTTTTATCGTCTTTTTCTTCGGCTACCAGCACTTCTGCAGTTTCTTCTTTTTCTTCAGTGCTACCTCCGGCTGAACCTTCTAATTCAATTGTAGCCACCGGTTCGCCTACTTGAGCAAGTTCGCCTACATCATAGTGTTTCTTTTTTAATATGCCACTCTTAGGACTTGGCAGTTCTACAACAGCTTTATCGCTCTGCATTTCCAATAAGATATCATCTTCTTTGACTTCATCACCTTCATCAAAAAACCATGAGACGATTTCGCTTTCAACAGTTCCTTCACCGGCATCTGGCAATATTACATCGTACATTTAAATACCTCCTAAAAATTAATAGTTTCTTTTGTTTTCTCGACTATGGCGTCTGGTCCAGGTAACCATTCGTTCTCAATTTGTACGAAAGGATAAACACTGTCTGGAGCTGTGACACGAGAAACGGGTGCATCTAATTCCATAAAGCAGCGCTCACCAATTTCTGACATAAGATTACCACCTACACCAGCAACTCTTTGAGATTCCTGAACGACTACTGCACGATGTGTTTTTTCGACTGATTTTCTAATTGTCTCCATGTCGATCGGAGCAATGGTTCTTAAGTCAATAACTTCTGCACTTATACCTTCTTTTTCCAGTTTGTCTGCAGCTTTCATTGATTCATGTACCATGAAGCCGGAAGTCACAATCGTTACATCTGTTCCTTCTTTCACTACAGCTGCTTTATCAAGCGGAACAGTATAGTACTCTTCAGGGACTTCACCTTTAACTGATCGATATAATTTCAAATGTTCCAAGAAAATTACTGGATCGTTTGATTCTATAGCTGATAATAAAAGTCCTTTAGCATCATAAGGATTTGTAGGGACAACAACGCGTAAGCCAGGTATGCCGCCGAATAATCCTTCCATACTGTCTGAGTGTAATTCAGGTGTTCCTACTCCTCCGCCAAAAGGTGTACGAATAGTTATCGGCAAGTTTCTTGTGCCACCATAACGGTAACGATATCTGGAAATTTGGCCCATTATAGGACTGATAGCTTCTGTACTGAACGCACTGAACTGTAATTCAGGTAAAGCTCGGAATCCTTCATGGCCTAAACCGAGTGTCATTCCTAAAATTCCTGATTCAGCTAAGGGTGTATCAAAAACGCGTTTATCTCCAAACTCATCTTGAAGGCCATCTGTTATTCTAAATACACCACCATTTGGTCCAACATCTTGTCCAAAAATCATCGTATCGTCAAATTTATTTAGTGCATTTTTTAATCCATCTGTAATAGCTCCTGCAAATGTTAAATTAGCCATGTTTACTTCTGCTCCTTTGCTTTGTATTTTTCAATTTGTTCTTGAATGTTCTGAGGTTTCACTTCATACATATTTTCAAGTAAATCGACAATCTTCATGTCTGGTTCTTGATTCATTTTTTCAATCGCTTGTTGCGCTTCTTTGGTTACTTCTTTTTTAATTTCTTCTTCTCGGCTTTCTTCCCACAGACCTTTTTCTGTCAAATAGGCTCTCAAACGTACGATTGGATCTTTTTTCTTCCACTCATTTAATTCTTCTTCTGTACGATATTTCTTAGGATCATCTGACATCGTATGTGGTCCGAAACGGTAAGTCATTGTTTCAATCAAAACAGGTTTATTTTCTTTTAAAGCATACTCTCTTGCTTTTCGAGTCGCTGCATAGGTTGCAACAGGGTCCATACCATCAACCTGAATTGATGCCACACCAGCTGCTACACCTTTTTGAGCAAGTGTTTCTGCCGCAGTCTGTTCATGTACGGGTACTGAAATACCATAACCATTGTTTTGAACAACAACGATAAGTGGTACACCAAAAGCACCGGCGAAGTTGATTCCTTCATAGAAATCTCCTTCAGATGTCGCTGAGTCGCCAGTAAATGCTAGAACAACATTCTCTTCATTCCGACGTTTCTTAGCAAAGGCTACACCCATTGCATGGGTAATTCCGCCTGCGACAACAACTTGTGGCACCATCATTTGAAAGTCTTTATCGTATTTATTCCCACCTACATGACCTCTATACCACATGAACGCTTGTTCCATAGGCAGACCATGTTTGATGGATACGCCAATATCTCTGTATCCCGGAACAAGGAAGTCTCCCTTTTCTAAACCTTTTAGCGTTCCGAACTGACTTGCTTCTTGTCCACCAGCAGTTGCATAGTTAGCTAGCGCGCCTTGTCTGTTTAAAATAATTGTACGTTCATCCAAAGCTCTTCCCCAGACAATATCCTCCATTAAATCAACTAATTCTTCATCAGTGAATTCTTTCATCGTCTTATCATCGACAACTTTCCCCTTCTCATCCAAAACCTGATACATTTTGAAGTCGTCCTTATAACCCTCTACAAGTTTATTGAAATTTAGCTTGCTTAATTTTTCTACCAATGTTCAAACCTCCTATTTTTTGTAAACGTTTTCTTGCTACAGTTAAATATTATCACTGGTTATATTGCTTAGCCAATTAGCTTTTCCTATTTAGTTATAAATAATATTTATAACATTGCAACAATAAGGAAAACGCTTACTTGTTTTAGTATTTTTATTTCTTTTTTCCTTTTAAAAACTTCTTTATGCTTTTTAGCGAATAAATATTTTCAATACAAAATGATATTGATTATCTTTTAAATTTTTTTGCTCTATACTGTAAGGTAGAAAGGTGGTTATAACATGAATAAAATATTAGTTTTAGGTGGAACTGGATTTTTAGGTTATTACACAACAAAGGAGCTGTTAAGTAAGGGATACGAGGTCAAGGCGCTTTCCTTACCTCCTATGCCAGACGACGATATGTTTTCAAGTGATAATGTTGAAAACATGCTGGCGAACGTCAACGAATTGAGTGATGAGGAAGTTCTTGATATCTTAAGTGATGTTGATGGTGTTATTTACGCTATTGGAGCAGATGAACGAACTATTCCTGATGCCCCTGCATTCTCATTTTTCTATGAAGCCAATGTCCGTCCAACTCAACGTCTCGCACGTTTGTCTGTGAAGGCAGGCGTAGAGAGCTTTGTAATCTTTGGTTCTTATTTTGCTGAATTTGCTGAAAGAATTACTGATGTGGACCTTAAGAGCGAAGCATATCCTGCGACGCGTTTACTACAGGAACAGATCGGTTTTGCTGAAGGCGAAGGAAAAATGCGTGTAAGTAGTCTGCGTCTTCCATATATATTTGGAACGATGCCTGGCCGTACACCGCTTTGGAAAATGTTTACGGATCAAATCAAAGATAAAGAAGTCTTCCCTGCATTAGGTGGCAGTACTGCTGCTGTGACAGCTAAGCAAGTTGCTCATGCAGCTGTCGGAGCATTGGAAAAAGGCGAACACCGTGGCACTTATCCACTTGGTGGAATCAATTTATCTCACAAAGAATTTACTGAAATGATGGTAAATGCTTTGGGCCAAGAAGGCAAAACTGACGTACCTGTTGTAGACCTGGAGACCGTCTTACCACCCTACAAGGCTATTGACGAAAAAACAGCTGCAGCAGGTAAAGAACACGGTATTCATATGGTATTAAATGCAGATATGAAAGCTCGTGATTTGGGTATCGATCCTAAAATCTCAATGGATCCACTAGGCTATGAAGAAGATGACGTCTACGCTAGTGTCAAAGAAACGCTTGAAGCATGCGTAAAAGCTTCTGACAAATAATATTGAATCGTTTATCTTTTGAATTATCGTGAAGTCTAGCTGACGAAAAATGGCTATGCTCCTTTCAATAAGAAAGACTCCTGTCGGATTTTAAAAATCCGACAGGAGTCTTTTAGTCTTTAATACTATCCTGAATAATTCATAGCTCTATAATTTAAGCTGGTTTCTTGAATAAATTAATCGTTCTTGGAAAAATTGGGAATTTTTCTACAAAATAGTGCGTTCTCGAAGTAGATTTTAACTAAATGAACCTTCTTACGATTCTCTTGTTTGTTTGAAGGCATACTTCTCCCTTGTAGACGATTGATTCAAAAAATTAACGTGATGACTGATTTAAATCCATTGACTGGATCGCCGTAGGCGCTCGAAGACCCTATAGAATTCAGTTTGATACACATGATAACTCGACAATTTTAGATAGGCTCGTCTGCCTGTTTGCACAAGTTTGCCAGCGACTTTAAGGAATGTTAGTCGGATGGAATGAATAGTCATCCCTTGGTTCTTTTTATCAAAGCCGATAGTCTTTAGACAGTTGATGAGGTTGTATGCAAGCAGACTAATCATCATTCTGACATGATTTTCTAAGAAGCGTGGACTATCTGTTTTATCGAAATAAAAGCCACCTTTCGCTTCTTTGATGAAATTCTCCATTGTCCCTCGCTTGCCGTAAAGAGAGAATATGACTTCAGGTGAGACATTATCGGATAGATTAGTCACAATGAATGCGTGTTGAAAGAGGAGTTCTCCTGCTTCACGGATTGATCGTATACAGACTCGACGGGGTTTCGACCATGATTGTGCTTGATAAGGCATTGAAAAATACTGAACTTCCCGATCTTCCCATTTTTGGTTATCCCCGTAAAGTACGGATTGCTCAGCTAATTGACTTAACCTCCGATTGTTCTTTAATCGGATCACATACTGACTTTCATTTTCTTCACAAGACTCATACACCTCTGGTGTTGCGAAGCC
>NZ_FNYW01000017.1 GCF_900109085.1 Alkalibacterium gilvum | reverse complement strand
TTTAGTAATCGAGTGTTCCTCATTCATCGATCCGCAGTGATGACAAGCCTTCGGCTTGTATGTCAATGTAGCTTGATAAACTAAGTAGTTCGTCTCTTTTATCTTTTCTTCGGGACAAAGATAATTATTTACATCAAAAATAATGTTTTCATCTTTAATATTTAGTGAATTTCGTATAATATGAGAGTGGGTCATGTAGATTCTCCTTTGATTGGTTTTCGTCGACTTAATTATAAGGGAATCTACTGGCCTTTTTCTATTGATATACAAAAAAACGTGCCAGCGAGTTCGTTAGAACTCACCAACACGATTAATTATAGAACCGAAATACTAAAGAGACGGGGACATTTATGTTCCCGTCTCTTTAGTATTATTATGTTATAAAAAAGTAATTTTAATTATTACCAGGATAAGAAGCTATCACATGAAGTGCACCGTTAAATGACCAAGATTCAATTGAGTGCGGAAGGATAAAGTGATCTCCTTTAGATACAGCATAAGATTCATTATTTACATTTAATGTACCTTCGCCGTTTAAAACACTAACAAGTGTATAAGGTCCTTCTTTTTTAAAGAGAGCATGTCCATCAATTTTCCATTCTTTGACAGTGAAAAATGAATTTGAAACGAGTATTGTTTCACTGTGGTTTTCTTTATTAATTGTAGTCATTTCAAGATTTGGATCGGTATGGGGGATCGAAGTTACGGCCACTGAGTCTTCAATATGCAAGTCTCTCGTCTCGCCATTATCTTGAATACGATCATAATCATAAACGCGATAAGTTGTGTCACTTGACTGCTGAGTTTCCAAGATAACTATACCGCCACCGATAGCATGAATGGTTCCACTTGGGACATAGAAGAAGTCACCTGCTTTAACTTCTTTTTTTCTAAGTAACTTATCCCATTGGCCGTTGTTAATTAATTCAACTAATTCTTCTTTACTTTGCGCATGGTGACCATAAACAATCTCTGAACCTTCTTCCGCATCAATGATGTACCAGCACTCTGTTTTCCCTAATTCATTCTCATGCATTTTTCCGTAAACATCATCAGGATGAACTTGCACGGATAAATCTGTCTGTGCATCAATAATTTTTGTGAGTAAAGGAAAAACATCTCCTTCAGCATCTCCAAAAAGCTCTTTATGATTTGCCCATAATTCATCTAATTGTTTTCCTTTATATGGTCCGTTTAAAACAGTACTTGCACCATTCTTGTGTGCACTTATTGCCCATAATTCTCCTGTGTTATCACTTGGAATATCATAATCAAATAAAGGCTTTAATTTTTTTCCGCCCCAGATTTTTTCTTTAAAGACACCCTTTAGAAATAGTGGATGATTCATTTTAAAACTCCTCACTCTTTTTTCTATAGTCTAGCATAAAACAGTGAAATATTCTGGATAAATAGACGAATTTACTATATATTAAAAAGTTATTTAGATTGTTAAAGAATAAAAGTAGCTCAATAATATAAAGTGAACAGTAAAGTCATCGTACTAAATTTTAATTCCTATCCAGGTACACTTGTACTTTTTCCTTTCTTCACTTATAATTTATAAGGATTAGTAACTTTTATGAAAATAAAGAATAAATAGCAAAGAATTTTTAGGGAAAGCAGGTAATCAACTATGGCACAGCTGTATTTTCGATATGGAGCAATGAACAGTGGAAAGTCGATTGAAATATTAAAAGTCGCACACAATTATGAAGAGCAAGAAAAACCCGTGGCCCTATTTACTAGTGCTATAGATGATCGTGATGGGGTAGGTTATATATCTAGCCGTATTGGTTTAAAACGTAAAGCCATACCTGTTGTAGATAACATGGATATTTTTTCTGTGGTTAAAGAGATGTCCACAGAAACGGCCTGTGTATTGATAGATGAAGCCCAATTTTTAAATAAAAAACATGTTAATCAATTAGCGAAAATAGTTGATGAACTATCTATACCTGTGATGGCATTTGGACTAAAGAATGACTTTAGAAATGAATTATTTGAAGGGTCCCAGGAGTTATTACTTTTAGCAGACAAAATTGAAGAAATGAAAACGATATGCTGGTTTTGTCATAAAAAAGCAATCATGAATCTTCGCGTACATGAAGGGAAACCTATATATACAGGTGAACAAATTGCTATTGGCGGTAATGAGTCTTATTATCCAGTCTGTAGAAAACACTATCATAATCCTTTGATAAACTGTAAATAAGAAAGAGGGAATAAAGATGAGTATGTTTGATCGATTAGAAGAAGTAGAAGATCGTTATGATGAGCTGAACGAATTACTCAGTGATCCTCAGGTGATTAGCGATACTGAACGTTTTATGAAATTAAGTAAAGAAGAGGCTGAGTTAAGAGAAACGGTGGCTACATTCAGAAAATATAGAAGTGTCGTTTCTGAGCTAAAAGATACAGAAGAAATGTTGAGTGAATCTCTTGATAGCGAAATGGAAGAACTCGCTAAAGAAGAGCGTGATGAACTATTAGTACAGAAGGAAAAAATGGAAGATGAACTCAAAGTGATGTTGCTTCCTAAAGATGAAAATGATGAACGAAACATTATTATGGAGATTCGTGGTGCGGCAGGTGGAGATGAAGCCCAGCTTTTTGCTAGTGATTTGTTTGAAATGTATCAAAAATATGCAGATGGCCAAGGTTGGAAAACTGAAGTCCTGGATACAAGTCTAGGAAATGCCGGTGGATTTAAAGAATTAACACTTATGATCACAGGCACAAATGTGTATTCAAAATTAAAATATGAAAATGGCGCACATCGTGTGCAGCGCGTTCCCCAAACAGAATCTCAAGGGCGCATTCACACATCTACGGCTACAGTCGTCGTTATGCCTGAAGCAGAGGATGTTGAAATAGATATTGATGAGAATGATATCAGGGTAGATATTTATCATGCCAGTGGAGCAGGCGGACAGCACGTCAACAAGACGGCATCAGCGGTTAGATTAACCCATGAGCCGACAGGTATCGTCGTCGCCATGCAGGATGAACGATCTCAACTTAAAAATAGAGACAAGGCGATGAAAATACTGCGTTCTCGAATTTATGATAAAATCACTCAAGAAGCACAAGCTGAAGTGGATGCAGAAAGAAAATCGGCAGTAGGAACAGGGGACCGTTCTGAGCGGATTCGTACCTATAACTTCCCACAAAGTCGTGTAACTGACCACCGAATCAACCTAACGATACAGAAATTGGACCAGATTTTATCAGGTAAGCTAGATGAAATCATTGAACCTCTTTTAATGTGGGAAACATCTCGAAAAATGGAACAGTTGAAGAATAATGAATACTGAATCATTTAAAGAATCATCAACGTATGCAGAAGTCCTCTCTTGGGCTTCTTCTTTTTTAAAGCAAAAGAAAAAAGATCCGAATATTGCTAAGTGGTTAATGAAAGAACGCTTTTCTCTCTCTCTGACAGATTTTGTTAGTTGCCAGAAAAAAGTAATGGATAAGGAAGGTAAAGCTCACTACATTAGAGATATAAAAGAAGCAGGAAAAGGGAGACCACCGCAACATATAGTTGGTCATGAGTGGTTTTATGATCGGAAGTTCCAAGTGACAGAATCAACTCTTATCCCAAGACCGGAAACGGAAGAATGGTTTTATGACTATATTGAAAGTTTACCGAAACGTCCTTTACGTGTCCTAGATGTAGGAACAGGCTCTGGTGTTCTCGCTATAAGTCATAAACTTGAGCGTCCTAAAGATGAGGTCATAGCTATAGACATTAGCCAACCAGCCCTAGACGTTGCAAAAATAAACGCACAGAAATTAGGCGCTGATATTTCATTTGTCTTGAGTGATATGCTGTCTAATGTATCTGGTGAATTTGATTTGATTCTCTCTAACCCACCTTATATAAGTCAGTCAGAAAGAAGCGTTATGGATGAATCAGTTATTGATTTTGAACCACATATTGCCTTATTCGCAGAGGAAGAAGGTCTTTATTTTTACAAAAAAATAGCAGAACAATCAGTTGGCAGATTAAAAAAAGAAGGACGTATGATTTTGGAAATTGGTTACCAACAAGGTGGATACGTCAAAAAGATATGTCAAAAATATTTTCCAAAAGCTACAGTAACTATATCCAAAGATATTAATAATCATGACAGAACAATACATGTTAAAAATAGGACGAGCAATAAATAGAGGGAGATTAAAATGCAAACAGATTTTCTTGATTCCAACCAGTTAGATCAAGCTTCCAAGTATCTAAAGAATGGTGAAGTTGTTGCTTTTCCAACCGAAACGGTATACGGCTTAGGTGCAGACGCCACGAATGAAAAAGCGGTAAAGAAAATATTCCAAGCAAAAGGCCGTCCAAGCGATAATCCGTTGATTATTCATATATCTTCGGTAGAGCAGTTGGAGCAATATGTACAATCAGTTCCCGATATCGCAAAAACAGTTATTAGTCATTTTTGGCCGGGACCTTGCACGCTTATATTAAATAAAAAAGGACCGATAGCAACATCCGTAACGGGCGGATTGGACACAATAGCAGTAAGAATGCCTGATCATCCCATTGCATTAAAGCTCATTGAAAAATCCGGAGTTCCTTTAGCTGCTCCAAGCGCGAACACGTCAGGAAAACCAAGTCCAACAGATGCTAGCCATGTAAAAAAAGATTTAGATGGCAAGATTAGAGCAATTCTTGATGGTGGTAGAACAGGTATTGGATTGGAATCAACTGTTTTAGATTTAACTGATCCTCATAAACCGACAATACTTCGTCCGGGCGGCGTTACATTTGAAGAATTAGAAGACATTTTGGGAACTGTGTTTGAAAGTAATCCAACACTAAAGGATTCGTCAGCGCCTAAATCACCTGGTATGAAATATAAACATTATTCTCCGGTAAAACCTGTGTGGATATTGCCAACCCAATTAGATTTGGCAAAAGCTATAGTAAACCAATTGGAAAGTGATGGAGAAACTATTGGTTTGCTCACAAGTGATGATTGGCTTGATGAATTAAAAACAGATCAAAGAAAATGTTATTCTTTAGGAAAAAAAGATACACCACAACAAGCAGCTGCTAGATTGTTTTATTCTTTAAGAAAATTAGATGATGAAAAGGTGTCTATGATAATGGTTGAGCCTTATAAAAAGAAAGGCATCGGCGCAGCCTATATGAATCGACTAGAAAAAGCAGCAACGCGTATTTTATGATTTATTAAGATAGCATTTAATTTTTCTGGAAAGTCGGCATGACTTTCTGTACAATAATAAAAGAGATAAAAAGGATATAAAGGAGCCTGATCATGGGAAACTTTCAAGTTATAGATCATCCGCTTATACAGCATAAGTTGACGATTTTGCGAGATAAGAACACAGGAACAAAGTATTTTCGAGAAGTTGTTAATGAAATAGCCCGATTACTGGCATATGAAGTCTCTAGGGAAATGCCTCTGAGAGATATCGAAATTGAGACACCAATCGTTAAAACTGTGCAGAAACAGTTAGCAGGGAAAAAAGTCGTTATTGTTCCTATCTTAAGAGCTGGATTAGGAATGGTAGACGGTATGCTAGATCTTATTCCAGCAGCCAAAGTTGGACATGTAGGCATGTATCGTGATCATGATACAATGGAACCTGTTGAATACTTTATAAAAATGCCTTCTGACTTATCAGAACGTGAACTATTGGTTGTGGATCCCATGTTAGCTACAGGTGGTTCAGCTGTTGCAGCCATCGATGCACTGAAAAAACGTGGCGCGACGAACATTAAATTTGTTTGTTTAGTTGCTGCACCCGAAGGCGTTAAAGTCTTGCAAGATGCTCATCCAGATGTAGGCATCTACACAGCATCTCTAGATGAAAAACTAGACGAAAAAGGATATATCTTACCTGGACTAGGTGATGCCGGGGACCGATTATTCGGTACATTGTAATTTAAACGAAAAGGAAAAGGGCTGAGATTTAAAAAAAGCCCTTTTCTATTTTTTTGCGGTCATTTATTTTTAATTAAATCATTAGAAGCATTATTTCCAAACATCCCGCCGGGGTTGCAATAATAGACAGACGATAGATCTAAATTCATCTTATATAAAAGTTGAATTTTTGCTAAAAAATCTATACTAATTTTAAAAAAGAAAAAAATAGTATCCTGTTAATGTAATATTACCAGCTTTTTTATTACAGTTTATAATAGATATGAATTATTTTTGTAACATGCATAACAAATGAAATATATTAAAGTTTGTGCTACTATAATGACGAAAGGATGAAACGTATGCCACTTGTCGTGATGCAATCTCTAACCAGCCTTGTTTCACATATGTTTTTTGTTTTTATAGCCTTTTGGGCCCTACAAGCATTAAAGACTGATGTATGGATAAAAAAATATCATATTCCGCAAGCCCGAACGTTGTATATTTTAATATCAATAGCCATTGGTTACACTGTAAGTAATTTCTTTATTGATTTTATTCTTTCGATTCAGAACTTATTTTTCTTATTTTAACAATGACAGTACGAGTAATAAATGTTGTTTACTGTCACAAAGATGTTATTAAAGAAGGCAGTTTATATTGTTTCTCTTCTATAAACTTTCTGATATACTATATCAGGTGTGCTTTTAACTACACAGGTACTAACATTAATTTATTACCAATAGCATTTAAATTAGATATAAAATGGAGAATCACTGGAACAGAAAAATGGAGGACATAGAATGGAAAAAATCATAGTAAGCGGAGGAAACCAGCTAAAGGGTTCTGTTGATATAGACGGAGCAAAAAACGCTGCACTTCCGATATTAGCTGCTACAATATTAGCGAGTAAAGGAAAAAATGTTATAGATAATATACCGCTTCTTTCTGATATTCACATCATGAATGAAGTATTAAAGCATTTAAATGTCGACGTTTCACTCGACGAAGAGAATCAAACAATTGAAACAAATGCTGAAAAAAAATTAAACACTGATACACCATTTGATTTCATGAGCAAAATGCGCGCGTCGATTGTTGTTATGGGACCTTTGCTTGCGCGTACGGGTTATGCCAAAGTAGCGCTACCTGGTGGATGTGCAATAGGATCTCGTCCTATTGACTTACACTTAAAGGGATTCGAAGCTATGGGCGTAGATATAAAAGTAGGAAATGGATATATCGAAGCATCTGTTGATCGGCTAAAAGCTGCAAACATTTACTTAGATTTTCCAAGTGTTGGCGCTACTCAAAATATAATGATGGCAGCTACTATGGCTCAAGGGACAAGCGTAATCGAAAATGTAGCTAGAGAGCCTGAAATTGTTGATTTAGCGAACTTTTTAAATAAAATGGGCGCTAAAATTGTTGGAGCTGGCACAGATTCTCTACGTATTAAAGGAGTAGAATCACTTAAAGGTACAGAGCATTCTGTTCTTCCAGATCGCGTTGAGAGTGGAACATTTATGATTGCTGCAGCCATTACCCAAGGCGAGGTCTTAATAAAAAATGCTGTAAGTGATCATAATAAACCTTTGATTTCAAAGCTAAGAGAAATGGGGACCACGTTTGTAGAATCGTCAGAAGGGCTTAAAGTTATTGGCCCAGAAAAACTAATTCCGACAGACGTTAAAACACAACCTTATCCTGGTTATCCAACAGATCTTCAAGCACCTATGACGATTGCTCAGTTAACCGCAAAAGGCACCAGTATTATGAGAGAAACCGTATTTGAAAATCGTTTCATGCACATGGAAGAGTTGCGTAAAATGAATGCGTCCTTCCAGATTGATGGTCAGAGCCTTATTATTCAAGGCGGCGTGAACCTCCAAGGTGCTGAAGTCGCTTCGACAGATTTACGCGCGGCAGCTTCTCTAATATTGGCGGGGCTAATATCTGAAGGTTATACTCAGGTCACTCAACTTCATCATTTAGATAGGGGTTACTCTAAATTCCATCTTAAATTAAAAGAGTTAGGTGCGGATATTGAGCGAATTGGTGAAGACACAAAGAAAACAAGCGAAAATAAAATAGTTTCTGCTTAATTAGTAAAAAATAAAGAGAACGGAAATAGAAGCTTGCCTTCATATACCGTTCTCTTTTCTTTATCACTGATAGTACTAAATTAAAAGTTAATTAAGTGTTGCTCTTTTTTCTAATCTTAAGTATCATTAGTAGAGAAAAACAATTTTTAATATGTATCTTGAAATAATAAAAGTTAATGAATAGGTGAGAGGAGAAACACGATGGCTAGAGATATTGGCATCGACTTGGGAACAGCAAATGTACTCGTGCATGTAAAAGGAAAGGGTATCGTTTTAAATGAACCTTCTGTCGTAGCTTTAGACACTAAATCAAATGAAGTCCTAGCAGTAGGTGAAGATGCTTACATGATGGTTGGACGAACACCTGGAAATATTAAAGCAATTCGTCCGCTCCAAGGTGGCGTTATAGCAGATTTTGATATAACTGAAGCTATGTTGACGTATTTCATTGATAAACTAAATGTAAAAGGTTTTTTATCTAAACCAAATATTCTAATTTGCTGTCCAACAAATATTACAGCAATCGAACAGAAAGCAATCATAGAAGTAGCTGAGAAAAGTGGCGGGAAAAATATTTTTCTTGAAGAGGAACCCAAAGTTGCTGCGATCGGTGCAGGTATGGATATTTTTCAGCCAAGCGGTAATATGGTTATAGATATTGGTGGAGGTACGAGTGATATCGCTGTCTTATCTATGGGTGGTGTCGTTACAAGCCGTTCTATAAAGATTGCTGGAGATACATTAGATAATGATATAACCCAGTATGTTAAGAAGAAACATAAATTGCTTATTGGAGAAAGAACAGCTGAAACAATAAAAAAAGAGATTGGTGTTATGTATGATCACAATCGCAATGATGAGATGGACGTTAGAGGACGAGACATGGTCACAGGTCTTCCGCGTACTATCACTATAACCTCATTAGAGGTACTGGAAGCAACCAAGGAGTCAATGGTTATTGTCGTTGAACAAGCAAAAGCTGTTTTAGAGCAAACACCTCCCGAGTTATCTGCAGATATCATTGACCGTGGTATCATATTAACAGGTGGGGGCGCATTACTTGATGGGATAGAGTTATTATTTGCTGAAGAATTGAAAGTTCCTGTTTTCAAAGCAGAAAACCCACTGGATTCTGTTGCGTTAGGTACAGGCATTCTTCTTGAAAATTTAAAAAATCGAAAAAGATAGGATTTAATAACAGTCAGAAAATAAAACGAGGTGAATCCTGATGACGTGGAAAACAATTGCAAAAGACATTCTTATATATATCTTGAAGGTTCTTGTCGTCATTCTGTTGGTTGCTTTGGCATTTATAATAGGAACCATGATTGGGTACAGTGTCATTGGTGAAGCCGGAGATCCGATGGATGTATTTAATCCTGAAATATGGCAGAATATTTTAAATTATATCTTTTAAACAATATAAAAAAGGACATTTTGCAAAGAAATATTAAATTATTTGCAAAATGTCCTTTTTTTTCGTGAGATTTTTTTTCTTTTCACAATATTAATACTAGGGGGAAGAGAAGACGCTTTCCTACTATATGTGAAAAGAGGAATAAAATGAATACAGTAGCGTTTGTCGGAAGAATAGTTAAAGAAGTTGAGTTAAGAAACGTGGGTGAAGATAGACTCGTAACGAATAATGTTCTAGCAGTAAGGAAAACATTCAAAAAAGACGGGAGCTCAGATGCAGACTTTATTCCGTTTGTCGTTTGGGGTAAAAAAGCAGAAATTTTAGAAAAATTTTGTAACAAGGGTGATCTTATCGCACTAAATGGAAAAATGCAGTCTCGAACATATCAGACAAATGATAAGGATACAAAGTATGTTGTTGAAATGCTCGTTGAAGATATTGAGTTTATTCAAAAAAAATCAAAAAACTAAAAAAAGGTAAACTTAATAAATAAATTAGTGCAGAGTATGATGACTAGCTTCTAAACGGTAGCTGAATCTTGCTCTGCTCTATTCAATTTACTGTCACAAATACGCTAATTTCTAAGTTTCGTGCATTGATTTACACAAAAAATTCAACTATGGTATGTATAATAAGATTGAATCAAAGAAGAGAGAAGGAAAATTATGCATATTTTAATGATTGAAGATAATGAATCCGTATGTGAAATGATTGAAATGTTTTTCCTGAAAGAAGAATGGGAAGCCAAATTTTTTCATAATGGTAAAGAAGGATTAAATAAATACCTGGAATCACCCAATACGTTTGATTTAATTATCTTAGATATTATGCTGCCTGAAATGGACGGTATAACTATTTGTAAAGAAATTAGAAAAGTATCAAAAACAGTCCCCATTATTATGTTAACAGCGAAAGACTCTGAAAGCGACGAAGTGATTGGTCTTGAAATTGGTGCAGATGACTATGTTACTAAACCTTTCAGTCCGCTTACGCTTGTTGCTCGAATAAAATCTCTTTTAAGAAGAGTGAATCACAAAGAGACCATCGATATTGATGAAATAACTTATGATATTGAAACAGAGCATTTAAAAATGGACCGTACTACTCGGGAAGTTAGTTTATATAATCAGTCGCTTAATAATTTAACACCAAAGGAATTCGATTTGCTTTTCACACTAGCAGATAGTCCAAGACGAGTTTTTTCAAGAGAACAACTTCTGCAATTGGTATGGGACTATGAATACTTCGGAGATGAGCGTACAGTTGATGCGCATATTAAAAAATTACGACAGAAAGTTTCTGCTAATGGACCACAAGTCATTAAAACCGTTTGGGGAGTAGGTTACAAGTTCGATGATACCGAAGCGATTAACTAAGATGAAGCTACCCTTAACCAAAATGAAGCTTCCTTACTTTTTTCAACAGTTTCTGGGTTTTTTAGCTGTAATTATTCTTCTGATGACCATAACTATTATTTCTTTAGTCCTTTTTGGTCGAAGAACAGCCTTGAATGATACAGAAAATCGTTTATTTAGTTATGCTGAATCTGTCATTAATGAAGATATAAATCCAACACAATTAGACACGATTCGTCAGGTGCTGGCTGAACAGGAAGTTTCTTTTTTCGTATTTAATAAAAACGGAACGATATTATATCCAAATTTGCCAAATAATTTTCGAGCAAATATTGACGATGAGCAACTTAATCAACTCGAATCAGGCGAACGTATCTCTTTAACGACCCACAGCGAAGATTTGTTAGGTAATCCCAGTGAAACAACACTCGTATATTTGCCTTATTTCAATGAAAATAATCAAGATTTCGCGGGATTTATAACTGTCACTGCTCCAGTAAGTCATATTAATCGCCAGATGGAAGAATTAAAGGGCGACTTATTCAGTGCCTTCTTGATTTCTGCCATGGCAGCCATACTGTTAAGTGTGATATTTGCTCACTATCAAGTGAAGCGCGTTAATCGTTTACGAAAAGCTGCTCATAAAGTTGCGGGTGGCGAGTATACGATCCAACTTGAACATAGTGAACGTGATGAAATAGATTTTCTGACTAGAGATTTTAACCGTATGGTAGTTGCCTTGAAGGAATCTCAAGATGAGGTCCTGAATCAAGAGGAGCGAAGGAAAAGTTTTATGCAGGATGCTGCACACGAAATGCGGACGCCATTGACTACAATTAATGGACTGCTTGAAGGTTTAGAACATGATGTTATTCCTGAAAGTCAACGCTTAAGAAGTATAAAACTTATGAGGAAAGAAACAAGACGACTGATACGATTAGTTAGTGAGAATATGGACTATGAAAATATTCGCTCTAATCGGATTATCTTGAGTAAGCATCGTATTCCACTTACTGAAATAGTCGAAGAGATAAGTGAACAGATGAAAGAGATTATTAAAGACTCCTCCAATGAATTGGTTATTGGTGATATGGAACATTTGCATGTCTACGCAGATTATGATCGTTTGAAACAAATATTAGTTAATTTAATTAAAAACGCTATTCAATTTACTGAAAATGGCACGATAACAATAGCGAGTAAAAAAGTTAAAAATGGAACAGAAATTACCATTAGCGATACTGGAATCGGAATGACAGAGTTTCAAATAGGTAATATCTGGGAAAGATACTATAAAGCAGATTTATCTCGTACGAAAACAAAATTTGGGGAATCTGGCCTCGGTCTAGCTATTGTCCAGCAATTAGTACAACTTCATAATGCAAATATCTATGTCGAAAGCAAGGTCAACGAAGGAACAATATTTACCATTATTTTTCCTGATAAGGAGTAAAAAGAGCCGATGTTTTAAGAAAAATTAAAACATCGGCTCTTTTCGTAGATTCTTTTGTATTGATTAATTCTTATCATTTGCATTATAATGGAGTCTAGTTTCAGGAGTTTCAAAACGTATCAACTGAATAATTACTAAAAATACAAAAAAAGAAGGACTTGTTATGTTTAAAAAGAAACAAATTTTCAATAGAAGGAATATGCTATTTGGAGTAGTCAGTATATTTTTATGGCTGAAAACATATGCAGCTTACTGGATTGAGTTTGACTTAGGTGTTTCGGGCGTTGTTCAAAACTTCCTATTATTTATTAATCCATTGGCAATCATCCTCATACTATTTTCTATTTCACTTTATTTTAAAAAGCCAAAGACATCATTCTTTGTTTTATTAGGGTTCCTATTTGCGGCAACATTGTTACTTTACGCGAATGTCCTTTATTACAGGGAGTTTTCAGATTTCTTAACAACAAATATCTTAGTTGGATCAAATAACGTATCAAAAGGAGTCATTGCGTCTACATTTGCGATGATGCGACCTTGGGATTTTATTTATTGGTTTGATATTGTTCTTTTAGTTGCGGTTTATATACGCAAACGTAAAAGTGTTTTGAAATTGTATCAAAAACCAGTAAAAAAACGTGAAATTTTTGCTGTAACAGCTTTAGGTCTATCACTTTTCGTAGGAAACTTAACTTTGGCAGAAATTGATCGTCCACAATTGTTAACACGAACTTTTGATAGAAATTATATTGTTAAGTATATGGGGTTGAATTTCTTTTCTGGTTATGATCTTTTTCAAACAGCACAAAATAGCCAAATTAGAGCAAGTGCGGATGAAACACAGTTAAATGATATTATTGACTTTACGAGAGATAATTATAAAGAGCCTAATCCAGAATATTTTGGCGCTGCCAAGGATAAGAACGTCATTGTTATTGCGATGGAAAGTGTCCAGCAGTTTGTCATCAACTATGAATTGGAAGATGAAAATGGCGTTAAACACGAAGTCATGCCGTTTGTAAATAGTCTATATAACAATGAAGACTCATACAGTTTCAGTAACTTTTTCCATCAGACTGGCCAGGGTAAATCAAGTGATGCGGAAGTTTTAGCAGAAACATCACTCTATGGCTTATCCGAAGGTAGCGCGTTCCAAACGCTTGGGTCAACCAATTCATTCCATGCAGCACCAGCTATTTTAGAACAAAAAGGTAATTATACATCCGCTGCGTTTCATGGAAATGTCGGGTCATTCTGGAATAGAACCGACACGTATCGTAACTTTGGTTATGACTACTTCTTTGATTCAGCCTTTTATAATGTGTCTGGGGACCGTTCATTAGAGTACGGCCTGAAAGATAAATTGTTTTTCAAAGATTCTGTTGAGTATATTGAGAAGTTACCCCAACCTTTCTATACTAAATTTGTGACAGTTACGAACCACTTCCCTTATCCTTTAGATGAAAAGAATCAAGGGTTCCCACTTGCACAAACATCAGATGACACAATAAATCAGTATTTTGCTACTGCTAACTACTTGGACCAGGCAATTGAAGAGTTCTTTAACTATCTAAAAAATAGTGGTCTTTACGAAGATTCCATCGTTGTGCTTTATGGTGATCATTATGGTATTTCCAACATGCGTAATCCTCGTTTAGCCGAACTGGTTGGTAAAGAGGAAGGCGACTGGAATGAGTATGATGATGCACAAATGCAGAGAGTCCCTCTGATCATGCACGTACCAGGTGCTGGAAATGGTAAAGAATTTGAAACCTTTAGTGGGCAAGTAGACATGTTACCGACACTTCTACATTTGTTAGGAATGGAGACAGACGAGTTCTTATTCATGGGGCAAGATTTATTATCAGGAAATCATGATAATACAGTTCCTCTTAGAAATGGACGCGTCATGACAGAAGATTACACATTTATTGGTCAAACGATTTATGATAAAGAAGGTACAGATATCACAGACACACTATCCGAAAAAGAGATTGAGGAACTTCATGATATTCGAGATAGGGCCAGAGAAGAATTGAGTCATTCTAATCAAATGATGATGCTTGATTTACTCCGCTTTTACACACCATCGACTATTCAAGGGTTTGAACCTAACGATTATATTTACGCTGATCAGTTGGATAGCTTGAATGCGGAAGATGGTGAGACGTTATTAAAACAAAGAGATGGCCTATCGAGTGAAACACTCTACGAATCAGATGCACCCGAATTAATTGATGAAATGAATTACAACGAATTTCTTGAAACGCTCGATCCTGAAACAAAACCAAATTTTGACAAGTTGAATTAAATGTAAAAGTGGACGTTAAGTTAGTTAACGTCTGCTTTTTCATTTTTTAAGTTCTGTGTGTATCTAGTATTTATGATATACTTATTATGAAAATTAAAAGTGTAAAACTAAAAAGGAGTACGTTATGAACGTTTTAAAAATCAAAGAATTAGCAACAAATCGGATTAAAAAAGGCTTTCCACTTCTTCTCGAATTGGATTTTGTGAATAAAGATTACCTCGTTGAAGGTGAGTTTGTTAAGTTAGTTGATAGGCATAACAGATTTGTTGCCTATGGTTATATTGGTAGAGAAAGAAAAACGATTGGATATGTCCTATCTTTAAATGAATCGATTCAAATAGATGAAAGCTTTTTCACTCAATTATTTAAAGCAGCATATGACAGAAGAACAGCATTTTACGCTGATGATCAAACAACAGCCTTTCGTTTCTTTAATGGAGAAGGAGACGGCGCTGGAGGGTTAACCATCGATTATTACGAAGGTTATTATGTATTCTCTTGGTATAGTGATGGAATATATCAGCAAAAAGATATGCTTGTAGAAGCGTTTAAAAAAGCAGTCCCTGAATTTAAGGGTATTTATGAAAAATGTCGTTATCCAAAAGCGCCTCACAAAAGTCGATTCATTGGAGGCGACAAAGCTTCGGAACCTCTTGTGGTGAAAGAAAACGGGATTCATTATAATATCTATCTTGATGAAGGTTGGATGACAGGATTATTTCTTGACCAACGAAATGTAAGAAGAAAAATAATGGAAAAATGGGGCTTAGGAAAAACGGTTCTTAACGCCTTCAGTTATACAGGTGCTTTTTCTGTTGCTGCAGCTATGGGTGGCGCAATTAAAACGGTGAATGTTGATGTTGCAAACCGGAGTAAAGAACGGACTAAGGAACAGTTTGATGTGAATGGATTAGATAGTAATCAACATGAGATACGTGTAATGGATGTCTTCTCATATTTGGATTATGCTAAGAAACACCGATTAACATTTGATTTAATTGTTCTAGATCCTCCAACATTTGCTCGAACTAAAAAGAGAACATTCAGTGTTGATAAAGACTACACTGAATTAGTCAAAGAAGCGATTCATATTCTTGCGCCGGGTGGATTAATCATTACTTCCACTAATGCATGGAATGTAACAAGGGATGATTTCTTTGACAGCGTTAATCAGGCCTTTTCAGGATTGAATGTGGATGCGTATCTTTTAGAAGAGTTTCATTTGCCAGAGGATTTCCCAGTAGATAAACAACATCCAGAATCAGATTATTTAAAGGTGTTTGCTTTAGAAAAAGCGAAGAAATAATAAAAAAGAGAAGCAGCTTTTAAACTGCTTCTTTTTTTGTTTGAGTTATGATTAATTAGTGAAAAAATGGCGAAGATTTATAAAACAAGATTTAAAGTTTATTATCTATGATAAAATAGAGAGATAGGTACTGGTAAAGAAAGGACGAAGAAATATGACTGCATATATATCTGTAAAAGATGAAATAAAACGTTATACATCAGGAGAAACAGTCGTTGTTGCGAATGATGGAATAACGTTCGATATAGAGAAAAATGAATTTGCTGTAATTGTGGGCCCTAGTGGAGCAGGAAAAACAACTGTTTTAAATATATTAGGAGGAATGGATTCGGCTGATGAAGGAAATGTGATTATTGACGGGACGAATATAGTTGGCTTCAAAGAAGAGCAGCTTACTGAATATCGCCGCAAGGATGTTGGCTTTATATTCCAGAACTATAACCTTATTCCCAACTTAACAGCCAAAGAGAATGTCGAATTGGCTGCTGAAATTTCTCCAAATGCTTTGGATGCTGAAGATATTCTTATTAGCGTGGGACTAGAAGATAGAATGAATAATTTTCCAGCGCAATTATCAGGTGGGGAACAGCAGCGTGTAGCTATTGCTCGTGCCTTGGCTAAGCAGCCTAAATTATTACTTTGTGACGAGCCCACGGGAGCTTTAGACTTTGAAACAGGTAAAAAGGTTTTAGATTTATTGAGTCGTTCGAAAGAAGAATTTGGGGCTACCGTCGTTGTGATTACACACAACCGTGCAATCGCTCCAATGGCTGACCGTGTAATAGATATAAAAAACGCCAAAGTAAAAGAGATAACATTGAATGACAAACCACAATCAGTTGACTCGATTGAATGGTAGAATGTAGAGAAAATGAGGGTGTGAAATGAAGAAAAGCGCATTATGGAAAGACACATTTAGAGAAATCATGCGAAGTAAGACCCGCTTTCTGTCTATTTTTGCCATTATTTTAATTGGGGTTGCTTTTTATGCTGGTTTAAGCGCGACAGGTCCAGTTATGATCGATACAGCAGATTCATATTATGATGAGCAAAACTTAAGTGATTTGCATGTCTTTTCAACTATGGGATTGGCAGACGAGGATAAGAAACTTCTTGAATCGGTTGAGAATGCAGATATTAATTATCTTTATAGTAAAGATGTTATTTTCAACAAAACAGGTTTAACTTCAAAGGTATATAGTTGGAATGAAAACCGAGAAAATATTAATGATTTTAAAATTATTGAAGGACGACTGCCTAAAAGTACTGATGAAATCGCTCTAGATCAGACAAGCAGTTATGCTAATAAATATTCTATTGGCGATGAAGTTAAAATAAATGAAGAAAGTTCAGATAGTCAAGACAACACATTTAAGCAAGATACTTTCAAAGTTGTAGGTTTTGTTAAAAGTCCTTTATTTATCGAACGTTCGAGTCGCGGAAATACAACAATCGGAAATGGTAATTTAGATGGCTTTTCTGTAGTATCTTCTGACGTTTTTGATATGGAGGTTTATACTGACGCCTATGTTCTGTTTGATCAATCGAATCAGTATGAATCCTATTCTGATGATTACCAATCGTTTATAAAAGAAAAAACAAATGATGTTGAAGACGTGTTTTCTAGCCGTCCCGAAGAAAGATATGAAAAGCTGTACGATGAAATTGAAAAGGAAATAGATGATGGGTATGCAGAAATTGAAGAGGCAAAGCAAGACCTTGAAGAAGGTCGACAGGAACTAAACGATTCACGTAAAGAGATTGATGAAGGTTACGCGGATTATGAAACCGGGAAGGACGAGCTCCAGACAGAAGAAGCGAATGCCCGTGCTGAAATCGAAAGTGAACGAGAAAATTTAAATCAAGCATTAAATGAAATACAAGGAAATAAAAATCAACTTAAAGAAGCGCAGAGGGAGAATTCAGCTGCATATGAACAACTATTGGTTCAAGAACAACAGGTTTTAGCAGGACTTGAAGAAGTTCAACAAGCAGAAAATCAACTTGAACAAAGACTTGCAACGTCAAGAGAAGAACTTGAGCAAGCACGAATAGAACTTGACGACGCTGAAGCAGAATATCAAGAGGGCCTAGCGGAATTTGAAGAAAAAGAAGCGAAAGCAAACAAAGAAATTGATGAAGCACAGATTGATCTAAAGGAAGCCGAAGAGCAGTTAGCTGATTTGGAAGAACCGGAATATTTTGTCAAAGACAGAACTTCTTTTGCAGGCTATGAGGAATTTAGCGAAAATGCTGACCGTATTAGCGCTATAGCAAGAATTTTCCCAGTCTTTTTCTTTATGCTAGCGGCCCTCATTTCATTGACAACGATGACTCGTATGGTCGATGAAGGCAGAAATCAGATCGGTACGCTTAAAGCTTTAGGGTATGGGAATATGTCGATTGCTGCTAAATATTTCGTCTATGCATTTATTGCGACATTATTTGGTAGTTTATTGGGCTTATTCTTAGGTTATTGGTTATTCCCAAGTGTTATTCTTGATGCGTACAGCTCACTCTATAACTTGCCTTCAGCTGAGACGCATTTTTATTGGAACTATGCTACCATTTCAATGATAGCTGCTTTACTAGCTACAGGTTTATCAACCTTAGTATCTGTAAGATTATCCTTACGCAGTAATGCGGCAACCTTACTAAGGCCCAAAGCGCCTAAAAAAGGGAAGCGTATCTTCTTGGAACGCATTCCGTTTATTTGGAAACGATTCTCATTTATTCAAAAAGTTTCTTCAAGGAACTTATTTAGATATAAACGTCGAATGTTGATGACGTTATTTGGAGTGGCTGGAGGAACAGCTTTACTTCTTACTGGGTTTGGTCTTTCGGATTCAATAGCCGATATTACTGATGTACAATTCGGCGAAATCAATCTTTATCAGGCCATTGTGACTGAGGATTCTGATGCAAATAAAGAAGAGCAAGAGTTTATTGCCGAGACACTTAATGAGGTCGATGGTTTTGAAAAGCAACTACAGTCACTACAAGAAAGTATCACGGTAGATAAAGGGAGCGAAACGCGTGATGCGACACTCCTTGTTCCCGATGATGAAACAGTATTCCAAGACTTTGTCGTTTTAAGAGATCGGGATGATCAAACATCTAAATATAAGTTGTCAGATGAGGGAGCAATTATCACTGATAAACTTGCTGATTTACTGGAAGTAACTACCGGTGATACGATAGAAATGGAATGGGATGAAGGAAAAACTAGCGAAATAAAAATTGCTGGTATCTCTGAACAATATGTCGAACACTTTATATACATGTCAAAAGACTATTATAACCAAGTAGTTAAAGATGATATTGCATATAATACGAGTTTGTTGAAATATGAAGACGCCGTCAGTGAAGATGAGTTAGGCGAAAAATTAACAGAAGAAGAGGGAGTGCTGGGGATAACGTTTGTTTCTTCTATAAAAGAAGAATTCCAGAATTCGATGGACAGTTTGAATGTTGTTACTGTAGTTTTAATTATATCAGCTGCATCACTCGCCTTTGTCGTTTTGTATAACCTTACAAATATAAATGTATCTGAACGAATCAGAGAATTATCCACAATTAAAGTTCTTGGTTTTTATGATAAAGAAGTAACCATGTATGTATACCGTGAAAACTTTGTCTTGACAATCATGGGTATTGTTGTAGGTTTTGTACTGGGTATCTTTATGCATCAATTTGTTTTACAAACGGCAGAACTTGATGTCATGCGCTTCATTAATCAAATTGCCTGGTCCAGTTACCTCTATTCATTCCTGTTGATGTTCTTCTTTAGCAGTTTAGTAATGCTAGTGATGCATTTTAAATTAAAAAATGTGGATATGGTAGAAGCGTTGAAAACACAAGATTAGTAAGAGTATTTAAGCTGTTAAACTAAATAAGGAGAGAGTATGATGGATGGTTTCAAAGAAGCACAATCGCTTGAAGAGTTACAGACGTTCGTTAAGGAAAAAGATCTAGCATTGTTATATCTTTATGGCAATAACTGTTCTGTGTGCCATGCTGTTCTGCCACAGATAAAACCGATTATTGAAAGCTATCCTGAAATTGAGTCTATGCAAGCAGACGTGCAGAAGCTCCAAAGTATCGCAGGGGAATATACAGTATTCACTATTCCTGTCGTATTACTTTTTGTGAATGGACAAGAAGTGATGCGCTTTGCAAGATTTATTGAAAGAAATAAAGTAAACGAACAATTAAAAAAAATAACAGATGCTTTGAAAGCTTAAAGCTTGAACTCCCTTTAGAACATAAGAACGAATGGTTATTCTTCAAGCCATTTGGCAGTCTTGACGTTCGGAGGGAGTTTTTGCTTGCTTTTTAAAAGAATGTTAATAGACTATATCTATTTAGATGTGAATGAATGTGTTAAAATAAATATGAATAAGATTAAATAAAAAAATAAACAATTAAAAAATAGTATATTGAAAGATTAACTGTTATAAGGAGGATAAATCCTGAGTTATAAAAAGAAAACATCTTTACCTGTTTTGAAATTACTGATTATTTTAATGCTAACGTTCTTTGGGACGCTTTATTTGCTTAGTCAAACCGTTGAAGAGGAAGTAGAAGTAAACGTTCAAGAAGAATGGACAAAGGATGAGTTTATTGACGAGGTTGCAAGCTATGCTGTCCCTTTGCGGTCAACTCATGGTATAAGACCAAGCGTGACGATTGCTCAAGCCATATTGGAATCAAACTGGGGTGAGAGTCGTTTATCTCGTCAAGAGAATAATTTTTTTGGCATAAAAGGGCAGTCGAGTGAAACAGCTTATGCGACACGTGAATATGATGAAGAATGGGAAGAGGTCATGGCCTCTTTTAGAAGTTATCCATCGCTAGAAGCCTCAGTGGAAGATTATGCCGATTTAATTAAAAATGGAACGAATTGGGATCCGAAACTTTACGAAGACGTTCAAAAAGCGTCCACCTATCAAGGAGCTGCTCAGGCACTCTATACTGCAGGGTATGCGACCGACCCATCATATCCTGAAAAAGTAATTACTATTATCGAAACATACGATTTAAATCGTTTTGATGAAAAAAGTAAATGAAGAGTTAAGAATAAATAAGGTGATAAACGGATAGCGATGAACGTAAAGGAGACTTGGTATGAAAAATAATAAACAGTCAAAAAAATCAAATAAAAAGGTTGTCGGGATAACAATAGGGGTTATTAGTATTCTTATAATAGGTGTTGGTAGTTTCTTCTTTTATCAAAACTGGAAAGCCGAGCAATTAGCTATTGAACGTAAGAATAATGTTGAAGCACTGGTAGATAATCATCTAACCGCATTGGAAAAAGGGCGTTATGATGATTATTTAGACACCCTCATGAAAAGTTCAGTCGAAACAGAAGGATATACTGATTCAGAACTTTCTGATCGATATGAGACGGTTTTTCAGTCAATCGGAGTAGATGGTTTTGATATAGTAAGTCATGAAATTATATACGATGAAGAAGCAGATATATATTCACTTCAATATAACGCTAATATGAGTACGGTGCTTGGTGATATAGAATTGACAGACTATCAAGCGCGAATTACAGAAAAAGATGAGTCAAAAAGTATTGAATGGGATCATTCGCTTTTCTTTCCGGATATGGAAAAAGGAGACACCATCAGTCTATCCTATACAGAACCAAACCGTGGCTCTATTTATGATCGAGATGGAAACATGTTGGCTGGAGATGGAGATGCCTATGAAGCGGGATTACACCCTGAAAGTTTAGGAGAGGGAAAAGAACGGCAAGAAAGGTTATCAAATATAAGTGAAACATTTAATGTGTCAGAAGAAGTCCTGTTAGATTTACTTGAACAGAATTGGGTTACTGAAGATAGTCTCGTTCCGTTTAAAACCGTTGATAGAGGGGAAACGCCGGAGGTGCCAGGAGTATTGTATCAAAACGTGATAGACCGTCTCTATCCTTTAGGAGAAGCTGCTGCGCATTTAGTTGGTTACGTTGGAGAAGTATCCGCAGAAGATATCGAGAATAATCCTGAGCTTGAAACGGGACAAGTCGTGGGTAAAAGTGGACTAGAATACAGATTTGATAAAGAACTTCGCGGGCATTCAGGAGGAGAAATTACCCTCGTAAATGAAGCTGGGAATATAAAGAAAACATTAATTAAACGTGCGAAAAAAGATGGCGATTCAATAAATGTGACAATCAGTAGTGATATTCAATCAGAGTTATTTGAGACTTTAAATTCAGAACCTGGGACGGCATCGCTGATGGACCCAAATACGGGAGAAATCCTTGGTTTAGTTAGTTCGCCTTCTTATGATCCCCAACTCATGGCTAGAGGGATCTCTTCAGAGGATTATAACGCATATAATGAAGATGAAAATCAGCCTTTCTTGAATCGATTCACAGCACGTTACGCACCAGGATCAACCTTTAAGATTTTAACTTCGCTTGTGCTCTTGGAATCAGGAACGACAACACCAGACAAAGTAAATAGTATTAATGGACTGAATTGGTCACCAGAAATAGCTGGATTTGGAGATAGAAAAATCACACGAGTGAATGACTCCATTACAAAGGTCAATCTTTCAGACGCGCTTGTTTATTCAGACAATATTTATTTTGCAATGGAAGCAATAGGAATGGGTACAGAAAAATTTGTAGAAGGCATGTTGAAGTTTCCGTTTGGAGAAACATTCGAATTTCCCATCAATATGGAACCAGCACAGCTAGCAAAGGATAATACAATCGACAAAAAAACATTGCTAGCCGATACAGCATATGGCCAAGGAGAAGTTCTTATGAACACCATCCATCAACAGGTTTTCTTTTCACCAGTACTAAACAAAGGGTCACTCGTTTCACCACAACTATTACTAGAAGAGGAAGTTATGAAAACAGAACCACTAGTATCTGCTGAGAATGCTAGACTTGTTAGAGAACGCCTTGTCAATACAGTAACAAATGCGAATGGGACATCTCATTTACTGGATACATTGAATTATAAAATGGGCGCCAAAACAGGAACAGCAGAAATTGCTGGTGTTGAAGAAAATAAAACGAATGGATTCTTGTATGCATTTGATGAAGAAAATGCTAGCTATTCATTTGTAGGACAGCTAGAAGGACAAAAAAGTAGTGATGTTATTAAACAATTCAAACCGTTTTTTGAAAGTATTATACCCCTACTGGAATGAGGTTTATGAGTAAAAAAAGCGTTGTAAGGAAGACAGTTATATGATATAGTGACTGTGTTTTTACGTGATCGGAAATTAAAAGGAGACAAGTTATGAACAGCGACCCCTGGAGTATACAGCCCTTAATTGGGCCGATAGTAGTTATTATCACTTTAATTGTTTTACATGGATTTTTCTCAGCCGTAGAAATGGCTATGATATCAATCAACCCTAAAAAAATCATGGAAGCCTCTCTTGATGGAAACAAAAAGGCGAAGCGGATTTTAAGAATTTTAGAAAATGCAGATGAGTTTTTAACAACCATTCAGGTAGGGATGTCTCTGACCGCAGTCTTAACGAGTGGAATAACAGTGTTATTGATTGCACAAGTAGTGGAGTTATTTACAAATCCGATTTTATCTTCGCAAGTTTTTGGCTTAATAGTGAGTGCCGTTATATTGACGTATCTACTCCTATCATTTGGGGAAAAATTACCTAAAGCAATAGCAAAACAAAATCCAGACGAAATGGCTATGAAATTATCTGGCCTGGTTATAGGTTTGAGATACTTATCTATGCCAATGGTATGGTTACTTAATATAACAATAAGAGGGATGAAACGACTTCTTCCTATAGACTTTCTTGCTAATGATGAGACGATAACCCGAGATGAATTTCGTTCTTTTATCGAACACAGTCATCAACATGAGGTTATTGATATTGATGAATTCTCAATGCTTAAAGGTGTTTTATCTTTAGATAATAAAATTGCGCGCGAGGTTATGGTACCAAGGACAGATGCCTTTATGCTAGACTATGATGATCCGAATGAAGAAAATATAGAGGAAATGCTGGAAACACCACATTCACGTGTCCCTTTGTACTTTGAGGATAAGGATAATATTTTAGGTATTGTTCATGTTAAGAACTTATTACAAGCGTCGAAACATAAACCATTGTATTCGATCGATTTAAAAAGAATAAGTAACCGTCCGTTGTTTGTTCCTGAAACAATCTATATTGATGACTTAATATTCCAAATGAAAAAAACACAGAATCAGATGGCTATTTTAAATGATGAGTATGGCGGTGTTGTAGGCATTGTCACATTGGAAGATTTGCTAGAAGAGATTGTTGGAGAAATCGATGACGAATATGATGAATCAAACAGTTTAATTGAACAAATCGATCAAGTCACTTATAGTGTAGATGGAGCCACACCACTTGATAAATTCAATGATTATTTTGATATGTCCATTGATTCAGAGGATGTTGATACAATTGCGGGATACTTTATCACTGGATTTGGGAGCATACCTAGAGAACAGGAAAATGCTTATATTTGTGTTAAGGATTTTTGCTTAACAGTTGATAAAATGGAAGGCTCTAGAATTTCAACACTTACACTTGAACTGAAAAAAGAAGAGACGAAAGAAAAGAAATCTGAAAATGAAGAAGAGTAAATAGTGTTTCTTATTGATTGAGGCTGAGACATTTTATGTCTCAGCCATTATTTCATAATAGGATAGATGTCGTTTTAATATAGGAGAGATAGCTTGAGTTTTAACTGGGAAATAATGATTACTATTTTTTTAATTAATGTTGTATATGTTACTTTAAGCACGTTAAGAATGATGTTAACAATGAAGGGATATCAGTCTGTAGCTCCTTTTATTGCAATGATTGAGGTAGCTATTTATGTTGTTGGCCTCGGTTTGGTTCTAGATAATTTGGATAATGTCATGAACATTATCGCCTATGCCGTTGGTTTCGGGACAGGGATATACGCAGGTATGAAAATTGAAGACAAATTGGCCCTTGGTCATATTCTTGTTACCACAATCGTCCCAGAGAATGGTTGGGATGTTGCGGAAGAACTTCGTGGTGAGGGTTTTGGCGTTACTATTAGCCAAGCGTATGGAAGAGAAGGCAACCGTTATGTCCTTGAAATTCTGACTCCCCGCTCTAATGAGAGAGCTTTATATCGATTAATTCATGAAATTGAACCAAAAGCTTTTATGATTTCATATGAACCAAGATATATAAATGGTGGATTTTGGACAAAACGAATGAAGAAAAACAAAAAGCAAGTGAGAACTAACCCAAAGAAAGATCCATTCGAAGAAATATAATCATGGAGTGAAATATAATGACAAATTGGATTAAACCGGGAAGTACGATTGGTATTATCGGAGGGGGAAGCACAGGCCGATTATTAGCTCTATCCGCAAAAAAATTAGGCTATTCTGTTGGTTTGCTTGATCCAAATGAAAGCTGCTCAGCTGTAGATGTTGTTGACTGGTTCATCCAGGCAGAATTATCAGATGAAAGCGCCAGCCTTGATCTTGCTTTAAAGAGCGATGTTATTGTCTATGAGTCTGATTTGTTTCCTTCAAGTTTGGTTGAAAGAATTCAAAAAACAGTACCCGTACCACAAGGGGATGAATTACTATCAATCTCTCAAGACCGAATGTTACAAAAAGCATTTCTAGAGTCAGCACGAGTTAATATTGCACCATTCGCAACGATTGTTTCCCTCGATGATATTAAAGAAGCAGTTACTAGCATAGGATTTCCGTGTGTTTTGAAATCTAATAGTAGAGATGGCCGCTTTAAAGAGCATTATATTTTGTTCAGTGAAGAGGATATTGATGCATCAAAAGAATTTTTAACAAGCGGAACCTGTGTCCTTGAAGCATGGATACCATCTGATAAAGAAATGTGCCTTGCGTTAGTTAAAAATAGTAAAGGCGATATTTCAACGTTCCCCATAACTGAAATGACATATAAAGATGATACATTTTATCAGGCCATTGCGCCTGCTGAATTAGATGGAGAAACTGAGAAAGAAATTAAACGTATTGGACAAGCGATTGCCGAGAACCTAGATTTTGTCGGCGTGATGGCTATCGAAATCTTTTCAACAGGTAGTGGAGCACTTTATGTCAACGAAATTGTTGCCCACCCACACCGAGCACTCCAGTACACATTTAACTACCCAGAAGTGTCGCAATACGATGCCTTGATAAAAGCTATAACCGGCTGGCCAGTTCAGGTGATGGATAGGCTACCTGACACTCTAGTTATGAAGTTGATAAAAAAAGATGAAATAGACCTAGCCTTCACACAAGCTCAAATAAAATCTGATTGGCTATTTACTTTTTATAATAATATTTCTGATAAAGAGTCAGGTGAATTCGGGCACCTAGTAGTAACTGCTAAACAACTTAAACGTACACTAGAACAACTTTCAGATGTTTTTGATTAAATACTCACGCAATTTAGTAAAATAAGAGAAGCAAAACATTTTGAGGTCATCTTACTGATGGTCTCTTTTTATGTACGTTCATTCAATTTATGGTATTCGTATTTTAGATATCTAAACAACGAAACTGTATATAATATATCCTGTTAGACACTTGACTTAACGCTGTCAAAGACTGAATTATAAAAAATGTCGAACTCAGCATTAGGGTGACAGTTGAGTAAGCACTTTTTGGAATGAAATGTCGTACTCAGGGCAGAGATGGGGTGCCCCCCTTAAAATTAGGGTTAGAAATTTCCATAAAAACAACGACTCAGCTATGTATTTAATTCAAAATCAATCCGTTGCTTATGTAGAAACTCTATCAAGATATATGGAAAGAGAATACCAATTTCTGTTATAATGTAAGAATGTATGAACACCTGAAAGGATGAAAATAGTGGTACTGCGAGAAGATATTTTACAGGGGATGAACCCCAAGCAGAGAGAAGCGGTTGTTCACACGGATGGCCCTCTATTAATAATGGCTGGAGCAGGATCTGGAAAGACACGTGTACTGACACACCGTATTTCCTATCTGATTCAAGAAAAAGGCATAAATCCATGGAATATATTGGCGATAACCTTTACAAATAAAGCAGCATCAGAAATGAAAGACCGCGTAGCATCACTTGTTACAGACGGAGGACGCGATGTTTGGGTGTCAACATTTCACTCGATGTGCGTGCGCATTTTAAGAAGAGAAATAGATGCTATTGGTTATAGTTCTAACTTTACTATCGCTGATCCCGGAGAACAATTAACGCTTGTAAAAAAAATACTTAAACGACTAAATATCGATCCGAAAAAATATAATCCCAGAGCGATACTTTCAGAAATCAGTAACGCAAAGAATAATTTACAAAATGAAAAAGAATTTCGAGTTCAAGCAACGGATTATTTCGGAAAAATCGTAGCAGACTGCTATGATCACTACCAACGCGAACTAAGACAGTCTGAAACATTAGACTTTGATGATCTTATTATGCTGACAGTTCGCTTATTTGAAGAACATGAGAATGTTTTACAATACTATCAAACTAAATTTCAATATGTACATGTAGATGAGTATCAAGATACTAACCATGCACAGTATAAGCTGGTCAATTTACTAGCCGAACGATTTAGAAATATTTGTGTTGTAGGAGATGCAGATCAAAGTATCTATGGCTGGCGTGGTGCTGACATGGAAAATATTTTGAATTTCGAACGAGACTATGAAGATACGAATGTGGTTTTATTGGAACAGAATTATCGTTCAAGTAAAAACATATTAAAGGCAGCAAATGATGTCATCTCGAACAATTCAAAACGTAAAGATAAAAATCTTTGGACCGATAAAGACGGCGGAGAGTTCATTACTTATTACAGAGCAGGAAATGAACATGAAGAAGCGAGATATGTCATTCAAAATATTAAAAAAGAATTGGAAAAAAAGCCTGATCGAGAATATGGGGACGTAGCCGTTCTGTATCGTACAAATGCGCAGTCTCGTGTGATGGAAGAAACATTGATTAAGACCAATATTCCATACCGGATGATTGGTGGACATAAATTCTATGACCGTAAAGAAATCAAAGATATCCTAGCTTATCTAACGCTTATTGCAAACCCTAAAGATAATCTCAGTTTTGCTCGTGTTGTAAACGAACCTAAACGTGGAATCGGCGCAAGTACTGTGGAAAAATTGTCATTAGCTGCTGAGGAAATGGGCTGGAGTCTCTACGATGCAGCTTTGAATGCAAATAGTATAAACTTATCTGCACGTGCAGCTAAAAAAGTAGAAAGCTTTGCCTTAATGATTCAAGATTTCCGTAAAATGACCGAATTTTTAAGTATTACAGAATTAACTGAAGAGATCCTGGAAAAATCAGATTATTTACCAACTTTAAAGAAAGAACGAACATTGGAAGCAGAAACACGTATAGAAAATATAGAAGAGTTTCTAACGGTAACGAATCAATTTGATAAAGAAGAACAAGAAGATGACAGTCTTATTGCATTTATTACTGATCTATCTCTTATTTCTGATATAGATAAATTAGAGGAAGAACCAACAAGTGAAATCACGTTGATGACTTTACATGCTGCTAAGGGCTTAGAATTCCCTATAGTTTTTCTTATTGGTATGGAAGAAGGTCTTTTCCCGCTTTCTCGAGCAGAAATGGATGAAGATGAGTTGGAAGAAGAGAGGCGCTTAGCTTATGTTGGTATTACGCGTGCAGAAGAAAAGTTATTCTTAACCAATGCTATGTCTCGTGCCTTGTATGGTCGTGTACAATCCAATCGTCCTTCCCGCTTTTTAGATGAAGTGGATGATACTATTTTAGATATCGAAGAATCGAATTCCTTGAAACCTTTCTCAAGCAGTACCTATAAGGGTTTTGGAAGTAAAACAAATGATCCATTTGAGAAAAATACAAAGAAAAAGAAACGATATGTTTCTCATGCAACAGGAAACAGTGGTGCCGAGAAATTGGACTGGCAAGTTGGTGAGAAGGTCAAACATAAAGTATGGGACATTGGAACTGTTGTGAAAATTAGCGGTGAAGGAGACGATCTTCAACTAGACATCGCCTTCCCAGGTGTTGGGATCAAACCTTTACTTGCAAGCTTTGCACCAATTGAAAAAATTTAACTAATCAAAAATATAAATGGGGAGAAAGGATAACATAATGGGTGAAACATTGCATTTTGAACAAGCTAGAAAACGGGTAGAAGAGCTCATTCCATTACTAGACCAACACAGTCATGACTATTATGTACTGGATCAGCCGACTATCCCAGATGAGGAATACGATAAACTATATAGAGAATTAGTCGAACTGGAAGAGAAGTTTCCGACACTCGTTCAAAGTGAATCGCCGACTCAACGAGTGGGGGGAGCTCTGCTCGATGGCTTTACAAAAGTACAACACGATACACCTATGCTAAGTCTTGACAATGCTTTTTCGAAAGAAGAACTTCAAGATTTTGATAGGAAAATTTCTCAGACTCTAGATTCACCTTATACTTATCAATGCGAATTGAAAATGGATGGACTAGCTGTCTCTTTGAAGTATCATCAGGGGAAATTTGAACAAGCTGTCACACGGGGAGATGGTGCAGAAGGTGAGAATGTAACGGCGAATGTTAAAACAATTCGTTCGATTCCTTTAACTTTGAAAAAACCACTGACTCTTGAAGCCCGTGGCGAAATATATATGCCTAAAGCTTCCTTCCTAGCGCTAAATCAAAAGCGTGAGGAAGAAGGGGCATCGGTTTTTGCTAATCCGAGAAATGCAGCTGCTGGAACGATTCGAAATTTAGACCCAAAAGTAACGTCTTCTAGAAATCTTAATGTTTTTCTTTATTCCCTTGCTCAAATAGAAGAAAGAGACATCGATAGTCAGTCAGATGCTTTAGGATTAATGGATGACCTTGGTCTGAATACAAACTCTGATCGCCGTATCTATGATTCAATGGATGAGGTCTGGGAGTTTGTTCAAGAATATCAGAGTAAAAGAGCAGATTTACCCTACGAAATCGATGGTATTGTCATTAAAGTAAATGAATTAGCGAACCAAGAAAAAATAGGCTATACGGTTAAAGCACCCAAATGGGCTATTGCTTATAAATTTCCGGCAGAAGAATCAGAAACACTTCTTCAAACAGTGGAGTGGTCAGTTGGGCGAACAGGAGTCGTCACGCCAACAGCTGTGATGGATCCTGTTCAACTGGCTGGTACAACGGTACAGCGTGCAAGTTTACACAATATTGATCTCATGAAAGAGAAAGATATCAGATTGGGAGATACTGTAGTAGTGCGTAAAGCGGGCGACATTATACCGGAAGTAATCCAGGTTAATAAAGATAAACGACCAAAAGATAGTCAACCTTACGATTATCCAACGCGCTGTCCAGTGTGTGATAGTGAGTTGATGCATCTTGAAGATGAAGTAGCATTAAGATGTATGAACCCTGCATGTTCGGCGCAAGCCAAGGAGAAACTGACACATTTTGTTTCCCGAAATGCCATGAATATAGACGGTTTAGGTGAACGCATAGCTGAGCAAATGTATGATGAAGCGATTGTTAAAAACCCAGCTGAATTTTATTATTTGAAAAAAGATGAATTATTGAAATTAGATAAAATTGCCGAAAAATCAGCTGACAATTTACTGAGAGCCATTGAAGCTTCCAAAAAAAATTCATTGGAACGTTTAATTTTTGGTTTAGGTATAAGACACGTTGGGACGAAGGCTGCTCGTTTGTTAGCTGAGGCGTTTATTACGATGGACAAATTACGACAAGCTTCAAAAGAAGAAATTGAAGCGATTGAAGGAATGGGCGAAATAATCGCGGAGAGTATTCAAGCTTTCTTTGAGTTAGATGAAGTAGATCGACTACTAGAAAAGCTGGAAGCAGCTGATGTTAATATGGAATATAAAGGGAAACGCAAAGAAGAAATAGAGCAGATAGCAACATTTTTTACAGATAAGACCGTAGTTATAACTGGAAAATTAGAAGAATTTACGCGTAATGAGCTAAAGGAAAAACTTACAAATAACGGAGCGAAAGTAACAGGTAGTGTTTCTAAAAACACTGACTATCTAGTTGCCGGGGAAGATGCAGGAAGTAAGTTAGCTAAAGCGAACAAACTAGGTATACCTGTATTGAATGAACAGCAAGTTCTTAAGGAGATTGATGAATGATTAAAAAAGTGAGTGAGAGCGAATGAAAAAGAAAGTGTTGCTAAGATTAATTATTGCTCAAGCTTTATTTCTTGTTGCCTGTGATAATTCAATAGATAGTAATGATTCAAGTGAAGCGAATCAAGGTCAAGAAAATAAGGAAACAATCATTAAAGAACAAATAGACTCTGATTATTATCGTCCTGTCATTACAGAAGACGGGACTTATGCCCCAAGTAAAAATAGAGGGATTACAAGAAGTTTGAACTCTAATGTAAATATGCGTACGTTTGAGGTCGACTTGATGCGTCACTCACAACCCTATTTTTCTGTTGATGACTACTTTTTTCAAGAAGGACAGTACCTATCCTCTGAACTTGTTACGAGTTGGCTAAGAAGAGAGGAAGCCTCTGAGGCTGAATCCGATGAAGAGAGCGACAAACAGATGCAAGGGTTAAATCCTCCAGCGAATGAAAGTGAAGACGCGGGGGAACGTGTACCAAATATTTTGAACTCAATACTTGAACAAAATTTTTACATTCAAACTGAAAACGGCCTTGAATTTGCGGGAGTGAGTATTGGTTTAGCGCTCAACTCTGTTGATTACTATCAACTGGCCCAATACGAAGCAACCTATGAACAAGAAATTTCAAGAGAAAAAGTACTTGAAGAAGGCCAAAGAATCGGAAATGAAGTTGTATCACGCATAAGAAATATCGAAGGCTTGGAAAACATACCGGTAATGATTGGCCTGTACGAGCAATCAGCACGAGATGATTTAGCTCCAGGAACCTTTATTGCAACAGGTTTGAGCGAGAAGGATCAGACCGAAGTATCCGATTGGAAGAAGATTAATGAAGAACGCGTCATATTCCCACTCGAAGGTATGCAGAGCGCAGTGGGTAATAACTTTGCCAATTTTAAATCTGAAGTTGAAAACTTCTTCCCAAATGTGAGTGGAGTGACAGGGCTTGGTCATTATATTGAAAACCAATTAGTTGATCTTGAAATATCGGTGACCACACAGTTTTATGGTAAAGGTGAAATGATTGCTTTCACACAATTTTTAAACGAAGCCGGGAAAACATACTTACCGGGAAATGTACCTACTCAAATAAATGTTGAATCATTAAACGGGATGGAATCTTATCTCAATCGTGAAAATGATAAAAAAGAATACGAGGTATATATTTTTAATTAACAGATTTAATACTATTATAGAGACGGAAGGAAGGGTTTTATGGCTATAAATGAAGAAACAGTAAAGCATGTAGCTGGCTTAGCTAAACTTGAAATAGATGAAGAGTCATTAAAAACGTTTACAAATGAAATAGTTCAAATGGTTGAAATGGTTGAACAACTAGAAGAATTGGATACAGATGGAGTGGAAGGCAGTTATCATGGCCACCCACAAATAAACGTTTGGAGACAAGATAAGGCTGAAAAAGGGACGGATAGAGAAGAGCTATTTAAAAATGTTGAAACACAAAAAAATGGTTTTGTTGAAGTTCCTGATATGTTTGACAAAGGAGGAAGTGACGCCTGATGAATTTTTTAGATTATACTTTAGAAGAACTGCATGAAAAACTAGTCAATAAAGAGTTAACAGCTGTTGACTTGATTGAGTCTGTTTATTCAAATATAGAAGAGACAGACGATGAAGTTGGCGCATTTATCACATTGAACAAAGAAGAGGCACTAAATGCTGCAAAAAAAGTGGATGAAAAGGGTGTTGAGGAAGGCAATGTACTGAGTGGCCTGCCTATTGGAATCAAGGATAACATTTCAACAAAAGGCGTTAAAACAACCGCTGCATCAAAAATGCTTGAAAACTTTATCCCCATTTATGATGCGACTGTTGTGGAAAAACTAAACCAAGCAGGTATGATTTCTGTTGGGAAATTGAACATGGATGAGTTCGCTATGGGAGGATCAACTGAGAATTCTGCTATGAAAATCACGCGAAACCCATGGGATCTAACACGCGTTCCTGGTGGGTCATCAGGGGGTTCAGCTGCGGCTGTTGCTGCTGGGCAAATACCAGTATCACTAGGGTCAGATACCGGAGGCTCCATTCGTCAACCCGCATCCTTTACAGGGCTTGTTGGTATGAAACCAACATACGGCCGGGTTTCTCGCTATGGCCTCATTGCTTTTGGTTCAAGTCTAGATCAAATTGGACCCTTTACACGTACTGTTAAAGATAATGCACTTGTTTTAAACGCAATCAGCGGAACCGATGACAAAGATTCAACATCTTACCGTGGCAACACACCTGATTTCACTGAAAATATTGATGAAGGTGTAAAAGGGCTCCGCATAGGAGTACCGAAAGAATACTTCAACGAAGATGGTAAAGAAACAACTATTGAAAAATCAGTAAGAGAAGCACTAGATGCATATAAGGAAATGGGAGCTGAAATTGTCGAGGTCAGTTTGCCGCATTCCAAATATGGAATACCAGCCTACTATATCATTGCCTCTTCTGAAGCTTCAAGTAACTTGCAACGCTTCGATGGTATTCGCTATGGATATCGTTCAAATAATATTGGTTCATTGGAAGATATTTACGTTAAATCACGCTCGGAAGGATTTGGCCTTGAAGTGAAGCGTCGTATCATGTTAGGAACGTTCTCACTGAGTTCTGGTTTTTATGATGCACACTTTAAAAAAGCAGCACAAGCGCGTACATTGATCAGACAAGATTTCGCCAAAGCCTTTGAAGAAGTTGATGTCCTTGTCGCACCAACAACAACTTCAACAGCCTTTAAAATTGGTGGAAAAATCGAGGATCCAATAGCAATGTATATGGCTGACGTTTTAACTGTCCCTGTTAACTTGGCAGGCGTCCCGTCATTATCTATGCCGTGTGGCTTTTTTGAAGGATTGCCAATTGGAATGCAGATCATTGGTAAGCAATTTGATGAACAAACGATTTACAAGGCTGCTTATGCCTATGAGAAAGCAACAGAGCTTTACAAAGAAAAGCCATCACTTAAAGGAGGAGAATAAGGATGAATTTAGAACCTGTAATAGGATTAGAAGTACACGTAGAATTGAAAACTGATTCCAAAATGTTCTCCCCGTCTCCAGCACATTTTGGTGCCGAGCCGAACACGAATACCAACGTTATTGACTGGGGACATCCTGGCGTATTACCTGTCGTGAATAAACGAGCCATTGAATTTGGTATGAAAGCGGCGCTTACATTGAATTGTGGCATAGCGAATGATACAAAATTTGATCGTAAAAATTACTTTTATCCAGATAATCCAAAAGCCTATCAGATTTCCCAATTTGATAAACCTATTGGGTATGATGGGTGGATTGAAATAGATGTCAAGGGTGAGAAGAAAAGAATACGTATAGAGCGTGTTCACCTTGAAGAAGATGCAGGAAAAAATACGCATGGGGATGATGGTTCGTCATATGTGGACCTAAATAGACAGGGAACACCACTTATAGAAATCGTTTCTGAAGCAGATATGCGTTCGCCAGAAGAAGCTCAAGCTTATCTTGATACGATAAAACAACTCATTCAGTTCACTGGTATTTCTGATGTGAAGATGCAAGAAGGGTCGATGCGTTGTGATGCGAACCTCTCTCTCCGCCCAGTCGGACAAGAAGCATTTGGAACGAAAACAGAACTTAAGAATCTAAATTCATTCAACAACGTTAGAAAAGGTTTAGAACATGAAATAAAACGACAAGAAAAAATTCTGAACGCTGGTGGAGCAATCCAGCAAGAAACCAGACGGTTCGATGAAACAACAGGTGAAACAATTCTTATGCGCGTGAAAGAGGGTTCTAGTGACTACCGTTACTTCCCAGAGCCGGACATTCCAAATCTTGAAATAAGTAACGAATGGATTGATGAAATCAGAGCGTCACTTCCAGAAATGCCTGAAGCACGTCAAAAGAGATATGTCGAAGATTATCAATTGCCTGAATATGATGCAGTCGTTTTAACAGCAACTGTTGAAATGTCTGACTTTTTCCAAGAGACAGTTGAATATGGTGCCGATCCCAAACAAGCATCCAATTGGTTGATGGGAGAAGTATCAGCTTACATGAACAGTGAGCACATGGAATTAAACGAAACAGCTCTAACGCCAAAAGCACTCGCTGAAATGATTAATTTAATTGCTGATGGTACGATTTCTTCTAAAATTGCAAAAAAAGTGTTTAAAGAACTTATCACTAAAGGCAGCGCAGATGTAAAAGCACTCGTTGAAGATAAAGGGTGGGTCCAATTAAGTGATCCGGCTAAACTATTGCCTATTATTACTGAAATACTTGATCAAAACGAACAGTCTATTGAAGACTACAAAAATGGGAAAGATCGCGCCTTAGGTTTCTTAGTCGGTAACGTAATGAAACAAACAAGAGGAAAAGCCAATCCTGGTGTAGTAAATAAAATATTGAAACAAGAAATGGATAAACGCTAGGAGCGATTAGAAAAGGGGGTGGATGTACGGTGAGAAAACGGGCAAGATTGATTTATAATCCGACATCCGGTCGTGAAACATTTAAAAGACAATTACCAGACATTTTGAATGAATATGAAAAAGCTGGTTATGAAACTAGTACATTCTGTACAACACCAGAGGCTTTGAGTGCACAAAAAGAAGCAGATCGTTGCACAATAGATGGGTTTGATTTAATTATCGCTGCGGGTGGTGATGGCACAATCAATGAAGTGGTGAACGGCTTGTCATCGCACAAGGCACCTCCTAAATTGGCTATCATTCCATCAGGCACTACGAATGATTATGCGAGAGCATTAAAAATACCACGATATGACTTTGTCAAAGCGGCCCAGTTAATCCATAAAAATCAGACTGTTCATATGGACATTGGTAAAGTCAAAACTGAAACAGATGAAAAATATTTTATGAATATAGGAGCAGCTGGCTTTTTAACTGAAGTTACTTATGAAGTACCACCAAATATGAAATCATTATTTGGTTCGCTGGCTTACTTTGTTAAGGGAGCAGAATTGCTACCCCGAGTAGGAAAAGTACCAGTAAAAATAACCTATGACGATGGCGTTTATGAAGGGATTGCTTCATTAGTCTTTGTTGCCTTAACGAATTCAGTTGGTGGCTTTGAGAAAATTGCTCCGGATAAGACACTGGGAGATGGAAAATTCACATTAATCGTGGTAAAAACGACTAACTTTGCAGAAATCTTACGCTTGATTACCATGATAATGAATGATGGAAGACATATACAACATCCAAAGGTCCTATACAAAAAAACGAGTTATGTTAAAGCTGAAACGCAGAATGATCAGCAGCTGATGATTAATATTGATGGTGAATATGGGGGCGATGCGCCTGCAGAATTTACAATGTTCAAACAGCACTTGGAAATAATAACGGACCTAGATCGCATGCAACTATCAATCAATACACATGATTTGATTTCCGAAGAGAAAGAGGAAGAATTCAAGAAGCGTGTACGAGAACTTGATACTAGAAATGAATAATAATTAAAGCGCGCAGCCTAAGAATTATGCGCTTCAACATTTAAATTAATGAAATATACCAGTGCGAGACAAATGAAAAAAAGGGAGACTATTATGAGCCATCATAAAAAAGATTTCAAAGCACCAGTAGAAAAAAACAAAACGTATCAGGGAGAAATTAGTGACCTGACACACGAAGGTTTAGGCGTGGCCAAACTAGAACATTATCCGATATTCATTGAAGGAGCTCTAATAGGTGAAACCATCGAATTTAAAACCATCAAAGTAGGCAAATCGTTTGGTGTAGGAAGATTAACGAAAATTATAGATGCAAGCCCAGACCGTGTGGAAATCAAGGATAAAGCCTATGCACAATCAGGCACGATGCCCTTGCAGCATCTCAATTATGCTGGACAATTAGAATTTAAAAAGACCCAGGTAGAAAATGTTATGCATAAAATTGCGAAATTACCTGACGTGCCAGTCCATAACGTTATTGGAATGGAGAATCCTTTTAGTTATCGTAATAAAGCACAGATACCTGTCAGAAAAATAAAGGGGAAGCTGGAGACAGGTGTATATAGAAAAAATAGTCATGATTTAATTCCAATGGAAGACTTTAAAATTCAAGATCCAGAAATTGATAAGGCTATTGTAACGGTCCGTGATATCATGCGTACGTATGGTATAAAACCTTACAATGAAAAAGATAACACCGGAAACTTACGTCACATACTTGTTCGTCGTGGGTATCATACTGAAGAAATGATGATTGTACTTGTAACACGCACACCGAAATTATTTCCAATTAGTAAAATCGTCCCAGACATTTTGGAAGAATTGCCTAATGTTGTTAGTATCGTTCAAAATGTTAATCCTAAAAAAACAAATATCATTTTAGGGAAAGAAGTGATCATGCTACATGGTGAAGACAAGTATCATGATAAATTGCTTGACCATACGTTTGAAATTTCCCATCGTTCATTCTTCCAGGTAAATACTTCTCAAGCAGAAGTGCTGTATAGTAAAGTTATAGAGTTTGCTGAATTAACTGGGGAAGAAACTGTTATCGATGCTTATAGCGGTATCGGTACAATAACCTTAGCGCTTGCTGAAAAAGCTAAAGAAGTCTATGGTATTGAAATCATCGAACCGGCAGTGGAAGACGCTAAACGAAACGCTGCACTAAACGGAGTAGAGAATGTGACCTATCAAGTCGGCGCAGCAGAAGGTGTTATGCATGAATGGAGCAAAGAAGGCCGTTCTGCAGACTTAGTTGTCGTTGACCCACCAAGAAAAGGACTGGACCAGCAATTTATTGACGCTGTACTAGAAATGCAGCCTAAGAAAATGATCTACGTCAGCTGTAACCCCGCAACATTAGCCCGAGATTTAGCCTTACTTGTTGAAGGTGGCTATACAGCAGAGAAAGTACAACCTGTGGATATGTTCCCACAGACCAGTCATATTGAGAGTGTAACGTTACTGACGAGATAACAATCCTAATACTTCAGCAGATTTAAAGTCAGGATAATTATTAGATTTTTATAATTAATGATGCGTACAAAAAAAGATAAACAATAACCTCCATTTCATGTTAAGTTACTTGACATGAAATGGGATAAAGTCCATATAATTGTGTAAAAGATAAAAGGCCATATAAAGCTCCTTTTACGGTACAATGTTTTTATCGACAAAAACATACCTAGGAGGACTTTATATGACCCAAGTACATTTTACATTGAATACTGATGAGATACAAAAGATAATTAATGATTCTGTAAAAGATGATTTAGCGAAAGATATTTTAACCACCATTTTTAATCAGCTCATGGAAGACCAACGGTCAGAATACATTCAAGCTGATGAATATGAGCGATCAACTACACGTCAAAGTCAACGAAATGGCTATTATGAACGCGATTATACGACAAGAATTGGTACACTTGAATT
>NZ_FNYW01000018.1 GCF_900109085.1 Alkalibacterium gilvum | reverse complement strand
ATACCTGGGTTCCATAGAGAATTCTTGTAAGTACACCTTGTCCAATGGACACCTTGAAGGCATTAACAATAAAATTAAAACAATCAAACGAAGTGGTTATGGTTATCGTAATTTTAGTCATTTGAGGGCACGCATTCTAATTAGTTTTAAATTGAAAGAAAAGACCGAGAAAGAAATCAGACCCTTAACTTTTGAAGAAGAAAAAGTGATCAACAAACAATTAAATACTAAAGTCGCATAAAAAAAGGTAGAAAGCATTTAAGCTTTCTACCTCGGAAATCTCTGACCAACACGATTTGACAAAGAACCAATTTTCTTTAGTTGGTTTTTTACATAGTGAGAAGCTTCTCATTACTGAAAAATCTATTTGTATATTAAAACGTAGTATATTACAATTGAACTAATGAAATCACAGCAATTAAAATGAATGGACGTGTTTAAATGAAAGGGATTATATTAGCGGGAGGAAGTGGAACACGATTGTATCCACTGACTAAAGCAGTCTCTAAACAACTTATGCCAATATACGATAAACCCATGATTTACTATCCGCTGTCTGTATTGATGCTGGCAGGTATAAAAGAAGTTTTGATTATATCTACACCACAAGATACCCCACGGTTTGAAGAGCTATTAGGCGATGGTTCTGATTTAGGGTTGACACTGGAATATGCTATACAAGAAAAACCGGAGGGCTTGGCACAGGCATTCATTATCGGTGAAGATTTTATCGAAGATGAATCTGTGTGTCTGGTTCTAGGTGACAATATCTATTACGGCGGAGGGTTATCTCAAATGCTCCAGCGGGCGGCAACCAAAGAAAAGGGCGCAACAGTTTTTGGTTACCATGTCTCGGATCCTGAACGATTTGGTGTTGTCGAGTTTGATGATGAAAAGCAAGCCATATCAATAGAAGAAAAGCCGACTGAACCTAAAAGCTCATATGCTGTCACAGGGCTTTATTTTTATGATAATCAAGTTGTAGAAATAGCTAAACAGATCAAACCTTCTGAACGAGGAGAACTAGAAATTACTGATATCAATCAGGCGTATTTAGACAAAGGTGAGCTTGAAGTAGAACTTTTGGGCCGAGGTTTTGCCTGGCTGGATACCGGTACGCATGAATCTCTTTTAGAAGCAGGACAGTTTATCGAAACAGTTGAGAAACGTCAAAACATGAAAATCGCTTGTTTGGAAGAAATCGCCTGGCGTATGGGGTATATTTCATCTGAGCAACTAGAAGTTCTCGCACAACCACTGAAGAAAAACGAGTACGGACAGTATTTGTTACGATTAGTAGATAACCAGTAAAGGAGAGACCAATGAAAGTTATTGAAACACATTTAAAAGATGCAAAAATCATTGAAACTGATGTGCACGGGGACCATCGTGGCTTCTTTACTGAAAGTTACAATAAAGAGAGATTCAATGCATTCGGTATAGAAAATAATTTTATACAGGATAATCATTCCCTATCCGTTGAACCTGGCGTATTAAGAGGGCTTCATTTTCAGATCCCTCCGAAATCTCAGACCAAGTTGATCCGAGCCACTACCGGTGTTATTTACGATGTCATTGTGGATTTAAGAAAAGGTTCTCCGACATATAAACAGTGGGAAGGATTTATACTCAGTGAATACAATCATCGTCAGTTACTTGTACCTAAAGGGTTTGCTCACGGGTTCGTGACATTAACCCCTAACTGCAATGTCCAGTATAAAGTAGATGCTCCTTATTCTACAGAACATGACGGTGGAATCATATTCGATGATCCATCACTGGGTATAGACTGGGCGATCGACACAGATAAAGCAATTTTATCGGAGAAAGACAAACAGCATCCGACATTAGATGAATGGGATAATCCATTCGTATGGGAGGGACAGTCAAAATGAATATTTTAGTAACCGGAGGAGCCGGTTTTATAGGTAGTAATTATGTACATTATCTATTGGATAATGAGAAGGATGCAACAGTTGTAAACTTGGATCTTTTGACCTATGCAGGAAATAAACACAATTTAGATGATATTAAAGACAATGAGCGTCACCATTTTGTGAAAGGTAATATTACGAATACTGAACTTGTTAGATATTTGATTGGAAAATTTAAAGTCACCCAAATTGTAAACTTCGCAGCTGAATCACATGTTGACCGGAGTATTTTGAATCCAGACGTGTTCATCGAGACGAACGTTAAAGGGACCTTAAATTTACTTAACTGTGCCAAAGAGCTTGGTATTGAAAAATTTGTTCAAGTATCAACAGATGAGGTATATGGAAGTTTGGGGCCGGAAGGCTACTTCACAGAGGAAACACCACTTGCACCAAACAGCCCATACTCAGCAAGCAAGGCAAGTGCGGATATGCTTGTCCGTTCTTACAATGAAACATATGGAATGGATGTCAATATTACACGGTGCTCAAACAATTATGGACCATATCATTTTCCTGAAAAGTTGATCCCTTTGATGATCACAAACGCAATGGATGGAAAAAAGTTACCGATATACGGTGATGGAAAAAATATTAGAGACTGGCTGCACGTCAAGGATCACTGTCAGGCGATTCATTTGGTATTGACTAAAGGACGAAGTGGAGAAATATATAATGTCGGGGGTCACAACGAACGAACAAATAATGAAATCGTTAATTTAATCGTTGATAAATTGAATGTTTCAAAAGAGTCTATCACCTATGTCGATGATCGATTAGGACATGATAAACGCTATGCCATCGATCCAACAAAGCTTGAAAATAAATTGGGATGGAAACCAGAGTATACATTCGATACCGGTATAGAAGAAACAATTGAATGGTATAAAAATAATGAAAATTGGTGGCGTCCATTAAAGAAAAGAGCACAACTGTAAATTTTTAAAAAAAGTCAGCAGATGCTGACTTTTTTCGAGTGTAAAGTAGAAAGGAAGAGTGTATGAAAGTATTGATTACAGGAGCATCAGGACAACTGGGCAGAGAACTTCAGAAATATTTAAAAGAAATAAATATACGCTTTATGGCTTATGATTCAGATGATATGAATATTTTGAATAAAGAAAAAATTAATCAACGTTTCAAAGAAGATAAACCGACGGTTGTTTTTCATTGTGCTGCCTACACCGCTGTTGATAAAGCCGAAGAAGAAAAAGAGATAAACTGGTCTGTGAATGTTGACGGGACGCGCAATGTAGCAGAAATGTGTAAAAGATATAATCTTCCTCTTATTTATATCAGCACAGATTATATTTTTGATGGGCAAACAAATGATGAGTTTAAAGTAGACAGCAAGGCAAATCCATTAAACGAATATGGTAAAGCAAAATTAGCAGGAGAACATATCGTAGAAGAAACGCTTGAGGAATATTACATTATCCGGACATCTTGGGTATATGGTGAATTTGGCAATAATTTTGTATACACAATGAAAAAATTAGCGCTGAGCCATAATGAACTGACGGTTATAAGTGATCAAATCGGAAGACCGACCTGGACACGCACGCTAGCTGAATTTATGCTCTATCTTGTAATGACGTCTCAAGAATATGGGTGCTATCATCTATCTAACGACGGGACTAGTTCTTGGTATACCTTTGCAAAAGAAATACTAAAAGAAGACAATATATCCATTAAACCTATAGAATCAGAAAATTACCCGCAAAAAGCTGAAAGGCCTAAACATTCTGTTCTAGATTTATCAAAAACACGAGCGACTGGATTTAAGATCCCTCATTGGAAAGATGCGTTAAATGAATTTATGTTGAATGATAAAATTTTATAAAAAAGTCACAAAGTTTTAAATCTTTTAAATTTAATTCTGGTATAATAGTTAAAGTATTTTAAAAACCAGAAAGTTGGAGAATTATGTCAAAGCAAACACGTTCAAATAGAAACAAAACAAAAAATAAAAAATCGACTGGTAAAAGAGTTTTATCTATCCTATTGCTACTTGTATTGCTGCTAACTGCTGCAGGTGGATATACTGTCTGGAAAGTATGGAGTGACTTACAAAGCACGACCGACGAAATGTATGAAGATGTTTCAGACCGAGACGAACATACTGCCCGTCAGACAAAACCTGTAGATGTCAATAAAGGTGAAGATCCTTTTTCTGTTCTTTTGCTTGGCATCGATAGTGATGGCGAGACCGTCGAGCATGGGCGTTCCGATACGATGATGCTCGTAACCGTTAACCCTAACAGTAACAAGACAAGTATTTTAAGTATTCCAAGAGACACATATACAGAAATTATTGGTAGAGGAACAAAAGATAAAATCAATCATGCTCATGCATTTGGCAAAGCCAGTATGGCGATGGATTCAGTTCAGAATTTATTGGACGTACCTGTAGATTATTATCTATCTGTAAACATGGAAAGTATGCAGCAGTTTGTTGATGCAGTTGGAGGGATAACAGTGGTACCGCCACTTTCGTTTAGCCAAGAACAGTATCAGTTTGTTGAGGGAGAACCCACGCATATGGATGGATCTAAAGCACTCGCATATACACGTATGCGAAAAAAAGATCCAAACGGAGACTATGGTCGTCAATTTCGTCAACGTCAGATTATTGAAGGAGCTATGAAGAGTGTAGCATCTCTAGACTCAATAATGAATTACCAAAGCATACTGTCTACTATGGGGAATACAATGAAAACGAATATGAGTTTCGAAGAGATGCAAGATTTATTCAGCAATTATCGAGGCGCTGCAAAAACAATTGAGCAGAACCAACTTTCCGGAAATGGAACAATGTTGAATGGCGTCTACTATGAAATAATACCGGATCAGGAATTGGCTCGTGTACGGAATGATTTGAATAATGAATTAGAATTATAGATAGTTAAAAGAGCATTTTAGTTCATTGGATGCTCTTTTTTAAATTGTAGTAAAGTGCATAAAGTGGTACACTAAAAAGGATGAAAAAGAGAGGATGGTCAAATTGAATATTACAGTTGTAGGAATGGGCTATGTAGGCTTATCCAATGCAATTTTATTAGCACAGAATCATTCAGTCAGAGCTTTAGAAGTCATTGAAGAAAAGGTACTGTTGATCAATGAAAAGAAATCCCCGATTGTGGACAAAGAAATTTCCGAATATTTAGAAAACAAAGAGTTAGATTTAAAAGCGACAGGAAGCAAAGAAGAAGCTTACGGGCATAATCCTGAATTTGTCATTATCGCTGCACCAACAAACTATGATTCCAAAACAAATTATTTTGATACGTCAGCCGTCGAAGCTGTGATCGAGGATGTATTGGAATACACGCCAGACTCAGTGATAATCGTCAAGTCAACTGTACCGGTTGGGTACACAGAAAACATGAGAAAGAAATATAATACAGATAACATTGTTTTCTCCCCAGAGTTTTTACGCGAAGGTCGCGCACTATATGACAACTTGCATCCTAGCCGTGTAATTGTTGGAGACACTTCTGAGAAAGCAAAAAAATTTGCAGACCTTCTGGTAGAAGGTGCTATCGATTCAGACGTTCCTTTTTTATTGATGGATTCAACGGAGGCAGAAGCTGTTAAGCTCTTCGCAAACACGTATCTTGCACTACGTGTGGCGTATTTTAATGAGCTGGATACCTACGCAGAGGTTCACAGTCTAGATACACAATCCATTATAGATGGTGTCTCACTTGACCCTCGCATTGGAGATCATTACAATAATCCTTCATTCGGTTACGGAGGCTATTGTTTGCCGAAAGATACAAAACAACTGTTAGCAAATTACGACAAAGTACCAAATAATTTGATTCAAGCTATTGTCGATGCAAACCGAACAAGGAAAGATTTTATCGCTGAACAGATTATTTCAAAAAAACCAGAAAAAGTAGGAATATACAGATTAGTGATGAAATCTGGGTCAGATAATTTCCGTCAAAGTGCAATCCAAGGAATTATGAAACGCATCAAAGCAAAGGGAATCGAAGTGGTTGTCTACGAACCCGTACTAAAAGAAAAAACGTTTTATAGTTCACAAGTAAATAATGACCTAAAATTGTTTAAAGCAGAAGCTGATGTGATAATAGCAAATAGATTGACTGAGGATATAACGGATGTCAAAGAAAAAGTGTATACCCGAGATCTTTATAACGATAATTAATAACATTTAATAAGAGGGGCATATATGAAAGTTTGTATAACGAGAAATGACGAAGCGGATATGAATGCTTCAGTGTTACGAGTAGCCACTGCATTGAGCGAAGTGACTGACGATATCTGTTTGCTCACTCGCAGTCGATATAATAAAGAAAATCATATAACACTAAAAAAACTTGAAATCGGGCATCATACTTTTGATAACTACGAGATGTCAATTAAAGGAAAGCCTGCTGGAGGCTTGAAAAATCTATTTCAATTGATTCAACTTGAAATAAAAACCTTTCGATGGTTCATATCTAATCGTAAAAAATATGATATCATTCATGCTTTTGATTTAGATATGGGACTGCCTGCAATGGTTACTAACTTTCTTTTTAAAAAGAGCTATGTCTACCATATTGCAGATTTTTACGTCGATAGTCGTAATGGATTACCCGGTTTCATTAAACCCTTAGTGAGAAAATTAGAACAAGGGGTCATTAATAATGCTGATAGTGTGATAATTTGTACTCAAGAACGTAAAGAACAGATAAAGGGAAGTCATCCAAAGCAATTGAGTGTCATTCACAACACACCTATACTATCAAAAAAGCTCGAAGAAACTATTGAATCAACAGAAGAATCTTTTAATGGTAAAATAACCTTTACTTACGTTGGCAGTCTAACAAAACGTCGATTTATTAAAGAGGTTGTGGATGTGATAAGCAAAGAGACCCGTGCGGAATTGATTATTGCAGGAACTGGAGAGCTTGCGGACTATGTGCAGGCTATGTCTTTTAAACATCAGAATATAATCTATTTGGGAAAAGTAACCTATGATGAGGCATTAGACTTATACACAAAATCAGATATGATGTTCGCAATATATGATCCTTCCATAGCCAACCATAAATATTCTGCCCCAAATAAAGTATATGAAGCTATGATGACAGGCAATCCAATTATCGTTGCAAAGAACACCGGGATTGATTCAATTGTAATGGAAAATAATATGGGTTTTTCCATTGATTATTCTAAAAGTGCATTTGAAAACTTATTAAAAGAAATGATTGATGGAGAACAGAATTTAACTTTAATGGGAAAGAACGCTAAAGAGGCTTATCCAAATTATTCTTGGTCTGAGATGAAACAAAGAATAAAGGCAATATATAGTGCATGAAAAAATAGTGTTTATTAAGTTTAGGTGTATACTCTTAAAAAATTAATGTTAGGATGTCTTTTATGAAAAAAGTGTTAGTAGTCTTTGGGACTAGACCAGAGGCGATAAAGATGTGTCCTCTAGTACTCGAACTGAAGAAAAGAGAGTCGATCGTGACAGAGGTTTGTGTAACTGGTCAGCATAGAGAAATGTTGGACCAGGTCTTAAATGCATTTGATGTTAAACCGGACTATGACTTATCTATTATGAAAAAAGGACAAACGTTATTTGATGTGACGATTAATATATTAGACAAAATGAAAAGTCTTTTAGAAGAGTCAAAACCTGATATCGTTCTGGTTCACGGTGACACTTCTACAACATTCGTTACAGCATTAGCCTGCTTTTATTTGCAGATCCCTATCGGACATGTAGAGGCTGGTTTAAGAACGTATAATATTTATTCGCCTTATCCTGAGGAATTTAATCGTCAAGCGGTGGGGATAGTATCTCAATTTAATTTTTCTCCAACTAATATATCAAAGAACAATCTGATTAATGAAGAAAAAAAACCAGAAACTATTTATGTTACTGGTAATACAGCTATTGATGCGCTTCAGACTACAGTCAGTAAAGAATACACGCACGAACACTTAGAATGGGCAAAAGATAGCAGGCTTATAATGATTACTGCGCATAGGAGAGAAAATCTGGGTGCACCAATGCGAAACATGTTCAAAGCGATCAAACGCATTATTGATGAGCACGACGACATTAAAGCCATTTATCCTATTCATATGAATCCTGTCGTCAGAGAAGCAGCAAATGAGATTTTTGGCGACACGGACCGTATACGAATGATAGAACCGCTTGAAGTGCTTGACTTCCATAATTTTCTTGCTCAGTCACATTTGATTTTGACGGATAGTGGTGGCATTCAAGAAGAAGCACCAAGCCTAGGAAAACCAGTGTTGGTCATGCGAGATACCACAGAAAGACCCGAGGGCATTGAAGCGGGGACACTTAAACTGGTAGGAACCGAACAAGAAGTCATTTACGACGCGTTTAAAACATTATTGGAAGATAAAGAAGAATACACAAAAATGAGTCAGGCAAGTAATCCTTATGGTGATGGCAAAGCCAGCAAGCGTATTGCGGATATATTGGAAAAAGAGCTATAAAAAATTATTATGAGGTGAAGAAATGGAAAATAAAGTAAATGTGATTGGTCTAGGGTACATAGGTTTACCTACAGCATTGATGATGGCAAAAAACGGAGTCGATATCGTTGGAACAGACATTAACGAGGCACTTATAAGTAAGCTAGCAAATAATGAACTGACCTTTGAGGAAAAAGGGCTGAAAGAGTTATTTAAAGATGCCGTCGACGAGGGAATTACTTTTTCTACGGAATATCAAAAGACAGATATGTACATTGTAGGTGTTCCTACGCCATATGTTTCTGATAACAAAAAACTTGATCCGACCTACGTTCTCACTGCAGTAGAATCTATTCTAAAAAATTGTATGGAAAACACAGTTATTATAATCGAATCAACAATCGCACCCGGAACAATAGATAAATTTGTTCGACCTTTGATAAAGGAAAAAGGCTTCACTATTGGGAAGGATATCCATTTAGTACATGCTCCAGAGCGCATTATTCCTGGTAATATGATTTATGAGTTGGAATACAATTCTCGAACGATTGGTGCAGACGATGTCGAAGTTGGTCAAAAAGTAAAAGATATTTATGCCAGCTTCTGTAAAGGTGAAATCGTTCTTACCGATATACGATCAGCTGAAATGTCTAAAGTGATTGAGAATACCTTTAGAGATGTTAATATTGCGTTTGCTAATGAATTGGCAAAAATCTGCCGGTCTGATGATATGGATGTCTATGAAATTATTCGAATAGCTAATAAGCATCCAAGAGTAAACATTTTACAACCTGGCCCTGGAGTTGGTGGCCACTGCATTTCAGTAGATCCGTGGTTTTTAGTTGGAGACTACCCAGATCTAACCAATTTGATTTTATCAGCTCGAAAAATCAATGATTCCATGCCTGAACACGTATTGAAACGTTTGGGAGATATAATGAATGAGCATAACGTAAAAGATTTAGGTAGAGTAGGGTTATATGGATTAGCCTACAAGGAAAATGTTGATGATACTCGAGAAAGTCCTACACTGCAATTGCTTGATAAAATGCAAGATAATTTAGCTTTTGGGGTCAAAGTCTATGATCCATTCATTAAAGAAAAAATGGTAGAAAATCAAGTCTTCGATTTCGATGAGTTCGTTGACAATACGGATATTATCGTGATCATGCTTGCGCATGATCATTTAAAAGAAAATCTAGGAAAAATTACAGATAAAATTATTTTGGATACTAAAAATCTTTTAGATCCGGAAACGAGTTATAAATTATAAAAGTGATTTTGATGCAGTAAATGCTAAGCCAATTCATTATGAACTGGCTTAGTTAACTATCTTTTAGTTAATATGCTATTATTTTGCTTATAACAACAGTATTCTCTATAGAGAATGATATAAGTCACTAATGTAACATTAGAGTAAATTAATAGAACACAAAAAATAAAACGGAATACGAGAAATAGAAAAACCTTCAAAAACTTTTTAGGAAGTACTGAAGTTTTTTTCTATGAAAATGTTTTGAAGTTACAAAAACTAATCAAATGAGTGTTAATTTTGACCAAAATTTGTCTTTTAAAAGATGACAAAATACTAACTTTTAAATAGATATTAAAATATAGTACTAAATTATGTTATGATTAACCCTGTTATGTAAAGTATAGATAATAAAAAAATGTTAAAGTAATTTAAAGATTTACAGGAGGAAGAAATGGAAGAAGAAATTAGTTTGGTCGAATTATTCGACATATTAAAGAAGAGAATGGCATGGATCATCAATGTAACCTTGCTAGGTGTTTTACTGGCAGCAGTCTACACATTCTTTGTTGCTGTACCCGAGTACAGTTCAACCACACAACTACTCGTCAATCGCACACAACAATCTGAAGTTATTCAGCAATCCGATATTAATACAAATGTCCAGTTGATCAATACATACAAAGATATCTTAAAAAGTCCGGTCGTTTTGGATGAAGTAAGAGATGATTTGAATTTAGAACTCTCGCATTCAGCTTTATCTAACAAAATAGCAATAGCTACGCAAGACAATTCACAGGTATTCAATATTCAAGTGAATGATGGGAATCCTTACGATGCAGCACTTATCGCAAATACCACAGCTTCTGTCTTTCAGAAAACATTACCGGATATCATGAACGTGGATAACGTGTCAGTGATTTCAGAAAGTGTTCCGAATGAAACCCCAATATCTCCAAACAACACATTAAACTTGGCTATTGGTTTAGTACTCGGTGGGATGATAGGTGTTGGCTTAGCCTTCTTATTAGAATTCATGGACAATACTGTTAAAGACGAGACGTTCATTGTTGAAGAGTTAGGCTGGACAAGCTTAGGGATTATTTCAGAAATGACGACAGATGAACTAACCGCTGACGGGAGTCAAGTAAAAGCTGGTAAGTCAAATGAAACACGACGTGTACGTTCACGCGTTTAAAAAGGAGAGCCATATATGTTGTTTAAACGAAAAAAAAATAGAAAAGATATAGATCATCCCAGTCTTGTTGTTGTAAACAAACCCTTATCTGTTATTTCGGAACAGTTTCGTACGATGCGTACTAATATTCAGTTCTCAATGGTAGATGAAGCGATAAGAACATTGGTTGTTACGTCAGCGGGTCCTTCTTCAGGGAAGTCAACGATAGCCGCTAACTTAGCCGCAACCTTTGCTTCAGAAGATAAACGCGTGTTATTGGTGGACTCTGATTTGAGAAAACCAACGGTACATAAAACATTTAAGGTTAGAAACTCTGATGGGCTGACCAGTTTGTTAACCAATAAAGAGACCAAGCTGCAAGATGTTGTTAGCCAAACGAATACTGCTGGCTTATATATTTTGACTAGTGGAGCCATCCCTCCGAATCCGGCTGACTTACTTTCATCCAATCGTATGCAAGAAGTGAAGCGTGAAATGATTGAATATTTTGACATGATCGTTTTTGATACACCCCCTGTACTCGCAGTTACGGATGCGCAAGTAATGGCTACGATAACAGATGGAACGCTTTTTGTTGTCCCACAAGGTCAAGTAAGTAAAGATGAGCTAGTGACAGCGAAAGATACACTTGATAAAGTGAAAGTGAATGTCTTGGGAGCCGTTCTCAATCGTGTAGATAAGTCGAATGATACTTACGCCTACTATTATGGTGAAGAATAACAGTATGAACGAGGAGTAATTTAAATGATCGATTTACATTGCCATATACTGCCGGGTATTGATGATGGTGCTAAAACAATGGCGGATTCCATTGCAATGGCTGAGTTAGCTATTTCAGAAGGCATTACACATATTTTAGCTACTCCTCACCATATGAATCGCAGTTGGATAAATGATAAACAAAAGGTTCTCTCTTTAGTAGACGAACTGCAAGAAGAACTTGACCGTCGACAAATCGATCTAACGATTTTTCCGGGGCAAGAGGTCCGTTTATATGGCGATATTTTGAAAGGCATTAAAGACAATCAAATCTTGTTTATAGACGAACAGAAACAATATGTTTTGATCGAGTTCCCAACAGAAACAGTACCAACGTATGCGGAACGTCTTTTTTTCGATTTGCAAAGCCATGGTAAGACACCAATCATTGTCCATCCTGAACGTAACCACGATATACTGAAACATCCCGATCGACTAAAGAATCTCGTCGATAAAGGCGCCTTAGCTCAGCTTACAGCTGCAAGCTACACCGGTGGTTTCGGGAGTAAAATTCAAAAATTTAGTAAGCAATTGATTGAAGCGAACCTCGTACATTTCCTAGCATCCGATGCTCATAATGTCACGAACAGAGCCTTCCATATGCAGGAAGCCTACGATAAATTAAGCAAAGAATACGGTACCAGTAAAGCAAATGAATTTCACAAAGTCACGAAAGATTTGGTGAATGGCGATGTCATTGTCGCACCCGAAGCAAGTGAGATCAAACAGTCGTTTATATCTAAATGGTTCAAATAAATATACATTAAAAAGTAGGAGTGGATACAGTCATGAATCGAACAATGAAACGGATAACACTAATCACACTTGACCTGACAGTTTTTTATCTAGCGGGTATCTTTTCATACTTGTTCCTGAGTCCGCTCCTATCGCTTCAGACTCAGCCGATGATCTGGTCGCTCTTAGTCAGCGCGACTGTTTACATCAGTCTGTCCTTTTATTTCAGGCTGTTTGATAAAATCAACCGCTATACAAGCATCAGAGAAACCATCATTCACGCTCTAATCGTTACATTGGCTTTTACCGTGAGTGATATCTTTAATATGATTTTCACACCGCTCAGCATGCGTTTCCTATTCTTATGGTATATCCTTACAGTGATGATCATCCCGGCAAGTCGTGTGGGCTGGCGGATCATTATGGAACACCGTATGAAGAGAGAGAAGCTGAACGGGAATAAAGACGTCACCAAACTCCGTACCTTGATCGTTGGAGCAGGTGAAGGCGGTGGGCTCTTCATCCATAACTTACAACGTGACCCGGCTATCGAATTTGTCGGTATCGTGGATGATGACGACAACAAGAAAAATACCACCGTATATGGCGTGCCGGTACTAGGCAAGACGAAAGATATCGAAAAACTGATCGATACCTATGATGTCGACCAGGTGACGATCGCTATCCCGTCAATTTCTTCTAAAAACTTAGAACGTATCGTTTCTTACTGTAACGAGACAGACATCAAAGTGAACCAGATGCCTTCCGTGGAAGATATGGTTCAAGGCACGTATGAAGTCAATGAATTCAAAGAGATCGATGTCACCGACTTACTCGGTCGTGACGAAGTGAAACTGGATATGGAGAAAATCGCGACGCAGCTGTCCGGTCAAACGATCCTGGTTTCTGGAGCTGGCGGATCGATCGGATCAGAAATTTGTCGTCAAATCATTCGTTTCTCACCTAACCGTATCCTGCTTTTAGGACACGGAGAAAATTCAATATACTTAATTAATAGAGAACTGAAACCATTTGCTGATAAAAATAACATTGATTTAGTTCCTGTTATCGCAGATATTCAGGACCGTGACCGCATCTTTAAAGTCATGGCACAGTACAAGCCCGACCGCGTCTATCACGCGGCAGCGCACAAGCATGTTCCTCTAATGGAGTATAATCCAACAGAGGCAGTCAAGAATAATGTCTATGGTACAAAGAATATGGCTGAAGGGGCTAAAGCAGCCGGTGTCCAGAGTTTTGTCATGGTCTCAACGGATAAAGCCGTTAACCCACCGAACGTCATGGGCGCAACCAAACGTATCGCAGAAATGATTGTTACCGGATTGAATGAAGAAGACAAAACCAACTTCGTCGCCGTACGTTTCGGTAATGTCTTAGGCAGTCGCGGCAGTGTGATCCCTGTCTTTAAAGATCAAATCAAAAAAGGCGGACCGATCACTGTTACGGACTTCAGAATGACCCGCTACTTCATGACGATCCCAGAAGCCAGTCGTTTAGTCCTACAGGCAGGATCTCTAGCACGTGGCGGAGAGATCTTTGTCCTAGACATGGGTGAACCCGTCAAAATCGTCGACTTGGCTAAACAAATGATCCAGCTCAGTGGAGCGAAGAATAAAGATATTAAAATCACCGAATCAGGTATACGACCAGGTGAGAAATTATACGAAGAGCTCTTAAGCAAAAGCGAGAATACCAAGAAACAAGTTTACGAAAAAATATTTATTGGTAAAGTAACTAATGCACCACTCAATGAAGTGCTTAAGTTTGTACAAACAATCGAGCAGCTTGAAGACGGTGAATTGAAAGAGCAGCTCATTGATTTTGCGAATGGAAGAATCGAATTAACAACTGAAGAAACACAAGACGAATCATCACTGGCATATGCTTAATTAAAAAGCTTTGGCCTAATAACTAGAGGTCAAAGCTTTCATGTAAAAATGGGAGGAACTGAGATGAATTATTTAAAGGTAAAACGATTAATAGACATCATACTATCCGCGATTGGATTAATATTATTGTCGCCCATTTTTATGATTCTCATCATTGCGATCAAGCTAGATTCCAAAGGTCCTGTCTTATTCAAGCAGAAAAGAGTAGGGATGTACAAAAAGCATTTCTACATATTAAAATTTAGAACGATGCGCATTGATACGCCAAAAGATACACCAACACATTTACTAACTAATCCAGATCAATGGATCACAAGAGTAGGAAAGTTTTTAAGAAAAACATCACTTGATGAATTGCCTCAAATCATTAATATTTTTAAAGGTGACATGAGTATCATTGGACCCCGACCAGCACTTTGGAATCAATATGATTTGATTGAAGAAAGAGACAAACTCAACGCCAATGATGTGCCGGCCGGACTGACTGGATGGGCTCAGATAAATGGACGAGATGAACTCCCTATTAAGAAGAAAGCTAGACTCGATGCCGAGTACGTACAGAATATCGGTTTAGTCATGGACATTAAATGCTTCTTCGGAACGATATTTAGTGTGCTGAAGAGTGATGGTGTAGTTGAAGGTAATACAGCTGATGAATCAAATAGCTAAGGAGATTGTTTAACCATGAAGAAAATATTAATAACCGGAAAAAACAGCTATATTGGAACTTCAGTTGAAAAATGGCTCTTGAGAGAACCCGATAAATATAGTGTAGACACTATCGACATGAAAGATTCTTCCTGGAAAGTAAAGGATTTTTCAGAGTATGATGTAGTGTTTCATGTCGCAGGAATAGCTCATGTATCCTCTGACCCAAAGATGGAAGACCTCTACTATAAAGTGAACAGAGACCTTACAGTTGAAGTAGCAAAGAAGGCAAAATCAGAAGGCATTAAGCAGTTTATCTTCATGAGTAGCATTATTGTATATGGTGACAGCACATCTAGCAAAAGAATAATAGATAGAGATACTATACCGACTCCAAGTAATTTCTATGGCGACAGCAAACTTCAGGCAGAAAAAGGAATCGATCCCCTCAATTCTGACGATTTTAAGATAGTTATTGTCAGACCACCAATGATTTATGGAAAAGGGTCGAAAGGTAATTATCCTAAACTATCTAAGTTGGCTAAGAAAACTCCTATTTTCCCCAATCTCAAAAATGAGCGAAGTATGTTACATATAGATAACTTATGTGAGTTTATCAAAGTAATGGTAGATCAGGAAGAGTCTGGATTGTATTTCCCTCAAAACAAAGAATATGTAATGACAAGCAATTTAGTACAAACGATATCTAAGGTGAATGAAAATAATTTAATTATGACTAAACTTTTTAATCCAATTATTAAACGGATGTATCGATTTAATGTTATTAATAAAATTTTTGGTAATTTGGTTTATGATCGTTCACTAAGCGAATATTCTAAAGCTAATTATCAGATAAGATCTTTTGAACAATCTATTGAGTTAACTGAAAAATAAGAACTAGGGAGAGGTTTGAAAAATGAAAAAACATATATTAGTCATATCTCAATACTTCTACCCAGAACAGTTTCGTATCAATGATATTTGTACTGAATGGGTAAAAAGAGGATACAAGGTGACAGTTGTTACGGGTATTCCTAACTATCCTCAGGGTAAATATTTTGATGGTTTTGGATTATTCAAAAAAAGAAAAGAGAAATACAATGGTATTGATATTATAAGATTACCTTTGATCCCAAGAGGAAACAATTCCCTTATGCTCGTTTTAAATTACTTATCATTTGTATTATCTGGTTATATATGGAAAGTATTCACTAAAATTAAAGCTGATTATGTGTTTGTTTTCGAAGTCTCGCCAATGACCCAAGCACTTCCCGGGGTATGGTATGCAGATAAGACAAACATCCCTTGTTATCTTTATGTACAGGATTTATGGCCGGAGAATGTAGAAATTATTACTGGAATAAAAAATAAATACATCATCAATGCAATAGGCAAAATGGTTGATTACATTTATCAAGGATGTACAAAGATATTTACTACTTCTAAAAGTTTCACCAAGTCAATACATGAACGTGGCGTTCCAATGGAGAAGATCGAATATTGGCCACAGTTTGCTGAAGATTTTTATGAACCTCTGGACAAAGAAGTAGTGCCTGAGATACCTGTAGATGATGCCTTCAATATAATTTTTGCTGGCAACATTGGAATGGCGCAAGGCCTAGACATTTTACCTCAGGTAGCAAATATTATAAAGGATCAATCAAGTCAGAAAATAAGATTTAACATTGTAGGAGATGGACGATTTAAGAATGATTTTATTAATATTGTCGATGATATGAAATTGAATGACATGTTTAATTTCATTCCTAAACAACCTGCAACGAGAATCCCCGAACTTATGGCAGCTAATGACGCGGCATACTTAGGCTTGACGGATAGTCCTTTATTCGCAAAAACTATTCCAGCCAAGTTGCAGTCTTATATGGCATGTGGGATCCCAAGCATTGCATCTGCTTCAGGGGAAACTGCAAAAATTATTAATGAATCAAAGTCAGGTTTTTGTAGTGAACCAGGAAATGTAGGAGAACTAGCAAATAATATCATATCTCTTACGACTCGAATTGAAAAAGAGCGTAAGCAGTATGGTATAAATGCAAGAGATTATTACGATAAACACTTTAATAAAACTGAGCTTCTTAATAGAATGGATAACTACTTCAATATATAGGATAGGGTGATGAGATGTTTAAAAACAAAACATTGTTAATAACTGGCGGTACAGGTTCATTTGGAAATGCTGTTATGAAAAGATTTCTCGAGACAGATATCAAAGAAATACGTATTTTTTCTCGAGACGAAAAAAAACAAGATGATATGCGAAAAGTTTATAAAAGTGACAAGTTGAAATTTTACATAGGCGATGTTCGGGATAAAGAAAGTGTGAAAAACGCCATGTATGGCGTTGATTATATATTTCATGCAGCTGCTCTTAAACAAGTGCCCTCATGTGAGTTTTTCCCCTTAGAAGCAGTTAAGACTAATGTATTAGGAACAGATAACGTTTTGACTGTCGCTATAGAAATGGGTGTCAAAAAGGTTATATGTCTATCTACCGATAAGGCAGCATACCCAATAAATGCAATGGGCATTTCAAAAGCTATGATGGAAAAAGTCTTTGTCGCTAAAGCAAAAACTGTGGATCCTGATAGAACGTTGATCAGTGGAACAAGGTACGGTAACGTTATGGCTTCAAGAGGGTCAGTCATCCCTTTATTTATTGATCAAATCAAGAATGGACAACCCTTGACTGTTACAGATCCCAATATGACTAGATTCTTAATGAGCCTTGAAGAAGCTGTAGAACTTGTTGTTTTCGGCTTTAAAAATGCTGAAGCTGGAGACATCATGGTTCAAAAATCTCCGGCATCTACTATTGGTGATTTAGCTCAAGCTGTTAAAGAACTGTTTAACTCAGACAACGATATTCAAGTGATCGGTACACGTCATGGCGAAAAACTTTATGAGACTCTTTTGACTAAAGAAGAACATGTAGTTGCTGAAGATATGGGTGGTTTCTATCGGGTTCCAGCGGACAAGAGAGATTTGAACTATGATAAGTATTTTGTCGAAGGAGACGAAGAACTTTCTACCGAAGAAGAATATAATTCCCACAATACAACACGACTTGACATAGAAGGAATAAAAGAAAGACTGTTACAACTTGACTATGTTAAAGAACAGCTGGAAAGTTGGAATAAGTAGTGAATATTTTAGTTACTGGTTCAAAAGGATTTATAGGTAAGAATTTAATTGCAGAGCTGAATAACAGAGGATATACCGATATCTTTGAATTTGATAAGGATACTGAGTCTTCACTTCTTGAGGACTACTGTAAAAAAGCTGATTTTGTTTTCCATCTAGCAGGTGTAAATCGTCCCAAAGATCAATCTGAATTCATGCAAGGTAACTTTGGATTCACATCCGAATTACTAAATACGTTAAAGAAGTATAACAATACTTGTCCTGTCATGATTTCTTCCTCGATTCAAGCGGAGTTAGACAATCCTTATGGAGAGAGTAAAAGAGCTGGAGAAGAATTATTATTTAAGTATAGTGAAGAAACTGGGGCTAAAATACTCATTTATAGATTTCCAAATGTGTTTGGTAAATGGAGTAAGCCTAACTACAACAGTGCAGTAGCTACATTCTGTCATAACGTCGCGCATGATTTAGATATTACAGTAAATGATCCGAGTGTCGTTATGAACCTAGTTTATATCGATGATGTAGTTAAAGAACTGATTAATGCATTAGAAGGCAAAGAAAATAAAGTAGAATCATTCTGTGAAGTTCCAGTAGTACATACTAGAACGTTAGGTGAAATAGTTGAATTGATATATTCATTCAAAAAGAGTAGAAAAGATAAATCTGTTCCGGATATGTCTGATTCATTTATCAAAAAGCTGTACAGTACTTATCTGAGTTTCCTACCTGAAGATCAATTTAATTATGATTTGAAAATGAACGTCGATAATAGAGGTTCATTCACTGAGTTTTTAAAAACTCCTGATCGAGGGCAGGTCTCTGTAAACATATCTAAACCTGGAATTGCAAAAGGAAACCATTGGCACCATACTAAAAATGAGAAGTTTTTGGTAGTTAGCGGTGAAGGGGTCATTCGTTTTAGAAACATACATTCAAAAGAAGTTATAGAGTATTTTGTTAACGGTAATAAATTACAAGTTGTAGATATACCAACGGGCTATACTCACAATATAGAAAATTTGGGTGACGTAGACATGGTTACGGTAATGTGGGCCAATGAGTCATTTGATCCAGACAATCCTGATACTTATTATGTGGAGGTTTAACTAATGAAAAAACTAAAAGTTATGACAGTTGTTGGTACAAGACCTGAGATTATTAGATTGTCAGCTGTTATAAATAAATTAGAAGAGTCAGAAGCTATAGACCATGTTCTTGTTCATACCGGACAAAACTATGACTACGAACTTAACGAAGTTTTTTTTGAGGATTTTAACTTAAAGAAACCCGATTACTTTTTAAATGCAGCAACAGGGACTGCAGTAGAAACTATTGGAAATATTCTTGTAAAAGTAGACCCAATCCTTGAAGAAGTTCAACCAGATGCATTTCTAGTACTAGGAGATACTAATAGCTGTTTATGTGCGATAGCTGCGAAAAGAAGAAAAATCCCAATTTTTCATATGGAAGCTGGAAACAGATGTTTTGATCAAAGAGTACCCGAGGAAACCAATAGGAAGATTGTTGATCATACAGCGGATATTAATCTAACATACAGTGACATTGCTAGAGAATATCTCTTAAGAGAAGGCTTGCCAGCTGATAGGATCATTAAAACTGGAAGTCCTATGTTTGAGGTTTTAAATTCAAAAAAAGAAGACATTGAAAGATCTGATGTACTTCAAAGATTAAATCTAGAAAAAGATAAGTATTTTGTTGTCTCAGCTCATAGAGAAGAGAACATTAATTATGAACATAATTTTAAAGATTTAGTGGAAAGCTTAAACATAATAGCAGAAAAATACCAACTTCCAATAATTTTAAGTACACATCCTAGAACTAGAAAAATGATTGAATCTAAAAACATAAAGTTTAATTCTTTAATTAATACAATGAAACCACTTGGATTCAATGATTATGTGAAACTTCAAAAGGAGTCTAAAGCTGTGTTGAGTGATAGCGGAACTATTAGTGAGGAGTCCTCCATATTGGGATTCAAAGCATTAAATATACGTGAGTCTCATGAACGTCCAGAAGCAATTGAAGAAAGTACTGTAATGATGGTTGGATTATATAAGGAACAAATTTTACAGGGGTTAAAAGTTTTAGAAACTCAAAATATAAGTACACTTAGAATTGTTAAAGACTACAGTATGGATAATGTATCGGAGAAAATATTACGAATCCTCATTAGTTATACACACTATGTAAATAGAACAGTTTGGAGAAAATAATTATGAGTAGAAAGAAAGTATTTTTGAGTGTTAATTCATATCTACCAGGTTATCGTGGGGGAGGACCTATACAAAGTGTGAAGAATTTGGTGGAGGCTTTGTCAGACGATTTTGAATTTTTTATTTTTACATCAAATCACGACTTAGGAACAAATGAAATTTACGATAATATTTATACAGATAAATGGAATGTATATGACGATGTAAATATATTTTACTCTTCGGACCAAAATAAATATAAAAACATTTGGAGAATATTATCAGAGCAGAATTTTTCTCTATTGTTTTTAAATAGTTTTTTTAGTACTGATACTGTGAAAATATTAATATTAAGAAAATTACTTAATATTAATACACCTATTGTAATTATGCCAAGAGGAGAGCTTTCACAAGGTGCTTTAGGTATCAAAAAAATAAAAAAAACATTATATATAAAAGTAATCAAAACATTTAAAATTCTAAATAATATTTTTTATCTTACTACTGCAGATGATGAATTTCATCAAGTTAAATTACTTTTAAATACTGATAAAATTCTCCAAGTGTCTAATATTCCAAATGCAAAAAAAGAATTAACGCTGAACACAAAAAAAGAAGATCTTTTGAGCATCGTTTTTTTATCAAGGATTACACAAAAAAAGAATCTAGATTATGCCCTAAAGTCATTAAATAATATCAGTAAATATATTGAATTCGATATATACGGTACAATTGAAGAAGAGAACTATTGGAGGGAGTGTAAAAAAATCATTTCTAATTTACCAAATAATATTCGTGTTAATTATAGAGGTGAATTATCTAATGATAAAGTTATATCAACTCTTTCAAGATATGATTTATTTTATTTTCCTACTAAGTCGGAAAATTACGGTCATGTTATTTCAGAAGCATTGCAAGCTTCAATCCCGGTATTAATTAGCGATCAAACGCCCTGGCAAGATATTGTCATACAAAAGTATGGTTGGATATACAAATTAGAATCGCCAAGTAGTTTCTCAAAACAGATTGAGGAATTAATTGATACTGATACGTTAAGTCATAATACTATAAAGAGAGATATTTTTAATAGCTTTGACGTAGAAAATAGACAATTAGAAAAAGCAAGAGAATATAAATATATTTTACATAGATTATGTAAAAATTTCGTAGGTGGTAATAATGATCAATAATCAAAGGAATATTAAAAGAAGAAATAAATTAAAGTATCTTAGAAACATTATGGGTGATAAGAAATTAAACAGCTTATTATCTTATAGAAACTTAGGGTATTTTCCAAATCTAAAAAATCCAGAAACTTTCAATGAAAAAATTCAATGGATTAAACTGAATGCAAATATTGAAAATTTAGGAAGATTTGTAGATAAATATACTGTTCGTGAATATGTTTCCGATAATCTAGGTAAAGATTATTTAATACCTTTGATAAAAGTAATTGAAAGTGATAAAGAAATTGAATTTCATAATTTGCCTAAAAGTTTTATCATGAAAGCCTCACACACATCCGGTTATAATTATATAGTTAATGATTTAAAAAAAGAAGATTTTAATAAGCTTAAGGAGATCTCTTCACAATGGTTAAAAATTAACTATTATCTTGAGACAGGAGAAAGAAACTATAAAAACATTAAACCTAATATTGTAATTGAAGAACTAATTAGTGATGAAGAAGATTTAATCGAGTATAAAGTTCATTGTTATGAAGGGGTTCCCAAAATAATTCAAGTAAATGGTAACGAAAATAATGTAAGAAAAGGGAATTATTATACAGCGAAATGGGAAAAATTACCTTTTTATAAAGGTACTCCAGCCTTTAAGAAAGAACCAAAAAAACCTAAAGAATTGTCAGAAATTATTTTAGCCGCAAAGAAGCTTTCAAGTGTTTTTTTATATGTTCGAGTTGATTTATATTGTGTTAGCGGAAAAATATATTTTGGAGAATTAACATTTACCCCATCTGGAGGATTAGCCAAATTTTCAGATAAGTATTATGATTATCTAATGGGATCATTTTTAGAAATACAAAGGGAAATACTTATTAAATAGTATTATATAAACTTCTGAAATTGGTAATAGTCTACTAATCTGTCAGGAAAGGAAAATTAAATTGTTATCAGTTTTATATTTAACTGCAATACCATCACCCTATAAGGTTTCATTCTTTAATGAACTAGGAAAACACTGTAAACTAACAGTGTTGTTTGATAAAGACAAATCCAATAAAAGAGATAATAATTGGTTTGATTTTAATTTTGATGAATTTAATGGAATCATTCTTGAAAATAATATAAGCAAATTATTAAGTTGTTTTAATAAGTTTAAATATGATGTAATTATTGTTTCTAACTATAGTACTAAAATAGGAAGATTTTCAGTATTGTTTTTAAGTTATTTAAGGATACCGTTTATTATTAGCGTTGATGGAGGATTAATAGATTATGATGAAAGTTTTTTTAAACATATTTTAAAGAAGAAGCTTATCTCTAAAGCTAATGCGTGGTTAAGTACAGGGAAAGCAACAAATAATTATTTGTTATATTATGGTGCTGATAAAGAATATATCTATAATTATCCGTTTACAACGATGAAAAATAAAGACATTTTAAAACAACCACTAACAATGTCTGAAAAAGAAAAAATACGGGCTAATTTGAATATTCCATATAGAAATATGATATTAAGCGTTGGTAGATTTATCCACAGTAAAGGTTTTGATACTCTGATAAAAGCAGCTAAAGAACTAAAAGAAGATACTGGTATTTATATAATTGGAGGTGATCCAACAGAGGAATTACTGGATTTGAAAAATCGCAATGAGATTAATAATGTTCATTTTATTAATTTTCAAGAGTACAATATACTAAAAGAATATTATTTAGCTGCAGATCTATTTGTATTTCCAACTCGTGGGGATGTATGGGGTTTAGTTATTAATGAGGCTATGGCAAATGGATTACCTGTTGTAACGACTACTAGTTGTGTTGCAGGTATAGAAATGGTTAAGGAGAGTGTAAATGGTTATCTAATTCCTAAAGATAATGTTAACTTAATCGTTGAAAGAACTAATAGCATTTTAAATAATGAAAGATTGAGATATCATATGTCAGTAAAAAGTATAGAAACAGCTCACGAATATACAATAGAAAAAATGGCAAAAACAACATTTGATATACTTGCAAATAATTACTAAGGAAGATTATATGAATATTTACAATATAAAACTTAATTCAAACATAATTAATAGAATATTTATGTTATTATTTGTAACTTTAAGTTTTGTAAATAGTACAGGACTACTTTTATTTCTATTTTTTATTATAGTTTCTAGTATTCAGGGATCAAACGAATCAATTAAATCTATCGTTATAGTCACTCTGAGGAGTGTCATAAACCCTGAATTGGCTCCTTCAATGTCTCAATATGAATACTTAAAGTGGATTGTTCTATTTACTTGCGCTGCGATCTTAGTTAAGAACTATTTTAAAATAAAAGACAGAAGTCCTCTCAATAAATTTATAATTCCTATCATGTACTATTTAATATATAGTTCTGTATCCTCATTTTTATTCAGTACTTTACCATTAGTTGCATTAATGAAAATTTTCTCATATGGCTTTGTCTTTATAGGTATATTAATAGGTGTCTATAAAACTAGTCCTAAGCTGGATTGGATTGCTTGGCTTCACAGAATATTTTCCCCTATTGTATTAGGTTCAATAGTATTATATATATTAGGTTTAGGATATCACCCAACGAATTTAAGACTATTTAGAGGAGTTATTAATCATCCTAATATACTAGGAACTACTATGGTACTTTTCATAGCACTTAATATGACGATACTTCAATTAAAAGACTACAAATCTCCATTTATTTATCATTTATTTATTGTTTTATCTTTTATCATCATATGGTGGTCTAAAGCAAGAACAAGTTTTATAGCAGCTAGTATTTTGATAATTATTTACTTGTTTTTAATAAATATAAATTTACTAAAAAAAGTTTTTATAATTAATTTATTTCTAATCGTAGTTATAAGTATTCTGTTTTCTTATCCTGAAATCACAGAACTCCTCTATGATTTTTTATCAAAGGGTACTGGAGGTCTTTTAGACTCTGTAACAGCTTCTAGAGGTAATCAAATTGGAAATTTAATAAATAATTTTAAGTCGAATCCATTATTTGGTACTGGTTTTGCGGTGCCTGTACTTACTAATAGAAGTTTTGTGATAAGTACAGAATATATAGTAGAACCTGGAAATTTATTTTTTGCTGTATTAGGATATGGGGGAATCGTAGGGGGCATTATTTTTAGTTTTTTTTTCTTAAACATATTATGGAAAAAATGGGAATATTTTAAAGTATGGATTTTCCTGCCATTAGCAACTGTATTAGTTAGCATGGGAGAAATGGTTTTTTTTAGTACTAATAACATGGGACCTATCCTATACCTATACCTAGCAATTTATGTTTTTTATGATTTGAAATATAATGAAAAAAACACATAAATTGATATAGAAATAAATGATTGTTCAATATAATATAGAAAACTTAGGGGGGATTATATGAATTCTAGTAGAAGTAATAAGAGGTTGAGAAATAATATAGTATATAGTTCACTATATCAACTTTTAGTTTTTATAGTCCCCATTATTACAACACCTTATGTCACTCGAATATTTGATTCCACTCAAATGGGTGAGTATAGTCTTACATTATCTATAGCTTCGCTATTTGTGATACTCTCACAATTTGGAATAGAAACTTTTGGGATCAGGGAAGTAGCTAAATTGGAAAGTAAAACTGAACGAGATGAATTATTTTTCAAATTAGTCTCTATACAGTTTATAATTTCAATACTTGTTTTTGCTATATATAATATTATTTTTGTTGTTTGGATGGAATCTCAAAGCAAACAACTTTTTTTTGTTCAGTCTTTATTGATTTTATCCAATATATTTGATATATCATGGTTCTATATTGGAATAGAAGAAATAAAAAAAACAATACTGAGAAATGTAATGGCAAAGGTTTTTATTACTGTTTCAATTTTTTTGTTCATTAAAGATAGTAATCAGTTAATAACCTATTCAATATTAAATGTAATAGGAATGTTGATTGGAAATCTTACAATGGTCATTTCTAGCCGTCATTATATAGATTATAATAATATGAAATTTAGTTTAAAAAAAGATTTATTATTAGGCTCCTTCTATTTACTAATTCCTAGAGTTTTAAATTCATCATATGGATCTATTGAAAATACTATTCTAAGAGTACAATCATCATCTTCTAATGTGGGAATATATGCTCAAGCAAAAAAAATTGATAATCTGATTTTTTCAGTTATAGAATCTGCTATAAATGCCTTAAGCCCAAGGATGTCATATTATGTCTCAAAAAAAGATAATGAAAATATAAATAGAATTTTAGAGAAAGGATTGTTTTATTCAAATATATTTTCTGTTATTTTTGTTAGTGGCATACTAGCAGTTTCCAATGATTTTGTAAATTTTTTCTTTGGTGCTGGTTATGATATGGTTGCTCCAGTTTTAAGCATATTAAGTGTGAGTTTAATATTTTTACCGATAATCTCATTACTAAATAGAGGCATCCTTATACCTTTCAATAAGGATAAGGAATACTCTATATCTATTATCATAATTCTATTTACTGGTAGTATCTCAAATATCCTATTAAGCCCTCTATATGGTGCTATAGGTGCAGCTATAGCGTATAATATAACACGATTTTCAAGTCTAGTGTACTTACTTACTATAGTGAATGATATAATCAATGTAAAAAAAATAATTTTGAGTATTATTACATCATTTATCTTAGTGTCTATTAACTATTTTTCGGTAAGGTCAATTGCTGAATTCTTAACCATTGAAAATGCAGTGATATCTTTCCTAATATTTGGTTTAATTAGTTTGACTCTTAATTTACTGTCGTATACATTATTTTATTTATCTAATTTAATAATTAATAACCATCATAGATGATCGATGATAAGAAAACCATTGAAGTTGTTTAGTGCAAAATAAAAGTAGATAGTATTGCAACGAAAATATTAGAAGCTTGCATAAAGAAAAAAGGCTTGCCAGCCCAATCAAAATCTCTTACCGTTATTGGTGACTAAACTAATAATGGTGGAGGAAGTGAAAGGATGCTAGCAATGCCCGAAATTAATCATATCAAAAATCTAAGAAATAATAAATCACTATCTATTAATGAAATATCAAAACAGACTGGTTTTTGTTGGTCCACTGTTAAGAAGTACGCCGACGAAGATCTGTTGCCTATAGAAAAAAACCCTTTGAAAAAAGGAATGATGTATGAAGAAAAATGGGGCGAAATCGTTTCTGACTGGTTAATGGAAGATCGTGCTTTAAAGAAGTAACTGAGAAGAAATAATAAAAATATATTTGAACAATTGTAAGCCCTGGGTTTTCCAGGATCTTATCGCACTGTCTGTAATTTCATTAGAGAATGAAATCAAACTTATATCCTGAATAATTCATACTTATTGTCAAATTGTTTAGAAACTGCTCAACGACAGGTAATATTTTACTTTTTAATTTTTCACTTGTTAAGTGATAAAAAAGAACAACATTCTGCTATGATAAAGGTGACTAAACCAACCATAAGAAAGGAGTTCTTCTCATTACTAGCTTACACAAAATCAAGTTAAATTCAATTCAAACATCACTATTTCACATACTGGCGGTTGCTTATCAAGCGATTCGGGGTTAGTCTTAGCCAAAGAATTGATGAATACCTTTGGATTATCCAATTTAGCTAACCGTTGGATCCATATTAAAAATAATCGTGCTTATTTCTCACATGACAACTTAGCGATAATAGAAAAGTTTATTATGTAGTAAATCGCTGGATATTCGGCAGATTCAACAGTTAATTTGTTACTACAAGATCCAATCTTTCAATTCTTAATCGGTAAATAACAGTTTACATCTCAGTCGTCAATCTCACGCTTTCCGGATCGTTTTACCGGGGATAACATTAGTCAGCTACTAGCATTAAATCAATCTCTGCTTGATAAAGCACGTTTAATTCAAAACGATACCGAGTTAATCAGTGATGTCGATTCTATACATTCTAATACCTTTTTCCATCAAATACATATAGAATATAATGCTCACTATCAATCCTACGGCTGTCATCTCATGGTTGCTTGCGACGGATTAACTGGAGATTTTTTTTAAGACTTAACTGCGTTCAGGAAATCAGTACACATCCAAAGGGATAAAAGCCCTTAATAAACCTTTCACCCCGCGCTTACTGTGACTAAATCGTTAGATAGGGTATCGCTTGAAGTTATATTTTTTTCTATATGGTAAGAGAAAAATAATGGTGAATTTCATTTAGAAAGCAAAGAGTGTGTTTAAAGCATGAAAAATATAAATTATAAAAAGGTGGGTAATATATGAGATTCATTAATTCTATATATTTCTATATCACATTAAACTTCATCAATACTTTTTTAAGAGGCACGAACTTCTTTAGATTAAAAAGATTATTATTAAATAGTATTGGCATTAAAGTTGGTGTCAATTCATAAATTGTTGCTCCTCTAAATATTGGTAGTAGAGCTTCATTAGAAATAGGAGATAATTGTTGGATTAACAGAAACTTTTCGATTGAAGGGAATGGAAATGTATTAATTCATAATGATTGTGATATTGCTCCCAATGTAAGTATACTAACTGGCTCTCATGAAATAAGTTTTCAAACCAGGAGAGCGGGAAAAGGGATTAAATGGGATTATGAAATTGGTGTGGGGGTTTGGATAGGATCTGGAGTGATGATTTTAAATGGAGCAAAGATAAGTAAGGGTGTTGTCATAGGTGCTGGAGCATTAGTTAATAAAGATTGCCAAACCGATAGCCTATATGTAGGGGTTCCCGCTAAAAAAGTAAATAAGCTTCATGAACTGGATATATAATTTACCATACTTTAATTATTAGTGTAATATTTTCGACTGTGGAATTGCGGTTCAATGACAACTAACGTTGTTGAAAAATAACAGCTAATTTTTTACATTGTTGAAGAGTACATCTCAGCCGCTTAAGCAGCTTATGTGTGCTGTTCATTTTTTGCAGGTGCTTGATCTTTTTACTAATTGAGTTTGAAGTGCAATATGATTCGAATTTTATAATTTGCAAAGTTGCGGTAACCGTAGGATACTCGGTTCAGTACGTATACTCCCATAAAAATGTTATACACATGGGAAGTGAAATCAATTAAATGATGTAGTGTTACATCCTTTTCTGATAGATTTGTTTCCTTAAAAAGTTCTCTGCATGCTGCATCGGTTCCAGATTTTTCTATTTTTATTTTGCCGCCGACTAAATTGCTCAATCCTTTATACGGATTTTTCAATCTTTTGCACATTAATAGTTGCGTCATATCTTTATTGTAAATCATTAATAAATTATATCCCTGCATGTTATCATCCTTATTAAATAGTGTTATTTTTATACTATCATACACTATTCAACTGTCAAAGATAGTAAAACATGATTATATGTAGAGTATCATTTCGGTTTGTTTATCCTAAGTATTCACACTGCAATAGTTATAAAATATGTCTGGATCTCACTTAAAATAGTTCATGATTCAGGGTTACACTTTCCAAATTCTTATCGTTATTAATAAGGGAGAGTCTATTTCCTAAATTATAACGAAGAAGAGAGTGTTTACTATGGCGCGTCCACTACAATCAGGTTTAAATTATTTCCCACTGGATGTTACGTTTGATCAGGATGATAAAATCGCATTGATCGAATCTGATTTTGGTATCGAAGGGTTTACGGTTATCGTCAAATTGTTAATGAAGATTTACTCTGAAGGGTACAGCTATCACTGGGGCGAAAAAGAAGTGAAGCTCTTTAGCAGAAGGACGGGTATTGCTGTTTCTACCGTCACTGACATTGTAGAAGCCGGTCTCCATTGGGGGTTATTTAGTCTGCCTCTTTTTAACGACTACGGTATTTTGACCAGTCGTGGAATTCAAAAGCGCTACTTTGAAGCAGTGAGTCGTCGTAAAGATGTTCCTGTAATTAGAGAGCACGTCCTTTTAAGCGAACAGGAAATTGAGAAATATCCTAATTTAAGTATTGTCTCACTTTATCCTGAAATTTTAGCAGAAACTAGCTGTGTTGACAGTGATGTAGACTCAACGGAATTAATGTCTACATTAACTACACAAAGTAAAGTAAAGGAAAGTAGAGTAAAAGAAAGTAAATCATCATCACAAGATGAAAAAGGATCAAATGATTCCGATGATGATTTATTACATATCCTTAAAGAACTTGAATCAAAGGTTCAAGTGCCCACACCCCAAATAGAAAAACAGCTGAAAGACTGGCTAGCACTTTTTGATCAGTCAGTCATTCTAGAAGCGATCAGACGAACGCACATGAGTGGTAAGTCGTTTGCTTATATGAATGCCATACTGACAGACTTCCAGAAGAAGGGCGTAAGGAGCTTTGAAGACATTTCGGCTTATGACCGATCCTTCAAGAATCGCCAGAAGTCATTCACTAATCATGTATCAAAGAGTGAATCGCTACCAGACTGGGCCAAAGATGAGTACACTGTTGTAGATGATCCGGTTGATGAAGATATGAATCAGAAAGTTATGGATTCACTTAACCGTATACGACAAAAGCGGCAACATTAAAACGGGACTACCAAGTGATGGCAGTCCTGTTGAGGTAGTGATCAGTCTTCGTCGTTAATCTCGTTTTCGTCATTTAATTTTTCCGGTGGGAGTAGATCCAGCAGTGGGTCGCCTTCTTTGAGTAGATCCTGGACGATCCAGCGTCCCTGAAGGAAGCTGAGGGTCATCAGCCAGGTTGACAGAAGAGGCAGAGGCTGCGAGAAATGGCTGCTTACAGTGCACCGCGTCACGACGTTTGGCCGGCTGCTGAACTCTTTTTGATGATGCATGAGTGCCAGCCATTCTGTCGCCATCCGCTGCTGGGAATCGGACAAGATCTTAGTCTGCCTGATCAAACGGCTGGCCGTTTTATGCGAAACATTGAGTGTCAGTTCATGCTTGCCGTCGATATTGTAATACGTTGCTTTTTGGTGCGCCGTGATCGCCTGCACATGATGAAGACCGAGCCAGCTGACAGGTTTTTTGCTCGCTCCGCTAAGCGGTGTAAAGCAGAGTGTCCCGCAGACGAAGGGACACTGACTGAAGATACCTAGTGACTTACCCATCTGCATCGTTGCTTTATAGTCTACACCTATGTAATTCATGTAGCGGGTGATGATGTGGGTCGTGGTCTCTTTTGACTTAAGCACGCTGCCATTGGTCTGAAAGACTAGGGTATTGTATGGTGTGCTGGTATCCTTAGACAGATCGCACACATAAAACGAGTCATCATCGAGCAGCAAATATGTCTGCTCAAGCGCGACATCTAAGAAGTCGAGCACACTGTCTTCGTTAATTGACAAGATCCTTAAGTCAGATCCATTCTGTTCCGGTACTAGCATATAGGGTTTTGCTTTTTGATCTTCTGAACATCTGATAAGGGCATCGAATCGGTCCATCATGTTGTCCATATATTCTTTATCATAATCCAATAATGATTCCTCCAAAAAAATAATAAACCGCTATTTGTTAGCGGTTTCACTAACTATTGTAATATATATATTTAATTTGTGAACATTATGAGAAAAATATTATTTTGGTTATACTGAACGGTCATAGCTACCAGAAATCCGCAAGGATATCTGAACAAAATATCTTTGAAATGCTCCATTTGAAATTTTTCGCCAGGCGAAAAATCACATCATAAGATTATTTTCTTACTCACGAGTAGAAACGTCACAAGTGAGTGCGCTGTTTGGTCTCACTTATAACGATTAAGGCTTATCTTTACAAGTTACACAATTTAACCTGTCCACTAGTCACGTTTCGGAATAAACGTAACAAGTGAAGCACAAACAGGATCTCACTTGTTAAGATCTAGGCTTTAATTCCATCTGGAAGACAGACATGATACACTTTACCTAATAGGACATACGTAACAATTCATAAAGTGGAGGGTAAAGAATGCCAAAAACTCAAAAAGACATTAAACCCGTACGACTAAGGCTGGAACTGATGAGTGACTACTTGTCCAGTGACGAGAAGGTGATGCTGAAACGGTACGGAGAGTCATCTTCGGGTGACCGTATCACTAGAGAGGTGCTGATCTCTTCTGACATGACCCTGCACGCGCTGCACTATGCGATGCAGAAACTGTTCGGCTGGCAGAATTCGCACTTAAGGCAGTTCAATTTACCGGAAGATGTCTATCAGGAGCTGACTCAGGGGACAGTTAAAGGCTGGTCAAACCTGGTCGGCGTACTGTTTCAGCCGCCGTCAGAAGCGGAACATGATTTGTTCTGGGACGATGATTATAATTCCGGTAATTTTAACGCCTGGCTGCGCAGGAAATATACGGGCCCGTATCGATACGGTGGTTACTTTGAACAAGCTGACGTGGCAAGAGCAGATGTAAATGAACTACTAGACCGGTTCGAAGAGCTGGAGATACAGGAACCTTTCTCCGACTATCTAGAGCGCAGACAGACAGATCCGGAAGCTGAACCGAAAGTGTTAGGCAAGAAGGCACTGGTCGATATGACCTTAGACGAGATGAATGCGGCCATCGCGATGGAAAGCGGGATAGAAAGTTTGATGGAGAGTCTTCTGATCACAGACGTGTTAGGCTATGTCGGCGAAGAGCTGAGTGGTTCTGGCTTCCCAGTGACACAGGCGTTGTATTACGAGTATGACTACGGTGACAGCTGGATCGTTAAGGTGACCAAGTTGGAAAGCTGTGAGGATCTAGTGGCTGATCACTCCGTCACACAAGACGAAGTGGACGCAGCTAAAGAAGTTGTGCTGACTAAGCATAAGCCGGTCTGTCTTTCAAGAGACGGGGTAGATGTCATGGACGACGTCGGTGGCTTGAGCGGCTTTGCGAACTTCTTAAGAACGATCAATGAACCCGAAGACAAACAAGAAGCCGCCGACTTCAAGCGCTGGGCCAGGAGCATGGGCTGGAAACAAAAGAAAGTCGTACCTAAGAAAGTACTCTAGATAATTGATTTATATAGAAAAGCTTTGAGCTGTTTTGGCTCAAAGCTTTTTGTGTAGAAACGGTACATGAAAACTAAATAGAGTATTCACTTATTCCATTTAACACAAAGGCCACACACTGGGGGGGTATAGACATCGATGAAAGGATACTATTTATATCAATATTACAGTTGGTCAAAAGAGGTTTTTCACAAACATTAAGGTAGAATGAAGCTAACTTTAGTGTAATTGCTTTATATCGTTTCAAAAGATGGGAGTGTCAAAAGATTTAAAAGGGAGCTTATAGTAATTATACGTCTACTTAGTAATATCCTAAACTCAGATGGATTAAGGAGATGTACAAATAAATTTGAAAATTTAGGCATGTACAGACAGTAGAAGAATGAATTGTTCTTTACAGAGTGATTTATCTTTTGAGAGAACTACTTAAAATAATACTATAAGAGAGCTGGTATATTTTTATAATCAGTTCTTTTTGTAATTAAAAATTATATGGTAATTCATAGAATCTTTTTAAGTTCTTATATACTTTAATATATCGATACATAGTACAATTGTCAGGAATTAGTCAAGATTAATATTTTTTCAATATTTGAAAAAATATTACTTTGGTATAAGCTCAAATGGATTGATATAATTTACTTAACCTAGGAGGCAAGATTATGGATAGTCGATTATCGAAGATTGTATCAATGTTAACCGAAGAAGTGTCTGCAATATCCATCAAAAGAATAGCTAGTTTGTTGAAAGTTAGTGAACGAACGATTTATACAGATATTAAAAAGCTTAACGTTAAACTGAAAGCGTTTAATTATCCTATGATTGTAAATGTTGGTGGAGAGATTTCTTTTAGCGAAAAACTAAAAAGTCATATCGATGAGTTGAAGAATGATTTATTTGGAGAAAATGAGATCCAACGTCGACGAGAAAATATGATAAGATATATTATTTTAGAAAAAAAGTACTTTACTATTGAAGACTTGTGTAAAAAGTTTTATATCTCTAGAGGGACTGCTTTAAATGATATAAAAAATATTAAAAACATATTTACTCAGCAATCTATTATAGTTAGGAGCATGCAATTTAAAGGATATAGACTTGAAGGTGATGAGATTGATATAAGAAGCATTGCTATAGAAAAAATAATAAAAACACTAAATGAAAAAGATAGAAAATACTTCAACTACGAAGATGGTACTTTATTATACAATCTGGAAAACTTTCTAACAGAAATTACGCTTGCTATAAATTTGGAAATTAGTGATGAATCATTTGAAAGAGTAGTATCAGCTCTGTGGGTTGCATACCAGAGGATTCATTTAGGATTTCCGCTTGAGCCAGGATTATTTAAAGATTCTGAATCTAAAGAAACCATCTACTTATTGAAAAACAAAAAGAAATTAGAGCAAGTATACCAACACAATATACCTGACTCAGAGTGCAGATATATAGCGGCTAAATTATCTGAATCTTCTGTTTTAGATGAAGGACAGTCTTTATCAGAGAGATGGATATTGTACTCGCTTTTGACACAACAGTTTATAGAAGAAGTTTCTGAATCATACAAGTTTAGTGAGTTTACAAGAGATGATACGTTATTTCTTGGAATCATTAATCACCTAAGGCCTGCTTATAAAAGGGCTAAAATGAATGAATATATTACCAACCCTATCTTAGGATATATCAAGGAAAAATATCCCATGCTACATGACAAAGTATTAAAGCGCATTAAGATATTAGAGAGCCAATTGGCGGTTAAGTTTTCTGAACATGAGGTTTCATACTTTACTTTACTTTTCGCTTCTTCTTACGAGCGAAATAAGAAAACTATCGAAACTAAGTCCAGAGTGATCATAGTATGTCACGCAGGGATGAGTACATCAGAGATACTTAAAACTCGGATGGTATCCAATTTTAATGTGGATATTTTGGGAACATTTAGTGCTCGAAGTGCAAAAGAATGGCTTGCATCAAACGATGTTAATTTAATTATATCTACAGTCGATTTCCATCATCCATCTATACCCGTCATTGTAGTTAATCCATATCTTTCTGAAAAAGATAAGGATAGAATAGCGTCTATGCTGAAAAAAGCCACAAGATCTATAGATATTGAGTTTTTAATCGACAAGATTTCTAATCATGCCCAAATTTTAGATGAAGATAAATTAAAAGTTGAATTAAGTCAGTATTTTGGCTTACCTATATCAAAGAGAATAGAAGAAGGAGGCTATCAACCAATGTTATTAGAAGTTTTAAATGAAAGATTATTGAGTGTCAATGCAAAATGTGAGTCAAGAGATCAGGCAGTTAGAGAAAGTGGGAGACTGCTTGTAAAGGAGGGATACGCTGAAGAAAGTTACATCCAAGCAATGATTGATAACGTTGAAGAAAACGGAACATATATTGTTATCGCTCCAGGCATAGCCATGCCGCATGCAAGACCGGAAAAGGGAGCAAAAGCAATCGGATTAAGTATAGTAACTTTAGATAAGCCTATAAAGTTTGGACACCCAACTAACGATCCGGTAAGTATTGTAGTCGGTTTATGTGCTGTTGATCATCAAACTCATTTGAGAGCTTTATCGGAGTTAGTAGATATACTTGGTGATAATAATAAGTTAAATAAAATTAAAAAAGCTTCAAGCAAAGATGAATTAATGAAAATTATCAAAGGAGGAAAATAATATGTTAAAAATTGTTACTATATGTGGTGCAGGTGTAGGGAGTAGTATGATGTTGCGGGTATTTACTCAACAAATTTTAGAAAAGCATAATATTGAAGCAGAAGTCGATGCTTCTGATATCGGTTCAGTTGATCCGAGTAATTATGATTTGCTTATTACTACATCTGATTTTGCTGATTCTTTGAGAAATGCAGATGGAACTGTTATAAGAATAGACAATATGATGGATAAAGCTTATTTAGAAGAACAATTACTCAAGCATATCAACTAACTATAAAGGAGTAGAAAGAATATGAACTTTATACTGTATCTAATTAATAATGTTTTAAGTCAAGCTGTATTTATAATTGGTTTAGTAGTTATCGCAGGTATGTTGGCAGAAAAGAAAAAATGGCACCAAATTTTACCAAGTGTTATTAAAACAATGATAGGATTTACTTTAATAAATGTTGGTGGACAAACACTTGGGATGGCCTTACTTCCTTTACAACCGATGATATCTAAAGTTTTTGGACTAGAAATGTTATCAACAAACATAGGAGAAGCACAAGCTGAAAGTTTAACAGGAATCGGAACAGAAATGGCACTTATTTTTGCTTTTGGATTCCTCGCTAATTTATTAATTGCACGTTTTACTCGTTTTAAATATGTACATTTATCCGCACATGTCTCTTTTTTCTTCGCAGGTTTAATTGCTGCCTTACTTAAATTCAACACAGATCTAAGTTTCATAGCTCTTGTAATTGTAGGTGCTATTATTTTAGGCTTATATATGACGTTTTCTTGTGCGTCAGTTGCGCTTTTCACAGGAGAGGTGAAAGGGGCGGAAGGTTTTACATTAGCTCATTCAAGCTCCTCAGGCTTAATCATTTCATCTTTACTTGCTAAAGCATTTGGTAATAAAGATAAAGATTTGGAAACGATGCAAATATCCAAAAAATTCCAATTTTTAAGAGAGATGACTATTTCCTTAACTATTGTAATGACACTATTATTCCTAATAGTGTCATTGCTTGCCGGCCCAGGATGGGTATCAGAAAACATCAGTGGTGGTCAGGATATAGTTGTGTATTCAAATTCTAAAAGGTGTAGAGTTTGGTGTATGGATTACGGTTATAATAACAGGTGTAAGAATGATGCTTTCTGAGATTATTGCAGCCTTTCATGGTTTTGCAAATAAAATCATTCCAAATTCTATCCCCGGATTGGATGTGCCCTTGCTTTTCCCAAATTATCCAACTTCAGTAATATTAGGATTTCTAATGAGTCTACTTGCAGGGATTATTGGAATGCTAGTACTGGGACTATTTAATTATCCTATTGTCGCTTTCCCTGCCTTGATCCCAACATTCTTTACTGGAGCTGCGACTGCTATATTTGGTAATGCTCACGGAGGAAGAAGAGGTGCGATTATTGGATCATTCGCAAATGGTTTAGTTCTAATATTTGGTCAAGCGTTTTTACTTCCTATGGTTGGATCCTACGAACCAATTATGCGTATTTTAAGTGAAACAGACTATACTTTATACGGTCCATTATTAGGAGGACTGCTGAAATTAATAGGAGGTTAACCAATGAAACATATAATGTTTTATATGACTTTGAATTATCCAAACAATGAAAGGTTTTTTGAAATCTTAGAAGCTTTAAGTAATGAAGGTGTAACATATTTAGAGCTCGGAATTCCGGTAGAGAATCCTTTCATGGATGGTGAAATAATTCAGCAATCCCATGACACTGTTTTGAAAAACGGGTTAAAACAAGCTGAATTGATTGAAGTACTAAAGCAAATTAAAGAGAAATTTAATTTTAAGATTATTTTAATGACATATTATGCTGGAGTAGAGAAATACGATTTACTGAGCCATGAAAATCTTTACGACGGATTATTGTGTGTGGATAAGAGTTTAACTAAAAAGGATTTAAATAAACCCATACAACTTTACCCACCTAAAATGGATGGACTAAAGATGAAAGAGAAATTACAAAACAATGAAACATTTGCGTATGTGATTTCTGGTGAAGGTAAAACAGGAAGCTTTGATGATGTCCCTACCGACTATGTAGATACAATAAAGAACATACGTAAATTTTCTGATATACCTGCATTTGTGGGGTTTGGAATTAAAACAAAGGAAGACGCTGAGACCGTCTTTAATAATGATGCTGATGGAGTTATTATAGGTACAGCATTGATGAAAGAATATATAGAAGGTGGTATACCTGGTATAAAAGATTATTTGAAAACATTTAAATAACCATCTAGTTGTAAGTTGAATCTCTAAGATTCAAAATATATTAAAAAAAGTAAGGAAACTCAAACAATTTAGAATTGTTGGTTTCCTTACTTTTTTATTTACTTATATTTTTACAAATATTAATTTGTAATGAGTTTACATGGGCATGAGCTATTAGATAAAAGATAAAAGCTGAGGAAATGTAAAATGTGTTGGAGGTTCACTAGTGAATAGCAATTAGTGTAAAAAATATATTATAGAGCCGGTACTTATAAAATAAGAGTTTTTATAATTACATTATCCAAACTTTGAATATAATTATCTGTCGGTGTGCTTTCTTGTACAGTGAGATTACAATATTTGCCAGAAAAATACTTTTTATACAAATGTTAATTAAGAAAGAACTGGTCGGGAGTCTGCTTCAAAATACTTTTTTTAGAGAGCTGGCATATTTTTTATAGCTAGCTCTCTTTGTATGTTTAAAATAATAACTTATATTTATTTTCCTTCTAGTGCACCAATATTAATCTGTCCGTTTTCAATAAACATTTTCTTTGCACGGTTTGCAATAACTTTAGTCGTTGTAAAATCGTATGTTGATCCAACGCCTGCGCCAACTAATGGAACAGCTTTCCAGAGATTTATAACTCCTTTCGTACCGCCTTTAGTGATAAATCTGAACCCTAATTTTTTATTTATGTTGATAAGTAGTGTGTACTGAATAATTCAAATATGTTGATATTACGGTAAATGTCCATGGTTTTTGATATAATAAGTGCAAGGATTTCAATGAACCACTATCAAATTCTTTGCACTTTTCAAGGAAATGGAGCGATAGATGTGTACAAAAAGCAGCCTAATACTCAATTATCATTCGATGACTTCAATCAGCCCGTGGGGCTTACCATGAATCCTGAAAATCGTTGGGTCAAAAAAGCAGAGCTGATTCCATGGATAGACTTGGAAGAGCAGTATGCCTCCATTTTCCAAAGCAAAACGGGCAATGTTGCCAAGTCATT
>NZ_FNYW01000067.1 GCF_900109085.1 Alkalibacterium gilvum | reverse complement strand
AACGATTTTCATTTTTAACTCATAGCTATATTTAGCCATAAAAATACCCCCAAAAGTTAGAATTTTTAGGTCTAACTTTTGGGGGTCGGCTCAAAAAAGTCCTAGCCTCTTTAACATTAACATAGATTTGTAGATTTACTGTTTGCTTCACGGTTAATGCGCGATAAAAAACGACTGACTTATCTTTTTTTACTCCACTGAAGATCTAAACGCTTTTTATCCACCCATAATTAAACAAATACATTGCTTAACGTTCCAAGGGATTCAATGGATATATCGACCTTATCATTTGTTTTGAGCCATTTTTGCTTCTCTTTCGGTTGCTCTAAGATAACTCCTTTTGGTGTACCTGTGAAAATTAAATCACCAGGCATTAGAGTCATGTATTGAGAAGCGTAACTGACTATTTTATTTACATCAAATAGCATTTCTTTCGTTGAACTATCTTGTACAACTTTTCCATTCAGTCTCGTTTGTATGGATAAATCTTGTACAGAATCGATGCTATCTTTAGTTACAATAGAGGGACCAATGGGTGCAAAATCATCCATAGATTTCCCTATTAACCATTGAGAAGACTCGTATTGGAAAACGCGATCAGAGACATCATTTCCGATTGTATAACCAAAAATAGCATCTTCAGCTTTTTTTTCGTTTACATTATTTATTTGCTTACCAATGACAATAACCAGTTCACCTTCATAGTCGACTTTTTTTGCATTGGCCTGTAAAACAATCTCTTGCTTGTGAGCAGCTAAGGTGTTGGGGAATTTATTGAAAAAAATAGGTGAAATGGGAACATCACCACCTCTTTCTATAATGTGATTAACATAATTCATACCAACGCAGAGAATTTTACCAGGCTTTTTGATTAGTGGTGAATAAGTTAATTTAGCTTTAGGTATAATGTAATCTTCTTTATTAACATTTAGTTTGTCGGCCTTTTTTAAGGTTCTATGGATGTTTTCTAACCCCAAATGACTGCTTGATAACAGCTCATCGATTGTTTTAGGTACAGCTATATCCAAATGTTTTGAGAGACGAAGAAGATCCACGACACTGTTATTTTCAATTAGACCTAGTTTGTTTTCTGACTTATTTTTTATTTTATAGTTAATCAACTTCATAAAATAGACTCCTTTAGTATTTTATCTTCAATTAGAAGTATAAATAACAATTCAAAATTTTTAAAAAATAACGCTTGTGATTTACTTACAAAAAGATTTAGCCTTGCTCAACAGCTTAGTTTTTAGTAAACTGATGAGGAAGAAGAAAGTGGAGGAATTAATATGGGTAAAAGAAACAAGAATATTGAAGTAGAGATAAACGAAACCAAAAATAATACAGAAACATATACTGAATATGAACTGTTAGTTAGAAAAAAAGCTATCGGAACACTTCAGCAAGAAGGTGATGGCCTAGTTAATGTTATATTTAAATCTGGTAAAAAGCGAACAGCCCAAACGATAGATGAAGGCGTCCAAATGATTATTGAAGAATATAATTTACATGATTAGTACTTTAATAAATGGATAATCAAAAAACACTTATTTTGTTTAACAAAATAAGTGTTTTTTGGCGTTCAGTGCTTCTTAATAGGGATGAAACAGTAAATTATGCTATGATTAAAGCAAGTAAATGTAAAGAAAGGACGTGTACGTGTGGATAAAGTAGAAGAAAAAATTCCACGCAAAGATAAACTGATTCGATTTATTAAAATTGCACAATCTAATTGGCAGAGAGCAACAGTTAACCAAAGTGCTGCTGAGATGGCTTACTTTTTACTTTTGTCATTATTTCCGATTTTGTTGGTACTCGCTAATACTATTCCACTCTTGCCTATTGATGCTAACGAAGTCCTTAGTATAACATCGGACTTTGTTCCGCAAGACGTTTTTGGTGTGATTGAGCCGATAATAAGGAATTACTTGGAAAGTGGTAGTGGTGGTGCAATCTCCATAGGTTTGCTGGCAGCCTTGTGGTCAGCGAGTCGAGTAATAACTATTTTAAGGCGTGTTCTTGATGAAGTATACGGATCAATACAAACCAGTAATTTTATTATTGGGCGTGTGGTTTCTCTGTTTACAATGATTGGTATTGTACTAGTTATCGGTGCAGCCGTATTCGCTTTTGTATTCGGTGATCAGATCCTTCAATTCATCCAAGATACGATAGGAGTAACAATACCCTTCATCCAACAATTCCTCCTTTTGAGGTGGGTCGTATTGGTTGTCATTTTATTCCTAGTTTTCTTAATCGTTTACCGTATTGTTCCTAATCATCATTTAACAATGAATTATTCATATCAAGGCGCTATTTTCGCGACAATCGGTTGGGTTGCTTTGACGCAAGGTTTCTCGATTTACTTGAACTTTGCAGGCGGAGATGCTGTTGCAAACGCGACATTCGGGACATTTATAGCACTCATGATATTCCTCTATCTCTCAAGTCTGATTTTGTTGTTAGGCGCGCTGATAAATGCTATGATTTTTGAATGGAAAAATCACATGTCAGTACCTGAATATGAAAATAAAAAGCGCAACGATAAAAGTTTGAAGAACTCAGGCTGGACGGGCTATCCTAGTGAAGCAGATACGGTATTGCTTAAACGGAAATTATATAAAGTAGGAAGTCTTAAAGAAGATGAAATCAAAGAATTTGAAGAAAAGACTCCTGATATAAAAGCAGATGATTAATAATTTATAAAAGAGCGAAGCTTAAAAGTTTCGTTCTTTTATTTTCTTTAATAAATGAGTTATAATAAGTGTGATGAAAAAAGACTTAAAGGAGATATAAAAATGACGCTTAAATATCATGAAAATGGCATTTGGATTGAAAAAATAAATGAGAATGACTTTCGTATTGGCTTATCAGAAAAAGGGCAAGATGATGTAGGCGAAGTAATGTTTGCGGAAATCATTGAACATGCTGGTAGCTTATCTAAAGGGGATCCAATCATAAACGTCGAAGGAGCTAAGGCGGTCACAGAAATGACTCTTCCTTTTAGTGCTGCAGTAAAAGAGAAGCATAAACAAGTAGAAGATGACCCAAGCCTATTAAACTCTGAAGATAAAAATGATAATTGGATTTTGGTAGTCAATAATGTTGACCCAAAAGTTTGGAATGCATTGGATACTGAATTGGTATTCGATAGCTATAATAATTAGACATCTGAACAGAAAGATATATATGGGAAAAGAGCAGCTAAAACTGCTCTTTTTCTATATAGCAAGACTGAGACGTTGTGAAAGTCCCGCAAGTAGTCGATGCGTGCCCTCCAGCGAGAGTGTGACGCCACGAAGGGTGCGCAAGGAGGAAATACGTGCCCTTTAGCAAGTCAGAAAGGTTGTGAAAGACCCGCAAGTAGTCGATGCGTGCCCTCCAACGAGAGTGTGATGCCACGAAGGGTGCGCAAAGAAGAAATGCGTGCCCTCCAACGAGAGTGTGACGCCGCGAAGGGTGCGCAAGGAGGAAATACGTGCCCTTTAGCCAGATGAAGAGCTCGTGAAAGACCCGCAAGTAGTCGATGCGTGGCCTCCAACGAGAATGCGATGTCACGGAGGGATCGCAAGGAGGAAATACGTGCCCTTTAGCAAGACGAAGAGTTCATGAAAGACCCGCAAGTGGTTGATGCGTGCCCTCCAACGAGAGTGTGACGCCGCGAAGGGTGCGCAAGGAGGAAATGCGTGCCCTTTAGCAAGTTGGAGAGGTTGTGAAAGACCCGCAAGTGGTTGATGCGATCCCTCCAGCCAGAATGCGATGTCACGGAGGGATCGCAAAACTGCGATACATTCCCTAGGAGATGTTTTAGTCGACTATTATTTTACAGGCGGAATTACTTGTTCTCTAATATAATGAAAAGAACGTTAGTGAGATATACTCTCACCAACGTTCTTTTTGTATAATCGACGATTATGCTACTAAACTTAACCTATTATTTGTACAAAGATAAGTAGGGTCTTTATAAAAGTTCTACTTTATAAAAATGATTCTAGGCTAAAAAGTATATCTCTTAATTTAAATATAGTTTAATAACATTAAAGAGTTTAGTTCAGTATCTTAATAGTTGATTATAGACCTGAATAATTCATAGCTCTATAATTTAAGCTGGTTTCTTGAATAAATTAATCGTTCTTGGAAAAATTGGGAATTTTTCTACAAAATAGTGCGTT
>NZ_FNYW01000071.1 GCF_900109085.1 Alkalibacterium gilvum | reverse complement strand
CAATGGAATCTTATCCATTTTAGCTACACTTGTGATCAAATCATTGTGTTCTACGGTCTTCTGTTGATACAAATCTTCCATTTGAACCACCTTCTGCGGTATATAAGTATTAAAATTTCGCATAAAGAGAACCACCCTTCTTTTTAGAGGAAAAGCATCCGTATGAGGTCTAATTTTTCTCTGTATTTTTAGTATACACTACTAGACGAAAAAATAAATAATAATTCGTCTAGTAGACAGTTTTTCCTCGTTCATTAGACAGTTTTTCCTCGTCTAATGAACAGTTTTTCCTCGTCTCTTAAACGCGAAAACCCTTGGTATGACTGGATCTATTTTTTCCCAAAAGGTTTAAAAGATAAAGTATATAAGATAAATATAAATACTACTCGTTTATTTTAGTAAAAAATAAAATAAACAACCTCTCAATCACTATATCGTTTTTTAATAGACAAAATGTCGTCTTTAGTCAGACAAAAAGACCTTTAAAGAATAATGAAAAAACCCGTTAGCAAAAAGCTGTGTCTCGACTTACGCTCGACTGATCGAACCGTTGTATGAAGTAAAAGCTAAATAAACAGCCCTATTTTCAATTTTAAAGTAAATGCTTGTAAAAAGGACCACTAATCAAATTAAAGTATCTCTAAGGTAATTTTTAGCGGCTTTAAATTCATTTAAACTTGATAACTCTCCTGAATAGTTCAATTCCATTTAGGAGAGTTATTATGTAAGCAAAGACTCATTTTTTACCATAGATTAAAGAAATTAAGCAGCCACATAAGCGCCACCACAACAATACCGGTAGGCACACTGGCGTATAAATTGGTTAAAACGGTTCGAAAGGTTAATTTTTGATTGGTTCGCTTGATTTCAGCGTTTAACTGCTTAAAGACTTGGTCCATGGTCTCGGTTATGGTCTGATTGATCTCGCTTAATTGGTGGTTGTTCTGGTTCATTTCGCGTTGAATCTTCGCGATTTCGGCTTTGTTTTGGTCTAAAAGATCGTTTAGGATCGTTTTCAGTTGTTTCAAGGATTCTGTTGATTGCTTTTGAGCTGTCTCGTTGAAGCTGGTTTGTGTGGTCTCTAAGTTTTTTAAGCTGCTGTTGAAGTTGTTCAGGACTGTCGTTGTCACTTGTTGAATCTCTTGTAAATTGTTCTCTAGATTGGCTTTCTCTAAGCTTTTCTGTTGTAGCGTCGCTCCGCTGTAGTTCCGGATCTCGGTCAAAACTTGAATCAGTTGCTGCAGGTCTTGGCTCATTGTTTCCGGATTGTCCGGTTGCGAAATCTCTGTCTTTTGTTGGTTCAATGTGTCTTTCAAAGCCATTAAAAATCGTCTCCTTTTCATAATCACTGCCTAACTTGCTCGCTCTCACCTTTTTATTGGCGTTTAAATGGGTGTAGGTGATCGTTTTTCCTCTCAGTTTAACATCTACCCCATTTTCGTTTAAAAGCTCTGAAAAGCTCTTAAAATCGCTTGTACGACTCACTGAATAATCGACAGCTTCTCTTATTTCGTCTTTCCAGCTGATTTTTCCTTTTTCCAGTAACGACTTTTCCGCTGTAGTATAACGAACTTTAGCGGGTTCTTCGGGAATCGTTAAGCCATGCTCAAGACAAATCTGATCGTTCATATCTTTAACTTCTTGAATGGCTTTTTGTCCATGCGCTTGAAATTTTAAACCAGTATCCATATTGACGCTATTAATCACTAAATGATTATGAATATGATCTTTATCGGTATGCGTATAAATGGCTACTTGGTGACCGTCAGCGACTTTTTCGGCTAATTGATAGCCTAGTTCATTGGCTTGCTCCGGAGTGACCTCACCGGGCTTAAACGACTGAATCAAGGTATGCGCTTGGACTTTATCGTCTTTGCCATAAATCATGCGAGTAGCTTTCATTTGGGTTTTGGCGTAGTTCACGTCACAATTGAAGCCGCTTTTGACCGTTGCCCGCGGTTCAGCGTAGTTAATGCAGCGAGAACAACTGGTGCTGCGGGCTAATTTAATTGTTGCCATAACTGATTCAGCTCCTTTTGTACGTTTTGCAATTCAGCCGTTAGGTTGGCGGCTGAATCCGGATCCAGTTCGGCAGCGTTCGTTGCTCTTGCCATCTGATTGACGTTATTTCCAATCGCGCGTAATTGCTTGGCAATCTCCACGGCTCCTGGTCGGTCAATTTTCGGCGTGACGAGCTTAGCCCCTTGTGCCTTGCTTTTTACAAAAGCCGGCACACTCATTTGAAAAATTTCAGCGGAGCGCTTCAACTTTTCAAATTCGGATTCGCTCACTCGAAAGCTAATTTGTTTCGGCTCTTTTCGCTTCGGTTTGGCCTCCGCAAAAGGGGCCTCAAAAATCTCTCGTTCGCTCACTAGTCCCACCCCCTGTTTTTCTTCTCTGTCGTTCAGAAAGAAGCATAACACTAATGCGCACTTGGCTGTTAGCGTTATGCTTCTTTAAGGGGGTTGGCAAGCTCTATGTTTGCTAGCCACTTCGTGGCGCAAACGACCTTGTTGGGGGACGCGCTGCTCCCCCAATCCCCCTGTAAAACTGGTCAAAACGTGTCCGTTTTGAGCCAGAAAAAGAGACTAGAAATGTGTCCATTTCGGTCTCTTTTTCTGGCAAGATCAATCTGTTTTTTTCGTCGTTGGCGTCGGAAAAAAATGGCTCTTTATGCACTGTATGCACTGTCTTTTTTCGGTAGTTGGTCCGAAAAAAGACAAGCTCATTACATAAAAAAAAGATAGAAAATCACTTTTTTAAAGTGGATTTCTATCTTTCATAGTGCGTCCAAGCCGACCAAATAATGACTTCTTTGGCGTCATTATCCACCGAATAAACGACCCGGTGCTGAATATTTAAACGGCGTGAATACTTATCTTTTAAATTTCCGACTAATTTCTCATAAGGCGGGGGATTTTGGAACGGATTCTCCTTTAAAACTTCCATGAGATTTTTAAATTTTTGCTCTAAATGAGCCCCTTTTAAATGTTTCAGGTCTTTTGTAGCTGATTTTGCTAATTTTACAGAGTATCCCAATCGATATCCTCCAATGCAACAAACTCATTTTCTTGTTCACGCTGGTGGATCACATCTGCTACGCCAGCAGATTGAAGGTATAATGTTTCTTGAATTGCGTCCCAGTCTTTTTTACTGACCATAACTGCTTCACTTTCTTCGTTTTTGCCAGAGATATAAATGGGTTCGTTAGTTTTGTTGACGTCTTTCAATAGTTGATAAAAGACTTTTCTAGCTTGGCTAGGGTTTACGATAGACATAAGCTATTCCTCCCTTTAACATCTTTTTTACTATTGTAACGTACTTGTTTAAGTACGTCAAAGATGTTGTGAATACAGGAAATTGCTTATAATAGTGTATTGGAATTAAGGTAGATTGACAAAAGAGTGATCAAATAGGTATACTTCATTCAAATAATCGTTTGAATGTGAGGTGAGATGAAT
>NZ_FNYW01000022.1 GCF_900109085.1 Alkalibacterium gilvum | reverse complement strand
TTTTTAGTAATCGAGTGTTCCTCATTCATCGATCCGCAGTGATGACAAGCCTTCGGCTTGTATGTCAATGTAGCTTGATAAACTAAGTAGTTCGTCTCTTTTATCTTTTCTTCGGGACAAAGATAATTATTTACATCAAAAATAATGTTTTCATCTTTAATATTTAGTGAATTTCGTATAATATGAGAGTGGGTCATGTAGATTCTCCTTTGATTGGTTTTCGTCGACTTAATTATAAGGGAATCTACTGGCCTTTTTCTATTGATATACAAAAAAACGTGCCAGCGAGTTCGTTAGAACTCACCAACACGATTAATTATAGAACCAAAAAAACGTGCCAGTGAGCTTTTAGAACTCACCAACACGATTAATTATAGAACCTTTTTTTATATTAGTTAGTTAAAATAACAGGCAATATGATTGGTCGACGTTCTGTTTCAGAGAAAAGGAATGATTTAACATCATCAATTAATTCATTTCTCATTTTATACTCGTTTAATTGCTTATGTTTAAACGAGCGTTGAATACTTCTAAAGGCTACTTTTTGAGCCTTTTGAATGAGTTCTTCAGATTCTCTCATATATATGAACCCTCTGGAAATGATATCAGGACCTGCAAGAACTTGTTTTTTATCTGCATCAATTGTAGCTACTATAACAACAAGACCGTTGTCAGAAAGTATTTTTCTATCTCTAAGAACAACATTTCCGATGTCCCCAATGCCGCTACCGTCAACGTACACGTCACCGGCTTCAACTTCACCAGCACGTCTCGCTGAGTTTTCAGTGAAGGCAAGAACTTCTCCATTATCTAAAATAAAACAATTATCTTTTTCTACGCCAGTTTCTTGAGCAATTTTTGCATGGATACGTTGCATCCGATGTTCACCGTGTATCGGAATAAAGTATTTTGGTTTCATTAATTGCAACATCAATTTTTGTTCTTGTTGCCCACCGTGTCCAGATGTGTGGATATTGTTTATTTTCCCGTGAACGACATTGGCGCCAGCTTCGAGTAGTTGATTGATAACTCGATTAACACTCATAGTATTGCCTGGAATGGGAGAACTTGAGAAAATAACATTGTCTCCAGGTTGAATAGAAATTTGCCTATGCGTTCCATTAGCAATTCTACTTAAGGCAGCCATCGGTTCACCCTGAGATCCTGTACAAAGGATTAAAACTTCATTAGCTTTATAATTTTTTATTTCGTTAGGATGAATAAATGTTCCTTCATCAGCATGAATATAACCTAATTCTTTTCCGGTTTCCAAGTTATTAACCATACTTCGTCCAAAAACGGCAACTTTTCTTCCAGTTCTATTAGCAGCTTCAATGGCTTGTTGTACTCTGGTGATGTTTGAGGCAAAGGTAGCGAATATAATACGGCCATCAATTTTATTAAATAAGTTTCGAATCGAATCGCCGACCATTCTTTCAGATTGAGTGAAATTAGGAATTTCAGCGTTTGTACTATCTGACAATAAGGCTAGAACGCCTTCTTCACCAATTTTAGCCATTTTATGAAGGTTTGCTGGTTCTCCTACTGGTGTGAAATCAAATTTGAAGTCACCGGTCTCTACAATATTTCCGTTTGGTGTTTTAACGACAATACCATACGCTTCTGGAACACTATGTGTTGTTCTGAAGAATGATACTTGAGTTTTTCTGAATTTAATAACCGTATCTTCATTAATTTCATTTAAAGTAGCGTCACGCAATAGATGATGTTCGTTTAATTTATTTCTGATCAAAGCTAGTGCAAGTTTACCTGCGTATATTGGAATATTTAATTCTTTTAGTAAAAAAGGTGTTCCACCCACATGATCTTCATGGCCATGAGTGATAAATAAACCTTGAATTTTATCTTTATTTTCAACTAAATATGAATAGTCAGGAATGACATAATCAATTCCTAATAAATCATCTTCAGGGAATTTTATCCCTGCATCAATCAATATGATTTCATCCTGAAATTGAATTGCATAGGTATTTTTACCTATCTCGTTCAGTCCACCTAAAGCAAATATGGCGGTTTCGTTATTTTTTATATTTGATTTCATTGTTAAACTCCCTTGTATTAGTATTAATTATAAAAATCTTACTTTGCAAAACTGTGATATATAAAATGGTATAGCAAATGTACTGTTTAAATAATCTCCGCTCGGTGCGTGGTGTAAGAAACCACTAATATAATCATTCTACCATACTGAAAAAGATAAGTATAGAATAAGGAAGTACTCGAAAAGGACGAGACGAACTCTAAAATTGATTTGTGCTTTACTAGTAAATTATATATAGTAGAAACTGACTATATATTGAAGGGACGTTTTGAAGTGGAAAATAGAAAGTTGTTTATCTTTGATCTTGACGGAACAGTTCTCAATGATGAAAAACAAATACCTTTAGAAACAAAAGAAGCAATTAAAGAGTTAAGTGAATCGTATGAAGTAGCTATAGCAACTGGAAGAAATCGATCAATGGCTAAAGAAGTGATTGAAGAACTAGGGATTTCTAATTATATCGTTTGTAATGGGGCAGCAGCTTACTCAAAAGATGAAATTATTTATACCAATTATTTAAATAAAGAAGATATGATAAAATTGGTAGAAGTAGCTGATTGTCATGAGCATCAGCTTGTTTATGAAACAATAGATGATTTAAAACGTCGTAATGAAATTCCTAATAAGCGTATGGAGAGTGGCATGGACTTTGTAGGCTTTGACGTTCCCGAGTATGAAAGAGATTACCACGAAAACCATTCGTTAGTTCAGTGTTTGTTTTTTATAACAGAAGAAGAAATGGCTATTTATAATGATAAATTTCCTCATTTCAGATTTGTGCGCTGGTATAAAGAAGGCGTTGATGTACTCCCAGCAAATGGTTCGAAATTCTTAACCATTGAAATTTTAGCTAATCATTTGGGGGTCAATTTAAATAATGTGATAGCTTTTGGCGATGGTATGAATGATATTGAAATGATTAAGCATGTAGGTATGGGTATTGCTATGGGGAATGCCGAAAAAGAAGTTAAAGATGTCGCTAACATGGTTACGGAATCTAATGAAAATAATGGTATCTCTAATGCTTTACGTAAATTAAACTATATTAAATAAATGTGAATGAAATTTGAATGAAATAAAAGAATTGAAGTTATGTGTTTTTTTACTATGGACAAATGTTAATAAATAAGTAATAATAAAAAAGAACGCGAAATTGGGGGTATAGCTCAGTTGGGAGAGCGCTTCGCTGGCAGCGAAGAGGTCATCGGTTCGAGCCCGATTATCTCCATTTTAGTTTTTTGAAGTCCTATGAACGTTGTTGTGACAAAGATTACACGACGAGGTAGGGCTTCTTTTTTTGTTTTTTTGCATAGTTTTCTTGCGCGTAAATGTATGTTCGTATATTTGAATATTGAAAAATAGCAAAAAGAGAGAGTACCTAATGATTATATTAGATACTCTTTTTTTGTTGTAAACACAATATGAAAGTGTGGATTCATATAAATTAAACTATTTCAAGGAGCGAAATGTATAAAAAAAGGTAAAATGTTTTCGTTGAAACGCTTACATTTTTGATATATACTCATAAATCAATAGTGAATGTCAAAGGAGGCGAAGAGATGTTGACTGATAAACAAATTAGTGACCTCGTACAGCTTTTAGAAGAATGTAAAGAAAATAATATGTCGCTTGGAATCGCCGAAGTTACAAGGTTAATTTATCCTCTTAGTAAAAAGGCAAAACAAGAAAAAACGACTGAGAAATAATTTTTTGTTCACATCTTGAAGTTTTTTTAAAAAAAAAATTAAAAATATGTTGTTCTCCTTTATATAAAAATGCTATTTTTATATAAGAAAGCTAGAAACTAAACACAGGGCATAGGGAGGACACGCTATGATTTTAAACAAAATAGATTATTTTGTTAGTTTTAAACCTGATTCACAAAAAATAAAATATGGCTTTTTTTGGAGCATCGTTCTTACTTTTGGATTACTTGCTTTTTTATTTAACACACCTCAAGAAATACTAAATGGTCAGATCGCTATATTACTATCACCATCGAATTTAGTCACTGATTATTTCGCTGTCTCAAATGTAGGAGCGACGTTATTTAATTCTGCTTTATTAACAGCGCATGCAATAGTAATAGTGAAATTGACTAAAGCACAGATAAATGGAGCTATAATTGCAAGTGTATTAACAGTCGCAGCCTTTTCTTTTTTTGGGAAAAATTTGTATAATTCCATGCCGATTGTTCTTGGTGCTTTTGCATATGCTTGGGTGACTCGAATGCCTTCTGAAAAATCTTTACTAGCGGCTTTATTTGGAACAGCGCTGGGGCCGCTTGTTAGTGAAATCTCATTTAACCTTGACTTATCCCTAATTCAAGGTGTTTTATACGGTTATATTGCAGGTTTTATTGCGGGCTTTTTGATTCCACCTATAGCCAATCATGTTGTAGATTTTACCAAAGGATTTAGTGTTTATAATGTTGGTTTTACATGTGGGATAATTGGAACATTATTTATTTCTATTATTAGGAGTTTAGGTAAGGAAGTTGAACCGGTATCTATTCTATCATCAGGGAATAATTTACCATTTACAGTAATCTTTTTAGTAATCTATACAATGATGTTGCTTATAGGATTGTTTCTTAATTCGTGGTCTTTTAAAGGCTACACTGAGCTTTTAAAGCATACTGGCCAATTATCAACGGATTTTTTGAAAACAAATGGATTCAATGTAACGTTAATTAATATGGCTTTGCTTGGTTTTATATCACTTGGTTATGTTCACCTCCACGGTGGCGAGCTAAACGGACCGGTTATTGGGGGGATTTTAACGGTAGTAGGTTTTGGAGCATTTGGGAAGCACATAAAAAATGTGATCCCTATACTGATGGGTGTCACGCTAATGGGATATATAAACGATTATGATATGAGTAGTACTGGTGTCATTACTGCAGGGTTATTTGGAACAACCATTGCACCGATTGCAGGGCGGTACGGACCATGGATAGGAATGTTGGCTGGCGCTTTTCACTTAAGTATCGTGAGTAATACAGATAATTTACATGGTGGAATAAATCTGTATAATAATGGTTTTTCTGGAGGTTTTGTTGCGGCCATTATGATTCCGTTACTTGTAGCTTTCCATTATCACAAAGAAAAAAGGAAGTTGCTTAGAGAAGGTGTAGACCCAGCCGAAGAGATAGAATGTAATAATTAATTTAATAAGAGACTTTTCAATAAGTATTATGCATCCTATACTTCATGAAAAACAACTCAACCTGACACCTAAAAAATTAGATGCCAGGTTGAGTTGTTTTTATTTATATTTTAAAAGTGAAAACAATAAATAAATTAGTGTTCAACTTTTCATTTTTTAAACGATTATTCTTCCTCGTATCCTAATACCTCTAAATCTTTTGGCAAAGCCATTGGGTTGTCAGAATCTATACGATCAAAAAACATTATTCCATTTAAGTGATCGATTTCATGCTGAATTACTATAGAAGGGAAATCTTTTAAACGTTTATTATGCTTATTGCCATCGGTATCGAAGTACTCGATACGAATGCGCTTATTTCTTGGTACATAGCCTTGCACCTCACGATCAACTGATAAACAACCTTCCCCTTCTGAAAGACATGTTTGCTTAACCGAGTGACTAATGATTCTAGGATTTATCAAAATATCACTAAATTGAGGGGCTGTATCTTCAGGTAAGTCTGAAGGGACGTGTACAGCAATCATCCGTTTCGAAACATTTAATTGTGGAGCTGCAATACCAACGCCAGGTCTTAACTCATATTTTTCAGCTATGTCTGTATCTTGACTATTTTTTAAAAAATCAAGCATTTCCATAGCTAGTTCTTTTTCATCATTAGTTAAAGGTAAAGTTACTGGCTCTGCTACTTTACGTAGAGTAGGGTGTCCTTCGCGAATAACATTTTTCATTGTTAACATATTATTTCCTCCTTATGCAAGTTCATTAGTATTTTAACAGTTTTTGCAGTTCTTTGCATCAGATATATTAAAATGTGGTGTATATGATTAGATATATCTTATTTTGTTAGTGATGGCATTCACATATCCTTGTTTAATAGTAATTTATTAGTACACCCGATATTTTTATGCTCTCTTATATAACAGTTTAAATGTCTGTGTTACTATGTTGTTGTTTTTTATAAAATATAAAAAAATAAAGGAGTATAACAGACTTATTGTATTTTGTATCACAAATATGTATGATTCCCTTTGCACCGGCGTTTGAAAGCTATCAACATAAATGTTTTTGCTTGCAATGAGATGAAAAGCATGATAGATTGTAAAAGGAATAGATAAAATTATAACAGTCTATATAAACTGTTACATTCAATTATACAAAGAGAGAGGAATGGGTAATCTATGGCAAAGCAACCAGTTGATTACGGGGCACTATTAAGTTCAATTGAAGCTTCGTTTCCGATGGTTCAAATTTTAGATAAAGACGGGAATGTTGTGAATAAAGACATTATGCCTGACTTATCAGATGATGAATTAGTAGAATTAATGAGAAGAATGGTGTGGTCACGTGTTCTTCATGATCGCTCAATGGCATTAGCTCGTCAAGGGAGATTAGGTTTCTACGCTCCAACTATGGGACAGGAAGCTTCACAATTAGCGAGTCATTTTGCATTTAAAAAACAGGATTGGCTATACCCGGGATATCGTGATATTCCACAGCTTATTCAGCACGGACTGCCAGTTTCTAAGGCTTTCTTATGGTCTAGAGGACATGCTGAGGGGAATAACTATCCTGAAGATTTACATGCAATGGCACCTCAAATCATCATTGGTGCACAATATATCCAAGCCATGGGTAATGCTGTAGGTCAGAAGTTCGCCGGAAAAGAAGACGAAGTCACATTTACTTACACTGGTGACGGTGGATCATCTCAAGGAGATGTCTATGAAGGTATGAACTTTGCTGGACGTTATAAAGCGCCAATTGTATTTTTCATTCAAAACAATGGTTATGCAATATCCACTCCTCGTGAGAAACAATCATCAGCTGCAACATTGGCTCAAAAAGCTGCTGCAGCTGGAATACCAGGCGTTCAAGTGGACGGAATGGATCCACTAGCAATGTACGCAGTAACTAAGCAAGCACGTGAGTGGGCAGCTGCTGGAAATGGTCCGGTATTAATCGAAACAATTACATCTCGATTTGGACCGCATTCAACTTCTGGAGATGACCCTACACGTTACCGTGAACAAGAATCTTTCGATTACTGGGAGCAAAGAGATCCGCTTATTCGTTTCCGTAACTATTTGAAAGAAAAAGGTTTATGGACTGACGAAACAGAGGAAGAATTAATCGAAAAAACTAAAGAAGAAATTAAACAGGCTGCAAAAGAAGCAGACCAAGCTCCAAAAATGAAGATTTCAGACTTTCTGAAAAATATGCATGGTGAACCTGGTCAGAATACAGTTGATCAGATCAAGGAATATGAAGCAAAGGAGAGTAAATAATCATGGCGAATCTCACAATGATTCAAGCAATCACAGAAGCTCTTGATCAGGAAATGTCTCGTGATGAGAAAGTCCTGTTATTCGGTGAAGACGTAGGTAAAAACGGTGGGGTTTTCCGTGCTACTCAAGGCCTTTTTGACAAGTATGGTGAAAACCGCGTTAATGATACGCCACTTGCAGAATCAGGAATTGGTGGTATGGCTTTTGGTTTAGCAGTTCAAGGATTTCGTCCAGTCATGGAAATTCAATTCTTCGGTTTTATATTTGAAGTCATGGATTCTATCGTTGGTCAAATGGCACGTACACGTTACCGTACGAGTGGTAACTTAAATTTACCTGCCGTTATCCGCTCGCCATTTGGTGGTGGTGTTCATACGCCAGAAATGCATGCCGACAGTTTGGAAGGATTAATGGCTCAGTCTCCAGGACTTAAAGTTGTTATCCCATCTAATCCTCATGACGCAAAAGGACTATTAACGTCTGCCATTCGTGATGAAGATCCTGTTGTATTTCTTGAGCACATGAAATTATATCGTTCTTTCCGTGACGAAGTTCCTGAAGAACAATATACTGTTCCACTTGGTAAGGCTGCTGTTGCCAAAGAAGGTAGTGACGTTACAGTCGTTGCTTATGGCTATATGGTAAGAGAAGCACTAAAAGCAGCTGAAAAACTAGAAAAAGATAACCTATCAGTTGAAGTTATTGACTTACGTACAGTATCTCCAGTAGATTACGAAACAATCATCAAATCTGTAGAAAAAACAGGCCGTATGGTTATGGTACAAGAAGCTCAACGTCAAGCGGGTGTTGGAAATACAGTGATTTCTGAAGTATCTCAGCGTGCTATCTTATCATTAGAAGCACCAATTAACTTTGTATCCGCACCAGATACTGTTTATCCATTTGGTCAAGCAGAGAATGTTTGGTTACCAAATGCCAAAGATATTACTAAAGCAATTAAAGAAACAACTGAATTTTAATATAATGATTTAAGTTGTTACTGAAAAATTAAAAAGATTAATTTGACATTCCAAAAATAGATGTTTAGAAGGGAAGGAAATAACAATGGCTTTTATATTCAAACTCCCTGATGTTGGAGAGGGCATGGCTGAAGGCGAAATTGTCAGCTGGTTAGTTTCAGAAGGAGATACTATTGAAGAAGGAGATTCAATTGCTGAAATCCAAAATGATAAATCAGTTGAGGAATTAGCATCTCCAGTAGATGGTACAATTAAGAAATTCTTAGTAGAGCCAGGCACGGTTGCTTCTGTGGGAGATCCAATTGTAGAAATCGATGCAGAAGGGCACGAAGAAGATACTGATAGCGCTACTGCAGAAACTGAGGAGACTTCAGAAGAAGTTGAATCTAACCCTGCAAAAGAAGACGCGGTAGAAGAATCAAGCTCAAACAAGCGTGTTCTTGCAATGCCATCTGTTCGTCAGTTTGCACGTGATAAAGATGTGGATATCAACTTAGTTCAAGCTACGGGCAAAGGCGGTCGTGTTACGCGTGAGGATATCACTAACTACCTTGAAGGTGGACAAACGACCGTTGAAGAAGAAGTAGCAGTAGCTGAAGAAAGCGAAAAAAGAGAATCAAAACAAGCAACATCTGTTGTATCTAAAGATGTTAAACCATTTAGATCTGGTCGTTCTGATGAAGAAACAAGAGAAGAAATGTCTACAACACGTAAGGCAATTGCTAAGGCAATGGTCAACAGTACAACGACAATCCCTTCTGTTGCGTTGTTTGACGAAGTAAATGTAACTAAATTAATGGAACACCGTACAAAATTCAAAACAATCGCAGCTGAAAATGATGTTAAACTAACATTCTTACCGTATGTTGTTAAAGCAATTATTTCTGTAATGAAGAAATTCCCAGCGCTTAACTCATCAATCGATGATACAACAGATGAAGTGGTTTACAAAAACTACTTCAACATTGGTATAGCTGCTGATACTGAACAAGGTCTCTATGTACCTGTTGTTTCAGACGCTGATAAAAAATCAATGTTTAACATTGCTTCTGAAATTACTGAATTAGGAACTAAAGCTCATGAAGGTAAATTGAAATCAAGCGATATGGCTGATGGATCAATTTCAATTTCTAATATCGGTTCTGTTGGTGGCGGTTGGTTCACACCAATCATCAATCATCCAGAAGTTGCTATTTTAGGTGTTGGACGTATCGCTAAAAAAGCAATCGTAAATGACCAAGGAGAAGTTGAAGCGGCACCAATGCTTGCATTGTCACTAGTCTTTGATCATCGAGTAATCGATGGCGCTACTGGCCAAAAAGCAATGAATGAATTAAAACGCCTCTTAGCAGATCCTGAGTTATTATTAATGGAAGGATAAGGTGATTCATAAATGGTAGTAGGAGATTTCGCAATTGAACTAGATACAGTAGTTGTTGGTTCGGGTCCTGGTGGATATGTTGCAGCTATTCGTGCTGCACAAATGGGCCAAAAAGTAGCTATTGTTGAAAAAGACGCTATAGGCGGTGTGTGCTTAAACGTAGGATGTATCCCTTCAAAGGCACTAATTACTGCTGGTCATAAATATCAAGAATCACTTGATTCATCTATATTCGGTGTAACAACTGAAAATGTTGAAATTGATTTCAAAAAAACACAAGAATGGAAGAACAACCAAGTTGTCAGTAAGTTGACAAAGGGTGTTGAAGGCCTTCTTAAAAAGAACAAAGTTGAAATTTTACGTGGGGAAGCCTTTTTCAATGATGAAAACACTATGCGTGTTATGACTGAAGATAGTGCTCAAACGTATTCCTTTGAAAACGCAATTGTTGCAACGGGTAGTCACCCAATTGAAATTCCAGGATTTAAATTCAGTGATCGTGTACTAGACTCTACTGGTGCATTGAGCTTAACTGAAATACCTAAGAAGATGGCTATTGTTGGTGGAGGATACATCGGATCTGAATTAGCTGGTGTTTATGCTAATTTGGGGACTGAAATAACTATTTTAGAAGGACTTCCTTCAATCTTAAATGGTTTTGACAAAGATATGGTCAAAATTGTAGAGAAAAATTTCAAAAAACGTGGCGTTAATATCATTACTAACGCAATGGCAAAAGAATCAAAGGTTAAAGAGGATGGCGTATCTGTAACATATGAAACAAATGGTGAAGAACAAACACTTGATGTAGACTATGTATTAGTTACAGTTGGACGTAAGCCAAACACAGAAGACCTTGGGCTTGAACAAGCAGGCGTTGAGATGGACGAACGTGGTTTGATACAAGTAAACAGACAAGGACGAACAAGCGTTGAAAGTATCTACGCTATTGGTGATGTTGTGCCCGGTCCTGCCCTTGCACATAAGGCTAGTTACGAAGCTAAAATAGCTGCTGAAGCTATCTCAGGTAAAAAAGTTGCTGTAGATTACCGTGCTTTACCAGCAGTCGCATTTACAGATCCAGAGATTGCGTCAGTAGGTTATACTGAAAGTGAAGCAAAAGAGCACGAATTAGATATCAAAGTTACTAAATTCTTCATGGGTGGTAATGGTCGTGCTTTGTCATTAAATGCTACAGAAGGCTTTATTAGACTAATAACAACTAAAGAAGATGATGTTATTATAGGCGCTCAAGTCGCTGGAGTCAGCGCATCTGATATCATAGCTGAACTTGGTTTAGCTATCGAGAGTGGTTTAAATGCGGAAGATATCGCATTAACAATCCATGGACACCCTTCACTTGGGGAAGTAGTTATGGATGCCTCAGAAGCTGCTTTAGGTCTACCTATACACATGTAAAACACTTCAGAACTGGAGATTCTCTAAGCTTATGCCTAGGATCTCCAGTTTTTTTTACAAGTGTCGTGTTATTGAAAAACTCTAGTTTAGAGCTATGAAATGAGGAATTAGTATGATGGAAGAAAGACTAAATAGAGATAGAGCAATTAAAAAATGGATCTTTGAAATAAGTCAGAATATCAAGAATGAACAAAAGTCTAACTTAAAGGTTGAACAGAAGACGACACCTAATGATTTAGTAACTAATATGGATAAGTGGGTTGAAAAAGAATTAATTGAAAGAATACGTAGGGGATATAAGAATGATCGCATAGTAGGTGAAGAGGGCTTCGGGGATACTGTGAGTGAAATGCATGGTACTGTTTGGTTGGTGGACCCCATCGATGGCACATTAAATTTTGTGTTACAGAATGAAAACTTTGCTTTGATGATAGCTGTTTATGAAGAGGGAATGCCTGTACAAAGTTATATTTATGATGTTCCTTTAGACAGGTTGTATACAGCAATTAAGGATATAGGCGTTACTTGTAACGAGCAACCGATAGAACCACCTAGTAATCGTTCTCTAGGAGAAGGACTGCTAGCTACTAACTCGAGTATATTAACAAAGGACAGATATAAAGATATTCGAAAAGTGACTAGAAAAAGTTTAGGTCTAAGGCTGATTGGTTCTGCTGGCTTAGAAACAGTTGAGGTAGCTAAGGGAAGTATCGTGGCTTACATAGCTACCAATTTGAAGCCTTGGGATGTTGCACCGGGAATTTTATTTATGGAGGAGCTTGGCTTGAAGGCTACACAATTTAATAATGAGCCGATAAATTTACTAGATAACAATGATATTGTTTTTGCCGTTCCTAAAGCTCACAAAGAAATAATGGCTATTATAAATTAATAAGCAGGTTTAACTTGTAATTAAGTTTATATTACTGTTATAATACCTTGTGCGACTATATAGAATAATTGGAGAGCATTTATTCTTGAGTGTGAATCTATCAAGAATAAGTGCTTTTTATGATGAACGTAATGAAAAGTTCTATGAAACGGTTGGCAGATTAATTAGATTCTATAAGTATCGAATTTGGAGGAATAAAATGAAAATTAGAGAAGATATAAGAAACGTTGCAATTATAGCACACGTTGACCATGGTAAAACAACTTTGGTGGACGAATTGCTTAAGCAGTCTGAGACATTAGACGCCCATAACGAATTGAATGAAAGAGCCATGGACTCGAATGATATTGAAAAAGAGCGTGGCATAACTATTCTTGCGAAAAATACAGCTGTAAAATATAAAGACCACAACATCAATATATTGGACACGCCTGGACACGCCGACTTCGGTGGAGAAGTTGAGCGTATAATGAAAATGGTGGATGGGGTTATCCTTGTCGTTGACGCATATGAAGGAACCATGCCGCAAACACGCTTTGTTCTAAAAAAAGCACTTGAAATGAAATTAATACCGATAGTTGTTGTTAATAAAATAGATAAGGAAACCGCTAGACCCGCAGAAGTTGTTGACGAAGTTGTTGACTTGCTTATCGAATTAGATGCAGATGAAGACCAACTAGAATTCCCTGTTATTTATGCATCAGCTATCAATGGGACAAGTAGTATGTCTGACAAAGCAGAAGATCAGCAAGATACAATGGAACCTGTTTTCGATAGTATTTTAAAAGAGATTCCTGCACCTATTGATAATAGTGATGAACCATTACAATTTCAGGTTTCTTTACTTGATTATAACGATTACGTTGGACGAATCGGTGTTGGTAGAGTCTTCCGAGGTAAAATAAAAGTCGGAGACAACGTTACATTGAGTAAGCTAGATGGCTCTACAAAGAATTTCCGTGTAACAAAATTATTTGGTTTCTTTGGACTTGAGCGAATGGAGATTGAAGAAGCAAAAGCGGGCGATTTGATTGCTGTTTCAGGATTTGAAGATATCTTTGTAGGAGAAACAGTGACACCAGCTGATCACGTTGATCCTTTACCAATACTCCATATTGATGAACCTACGTTACAGATGACGTTTTTAGTTAACAATTCGCCATTCGCAGGTAGAGAAGGTAAATGGATAACTTCTAGAAAAATTGAAGAGCGCCTTATGATGCAGTTACAAACGGATGTATCTTTACGCGTAGAGCAAACAGAATCACCTGATGCTTGGGTTGTCTCTGGTAGAGGAGAATTGCATCTTTCTATCTTAATTGAAAACCTACGTCGTGAAGGTTTTGAACTACAAGTATCAAAACCAGAAGTCATCGTAAAAGAAATTGATGGTGTAAAATGTGAACCTTTTGAACGTGTACAAATAGATACACCTGAAGAGTACATGGGTTCTGTTATAGAGAATCTAAGTCAGAGAAAAGGTGAGATGCAAGACATGGTTCACACGGGGAATGGCCAAGTTCGTTTGACATTCCTAGCTCCTGCTCGTGGATTAATTGGTTTTACTAATGACTTTTTATCTATAACACACGGCTATGGCATTATGAACCATACGTTTGATCAGTATTTACCGTTAATTCAAGGTAAGACAGGTGAGCGTCGTTATGGAGCACTTGTTTCTATGGAAAATGGCGCAGCTACTACGTATAGTATAATGAACTTGGAAGACCGTGGGACAATTTTTGTTGAACCGGGAACAGAGATATACGAAGGTATGATTGTCGGTCAACATAATAGAGATAATGATATTGCTGTAAACGTCACAAAAGAAAAACAAAAGACTAATGTTCGTTCGGCTAATAAAGACCAGACAAATGTTATCAAGCGTCCACGTGTTATGACTCTTGAAGAATCCCTGGAATTTCTTGCTGACGATGAATTTTGTGAAGTAACACCTGAATCTATCAGACTAAGAAAAAAAGTTCTAAATAAAAATGAACGTGAAAAAGCAGCTAAGCGTTCAAATAAAAGCTAAAGTTTAGTTTAAATAAAATAGTTAACTTTAATATTAGCGCGTTTTCAACGAATATGAACCTGTTAAAAAACCCCTCTCATTTAGAGGGGTTTTTTGTTATAATAATTAAAACAAAAGAAGGTGAAAATTTGGAACAAGAAAAAAGATCTAGAGCAGGATTAGTTGTCTGGCTCTATACCACAAAGTATATCAATAAATTAAAACGATATGGACTCGTTCATTTTGTATCAAAAAATATGAATTATGCTATTATTTATGTCGACCGTGAGCAAGCAGAAACAATGGCTAGTACTATATCCAAACAACACTTTGTAAGAAAGGTTGAAAAATCATACCGTTGTGATATGCCAGATACATTCGATGGCGTATTGGATGAGGTAAGAGCTTTATCTAAAGAGGATGAAGAGGATAGTTTAATAAAAAGTATTTTCAATTAATGATGAAGGATGAAAATGTATGAGAATTATATCAGGGGAATATGGTGGAAGAAAGCTTAAAACGATATCAGGGCTAAACACACGTCCAACATCAGATAAAGTTAAAGAGTCTTTATTTCATATGATTGGTCCTTACTTTGAGGAGGGGCATGTATTAGATCTATACTCAGGAAGCGGGGCACTAGGAATAGAGGCTGTATCAAGAGGTATGGATTTAGCTTATCTTGTGGATAATAATTATCAATCTGTCAAGACAATCAATGAAAACATCGAAATAACTAAACAGCCTCAAAAATTTATTGTCTGGAAAGAAAAAGATGGCATTGCTCTAGAAAGATTGAGACAGGCAGAGGAAACTTTTGACCTCGTATTTCTTGATCCGCCTTATGGTAAAATTGATTTGGAAAAAACATTATCAAAACTAATAGGCTATAAATTATTAAAAGAACAGTCAATTATTGTATGTGAAATAGACAAAGAGGATACTATAACGCTTCAAGATGATTCTCTAGAATTAATAAAAGATAAAATATACGGGACCACACGGGTTATTGTTTTTGAGAAGGTGACACGCTAATGAAAAGAGCATTGTTTGCTGGAAGTTTTGATCCATTAACTTATGGACATTTAGACATAATTGAGCGAGCATCAAAGTTAACAGATGAATTAATTATCGTGGTAAGTGCAAGCACGAAAAAGACGTACTTGTTTACTGATCAAGAGCGCCTAGAAATGATTAATAACAGTTTAAAGGATAGAGGAATCGTAAATTGTCAAGCTATTGTTTATGATGGGTTGACAGTTGAAGTGGCAAGGAATTATGATGTTGACATATTAATCCGAGCCATTCGCTCAGTTAAAGATTTCGAGTATGAACGAGATATCGCCAATTTAAACGCAATCCAGGATGAAAAAATAGAAACACTATGTTTTTTCTCTGAACCAAAATATCAACATATTAGTTCTACCATGGTGAAAGAGATTGCTTACTATGGAGGAAACGTCGGACAACTTATTCCACCTTATGTAGAAAAAAACTTAAAAAAAGCGATGAAACAGGGTGACGTTTAAAATGAATAAAAAACGTTTTATCCTTAAAGCCATTCTTTCAGGTCTCATAGTTTATTTACTGTTTTTATTACCGATTCCATATTTTGTCGAGAGACCCGGAAGTGCTGTAGTAATCAATGATAAAGTTCTAGTGGATGGAGAAACTGATGAGACTGGGAGTCAATATATGTTGACGACTGTAGAAATGTTTCAAGCGACGCCATTCTCATCACTTTTCCAGTTTCTACCCTATCACTCTATCGTAAGCGAAGATGAATTGTTAGGAAAATATGATGATTATGACGAATATCGAAAACTCCAAAATTATTATATGAATTACTCGATCGATACTGCCAAATCTGCAGCCTTTAATGCAGCAGATTTAACGTATAATATTGATTATGAAGGTGTTTATGTCATGTCAGTGTCAGAAGATTCCGATTTCTATGATAGGTTAGAAATGGGGGATAGTATTACACAAATTAACGACAGAACATTTAAAAACACTGATGAATTTATAGACTATGTAAGTACTCAATCTGTAGATGATACAGTTACCCTTACAATTAGTAGAGGAGATAAAATAGAGGAGATAAGTGGTGATCTCACCAAGATTGAAGAAACTGGGAAACCAGGCATAGGAATTACTTTGGTTACACAATCCTCAGTCACTACTTCTCCTAAGGTATCAATAGATGCTGGGAGCATTGGAGGTCCTTCTGCTGGGCTTATGTTCTCACTTCAGATTTATAGAATGCTTGTTGAAGACTTTGATACTGACTTAACTGTCGCAGGTACAGGTACAATCGCTGAGAACGGAGACGTTGGACGTATTGGTGGTATAGATAAGAAAATTGTGGCTGCAGATGAAGAAGGAGCTGAAATTTTCTTCGCACCGGATGATGAAATCGATGAACAAATATTGGGACAATATCCTGATTTAAAATCTAATTATGAAACAGCACTTGAAACAGCTGAGGATATAGATACTGATATGGAAATTGTTCCTGTTAAAAATATTGATGATGCTCTTTTATATTTAAACCAATTAAAATAAATGACATAAAAAAGACGGGGAATACATATTCCCCGTCTTTTTTATGTTTATAGTAATTTTCTCATAATTAAAAGAAATATAGTGAGATTTTATTTCTTTGGTTAATATTATTAATAAGAAGGAAAAGGGGGCCTCTAATATAATATGAACCAGATAAAATATTTCAAAGAAATAAGTTTGGGGGTATTGTTTTTTAGCGTTCTACTCATTCTTTATTTTAGTTTCCTGAAAAATTCTGAGAATACTGATCACATGGATGATGTTGTAACGTTGGAAACATTGGTTGAGGATGGTGCAGAAGATGGTGTAAAAGAAAAACAGAATGATATTGAAAACAAATTGGATATTGAAGAAGCCCCATCCATATCATCAGAAGTCGTCATAGATATTAAAGGGGCTGTAAAAAAACCGGGTGTTTTTTCTCTTGAAACCACTGAGCGAGTCATTGATGCAGTCGATGCAGCTGGAGGAGTTTTAGAGAATGCTGATACAAAACATATAAATTTTGCTCAAATGTTAGAGGATGAGATGTATATTTATATACCAGAAATTGGAGAAGAAATATCACAAACGGTTGATTTAGAAACGAAGAATCAGATTAAAGGGGAAATGATTAATATTAATCATGCTGATGAGAATGACTTCGCTACGCTAGATGGTATAGGACCAAGTAAGGCCGCAGCAATTATCGATTATAGAGATGAGAATGGCTCCTTTAAAACGATTGAAGATTTATTAAATGTAACTGGGATAGGGGAAAAAACCTTTGATAAAATAAAAGAACGGTTGAAAGTCAATTAAATAAAAGGTTCTTCAGCTTTTTAAGAAAGGTGGTTTCTAGATGTTTTTAGTTAAACAAACTAGCAAACAGTCTGATATTTTTGAAATCTTGGGCATTTTAGAGAAATGATATCAGGAAAACTTATTTTTCCAGCTCTTACCTTATTAGCTTTTGTAGCGATCATGTTAAATGGTTTAACGCCCATAGTTCCTTTAATACTAGCATTGGCTGTGCATCGATTAGTCATACAAAAGGATTCTAGCTTGCTAGTGATAACCATGTTAGTCATTCTAGTCTTGGGATTAAGATACATTTATTTTTTACCAAAGGAAACGTCACTAGACCTAACAGAAAATGAAGAAATTTATTTAATTGTTAAAGAAACAAGTTGGAAGGTGGATGGAAATAAACTAACATTGGAGGGAATAGCACATCAAAATAGAGCGAATGAGGAAGTAAAGGTTGTCTATCGTATAAAGAATCAAGAAGAAAAAGAACAGTTAAATGAACGTATACCAGAGGCCATTAGTGTTAAGGGGTTGGCAAAAATACCTGAAGGGCCATCTAATTTTAGTCAGTTTGATTATCCAATGTACTTAAAGAGCAAAAATATTTTTTGTGTTTTAGAGGCGACTGAGCTTGTTACCCTAGAAAATAATAAAAAGGAAAAACCACTTATTTATGTACTAGATTCATTGAGACAGAGAGTGCTGTCTCACATTGATCGTACAATGACCTCTCAATCGAGTGTCTACGCAAAAACACTTTTGTTTGCTGATAAACGTACATTTAAAAGTGATATAATGGATTCTTATAAGGAGCTCGGAATCATACATCTTTTAAGCATTTCCGGACTTCATGTATCCTTTTTAATTAGTTTAATTCGTTATCTATTGCTAATAATGAGAGTCAGTAAGGATTCAGTTGATACAGCCCTACTCTTTGGTTTGCCATTTTATGGTATTGTAACAGGATTTGGCATAAGTGTATCCAGAGCCTTAGGACAAGTGTGGTTCAAACTTTTTCTAAAAAAATTATCTTTTTCAATGACAGCATTGGATAGCTGGTCGTCTATGCTTATTATCACACTTCTGATTCAACCTTACAGTCTATACACAATAAGCTTCCAATTAAGTTACCTCATTAGTTTTATTATTATTATGTTTTCAGGCCATCCACTGTTTGAAAGGCTTACAAAGATACAAGCTTATGTCATTATGAATGGCTTATTACTTTTAAGTTCCATACCTATATTGAGTTATCACTTTTATGGTTTTTCCTGGGGAGTACTCCTGTTAAATAGTGTTTTTATACCTTTGGTAGCTAGTTTATTGCTTCCTTTATTGCTAATCATCTTCGTTTTCTCTTTATTGATGCCTCATTCACAACTATATCATTTTATGTTATATGTAACTGATAAACTTATTCAGTTTATAGAATTAATAGCCATCAAGACCTCATCCAATCTAAATTTTAATATTATTACTGGGAGATTATCTCCACTGTTTTATTGTTTCCTTGTTATATTTATAATGTTATTATTTATAGTGCTTGAAAAAAATCGATTCAAGAAATATATTATTTTCCCTCTTTTGGGTATACTTGTTTGTATATATTCGGTCAGATATTCTCCTTTTGGGCAGGTTTTATTAATCGATGTTGGGCAAGGGGAAGCCATCCTCATAAAAGAACCTTGGGGGAAAGGAAATTATCTAATAGATACAGGTGGTCAAATAGCGTTTAAAACAGAAGTATGGGAAGAAAGAGAGAGAAAGTTTAACGTAGGTGAAAGGATTGTTTTACCTGTGTTAAAATCTGAGGGCGTGCATAAGTTGGAATCATTGATAATTACGCATGCTGATATTGATCATTATGGGGGCATGCTAGGTATAATAGATCAATTACCAACTAAATATGTTATATCCTCAAGAGAAACATTCATGGAAGAAAACTTTCAGTCATTGTTTCCTTCTATTGAAAGTTATGGCACAATAATAAAAGAAGTAGTCGAAGATAGTGATAAGTATCTTCCAACAAACACATATCCTCTTCTTTTTAAAGGAAAAAGTAAAAGCGTGTCAAAAAACAATAATTCCTTAGTGTTGTATGGTTTAATTGGTGAAAAAACGTGGCTTTTTACAGGAGATTTAGAAGTAGATGGGGAAAAATCATTACTGATAAAGTATCCAAATATGTCAGTGGATATATTAAAAGTAGCCCATCACGGCAGTCATACATCAACTCATGATGCTTTGTTGGAACAAATTAATCCAGAAACAGCACTAATTTCTTCAGGTGAATCTAATAGACATGGGCATCCACATGATAGTGTCGTTAAAAAGCTAATAGATCATGAGATATCAATCTATAGAACTGATACCAATGGAGCAGTTAAATATAGATACTCTAATGGGTCGCCTATTGTTAATATAAACAATTATCTATTTTCTTTCAAATATGTAGGAAAGCAAAGAGGAGAATAAAATGAATAATGTAACAAAACAAATAAACCAAATTAAAAACGGACAAATAAAACCCCTATACACAGTTAATGGTACTGAAAGAATCCTCATCGATGAAGTAGTAACTTCTTTAACTAAAGCTTTTCAAAGAAAACAAGATGATGAGATGAATATCATCCACTTTGACCTCAAAGATTCTAGTATAGATGATGTAATATATGAAGCTGAGAGTTTATCCTTTTTTGGTGGTCAAAAACTTATATTTGTGCACTCAAGTTACATATTTTCTGGCAAAAAAGTAACGACAACATTTAAACATAATACTGCTTTACTCGAGAAATATTTAAAGGATCCATCAGAATTTACTGTACTTGTTTTTTTAGTTCCCTATGATAAGTTAGATAAGCGAAAAAAGATCACAAAAGCCTTATTAAAATCAGCAGAAATACTTGATGTATCTCCTACTTCAGATAAAGATACAGCTATTTATCTAAAAAAATATTTTCAAGAACTCGGATATACGATGTCCGTAGAGTCATTTGAGCGACTTTTACAACTTACAGACAGAAACTTATCAAAAGCCAAAAATGAACTAGATAAGTTGATGGTATATCATACTGAAGATAAAAATATAACCATAGAATCTATTGATAAATTAGTTTCTAAATCCTTGGAACAAAATGTGTTCGAATTAAATGAAAGAGTATTGAAGAAGAATGTTAAGCAATCAATCGAACTTTATCAAGATCTTCTTCATCAAAAAGAAGACCCTATAAAGATGCTTGCATTGATGATTGGTCAGTTTAGGTTACTATTGCAAGTGAAAATCCTGAAGAAAAAGGGCTATCAGCAAGCTGATATAGCGGGCATCCTAAAAATACACCCTTATCGCGTGAAATTGGCTCTTCAAACTGAAAAGCGTTTTAAGCAAACCACGCTATCAAGTGCTCATAGATACTTGATAAATGCTGATTATAAAATAAAGAGTGGTAAGATGGATCCGAAAATCCAAATCGAACTTTTTATATGGAAGTTTTCTTCAATGTCAGAATAAACTAGCAACATACAAAAGTTTTCATTGAAAATGTAGACCAACTGGTGTAAAATGGTGAGTGTTGAACTAATCAACTCATAATGGTTTAAAGTTGTACTGTTTAAAAGCAGACATCATTGAAATTTAACTATATGTTTACTAAATAAGGAGTGTTTTACAATGCCAAATATAGAACAAACAATTAAACGTCAAAGACAAGACGTGAAAAAAAGAGAAAACAATCAAGGCCAAGTCACATCAATGAGATCAGCTAAGAAAAAATTTCTAGCAGCTGTTGATACGGATGCTGACAACAAACAAGAATTATACGAAGGTGCTGTAAAAGCGATTGATAGAGCTGCATCTAGAGGTTTAATTCACGAAAACAAAGCAGCACGTGACAAATCTCGTTTAAGTAAGAAACTAGCCAAATAATTGAAACAAGCAAAAAAGTATTCTCAAAAGACTCTAGGTCTTTGAGAATACTTTTTTTATGATAAACTAGTAGCGACGAGTATCTAAATGAGGAGTGCTAGAATGGTTGAACAGAAATTTAATTTAAAATCGCTATATAAACCCAGTGGTGATCAGCCGGAAGCAATTAAAGAGCTGGTGAAGGGGATTCGTGACGAACAGAAAGAGCAAGTTCTTCTAGGAGCAACAGGTACTGGGAAAACATTTACGATGTCAAATGTTATTCAGCAAGTAAATAAACCAACACTTGTAATGGCACATAATAAAACATTAGCTGGACAACTTTATACCGAATTTAAAGAATTCTTTCCAGATAACGCTGTAGAGTATTTTGTTAGTTATTATGATTATTATCAACCGGAGGCTTACGTTCCATCAACAGATACCTTTATTGAAAAAGATGCAAGCGTCAATGATGAAATTGATAAGCTACGACATTCAGCCACCAGTGCTTTGCTCGAAAGGCGAGATGTTATTGTTGTGTCGTCTGTTTCATGTATATATGGTTTAGTAAACCCAAAAGATTATGCTGAGCATGTATTGTCATTACGTTCAGGTATGGAAATCAGCCGAGAGGATTTATTACGACGACTTGTGGAAATGCAATTTGAAAGAAACGATATAGATTTTCAACGCGGGCGATTTAGAGTGCGTGGCGATATCGTTGAGGTTTTTCTAGCTTCAAGGGAAAGTGAAGCCATTCGTGTTGAATTCTTTGGTGATGAAATAGATAGGATAAGAGAAGTGGATGTTTTGACTGGAGAAGTGAAATCAGACCTGGCTCACGCTGCAATATTTCCTGCGACTCACTTTGTTGCTAACGATGAGCAAACGCGTTCCGCTATTGAATCCATACAACTTGAATTAAAAGAACGACTTGAAGAGCTACACAAAGAGAACAAGTTGTTGGAAGCCCAACGCCTTGAACAGCGAACGAATTATGATATCGAAATGATGATGGAGATGGGGTACTGCTCTGGAATAGAAAACTATTCAAGGCATTTAGATGGTAGAAAACCTGGGGAAGCGCCTTATACATTGCTTGACTTCTTCCCGGAAGATTCTTTGTTTATAATTGATGAATCTCACATGACCATGCCTCAAATAAGGGGGATGTACAAAGGGGATAGAGCGCGTAAAGAACGATTGGTTGAACATGGCTTCAGGCTGCCTAGTGCACTTGATAATAGACCCTTGAGATTAGAAGAATATGAAGAGCGTGTCCCTCAAATCACATATATCTCAGCGACACCTGCTGACTACGAAAAGAATCGATCGAGTCAAATCGTGGAACAGATTATCCGGCCTACGGGATTACTGGACCCTGTAGTAGAAGTGAGACCAATAAAGGGACAAATTGATGACATCATAGAAGAGATTAATAAGCGTATTGAAAAAAATGAACGGGTATTTATTACAACCTTAACCAAGAAAATGTCAGAGGATCTGACTGACTATCTTAAAGAAGTAGGTATAAAAGTTCAGTATTTGCACAGTGATGTAAAAACACTGGAGCGAACAGAGATTATACGTGACCTAAGAGTGGGTAAGTTTGATGTTTTGATCGGTATCAACCTTTTAAGAGAAGGTCTAGACGTACCGGAAGTCTCTCTTGTCACCATTTTAGATGCCGATAAAGAGGGCTTTCTAAGAAGTTCCCGCGCATTAATTCAAACGATGGGACGTGCGGCTCGAAATGAAAATGGTAAGGTTATAATGTATGCAGATCGTATAACTGATTCAATGAGAAACGCTATAGATGAAACAGAAAGACGTCGTGCAATTCAAGAGGAGTATAACCAAGAACATGGAATAACACCGACGACTATCAAAAAAGAGGTAAGGGATCTTATTAAAATATCAACAGATGTTGATGAGGAAGAGAAGAACTTATCTGAAGAAACAATTAAGAAATTATCTCAAAGAGAACGCATGGAGCTTATTGAAACAATTGAGCTAGAAATGAAAGAAGCTGCCAAAGATCTTAACTTTGAAAAAGCAGCAGACTTAAGAGACGTTGTCATGGAGTTGAAAACAAAATACAAGAAATAAATCAGATTGAATTTTGCTTGTACTTTATAACAAGGTCGTTAAATCCCTTGATTTCTAATTGATATTAGTGTATTCTTTAGAGTGTGCGAAACGCACAGACCTTTACTTGGTTTGTCGCATCACCAGCGCTTACTCAGTAACAGGATTCATATTAAGGAAAGAGGTGGAAAAAATGGCAGTTTCAAAAGAAAGAAAAACAGAAATCATCAATGAGTACGCTCGTCATGAGGGAGACACTGGTTCTCCTGAGGTACAAATTGCAGTATTAACAGCTGAAATCAATGAATTGAATGAGCATGCAAAAACGCATAAAAAAGATTTTCATTCAATGCGTGGACTAATGAAAAAAATTGGTCACCGTCGTAACCTGTTGGCTTATTTACGTAACAAAGATATTACACGTTACCGTGAGTTAATCCAAAGTTTAGGTTTACGTCGTTAATTATTATGATAAAAACAAAGCGAGATTCCATGGAATCTCGCTTTATTTATAAAAAAGAACAGGATGCCTTTTACACTACTAACCAAACGTGATGAGTCTGATGTGTCAGAAGAATGACGTTTGTTTAGTAGGATGGCTTCCTGTAAAAATAAGGAGAGAAATGAATGACTGAAAAAAAAGTTTTTACAACTGAAATTGGTGGACGTAAATTAACAGTCGAAATAGGAAAAATGGCAAAACAGGCTAATGGTGCAGTTCTCGTTCGCTATGAAGATACTGTGGTCCTAACTGCTGCTGTTGCAAGTAAAAAAGCAAGCACTCTGCCATTCTTCCCACTTATGGTAAATTATGAAGAAAAAATGTATTCTGTTGGGAAAATACCTGGAGGATTTATCAAGAGAGAGGGGAGACCGTCTGAAAATGCAACCTTGACCGCTCGCCTAATCGATAGACCTATCCGTCCAATGTTTGCTGAAGGATTCCGTAATGAAGTACAGGTTATGAACACTGTATTATCTGTGAACCCTGATAATTCTCCCGAGATGACAGCAATGTTTGGATCTTCACTGGCATTATGTGTATCTGATATACCTTTTAACGGACCTATTGCAGGAGTAAACGTTGGTCGTATAAATGGTGAATTCATTCTTAATCCGTCTGAAGAAGAGATAAAAGAATCAGATATAGAATTGACTGTCGCTGGAACAAAAGATGCGATTAATATGGTTGAAAGTGGCGCTGATCAGGTTGCTGAAGAAGATATGCTTGAAGCTTTACTATTCGGTCACGAAGCAATTAAAGATCTTGTTGCTTTCCAAGAAGAAATTAAAGAGGCTGTTGGCAAGGAAAAAATGGACGTGACATTACTCATACCAAACCAAGATTTGAAAAATCAAATTGTTAGTGAACACAATGACAAGATGAAAAAAGCAATTCAAACGTTTGACAAGCAAGAACGAGCTGAAAAAATTGAAGAACTCAAAAATGAAATTGTAGAAACTTATGAAAATGAATATACGGATGCTCCGGATTATGAATCAGTCATTAAAGATGTAAAAGCTATCATTGATGGAATGGAAAAAGATGAAGTTCGCCGTTTAATCACTGAAAAAAATATGCGTCCGGACGGTCGAAAAGTTGATGAAATTAGATCACTTGATTCAGAGGTAACACTCTTGCCTCGTGTTCACGGATCTGGTTTATTTACTAGAGGGCAAACGCAAGCATTGTCAGTTGCAACGCTAGCTCCACTTACCGAACACCAACATATAGATGGACTAAGTAGTGAAGACAGTAAACGATTTATGCACCACTATAACTTCCCGAATTATTCTGTTGGAGAGACGGGTCCAGTGAGGGGCCCAGGCCGACGTGAAATTGGTCACGGTGCTCTAGGCGAACGTGCCTTGCTTCCAATTATTCCAAATGAAGAAGATTTCCCATACACAATAAGATTAGTTGCTGAAGTACTTGAGTCAAATGGGTCTTCATCTCAAGCAAGTATTTGTGCAGGAACTCTTGCGCTTATGGATGCAGGTGTTCCAATTAAAGCCCCAGTTGGTGGTATTGCTATGGGACTTGTTATGGAAAATGACAATTATACCGTTTTAACAGATATTCAAGGGCTAGAGGATCATCTAGGCGACATGGACTTTAAAGTGGCAGGAACACGTCAAGGTATTACTGCTTTACAAATGGATATTAAAATTGAAGGTATCACAAAAGAGATACTCGAAGAAGCTCTAGTGCAAGCGAAAAAAGCTAGACTGGAAATTCTTGATAATTTAGAAGCGACAATTGACCAACCACGTACTGAATTAAGTCAATATGCACCTAAAATAGAGTCGATAAAAGTTAAACCTGCTCAGATTAAAGTTGTTATCGGTAAAGGCGGAGAAACGATTAATAGTATTATTGACGAAACAGGTGTTAAAATTGATATCGATGATGAAGGTAATGTATCGATTTATGGTCACGACGCTGACGGAATAAAACGAGCTATTGAAATAATCGAAGAATTAACAGAAGAAGTTGAAGTAGGCAAAACATATACAGGTACTGTTAAACGTATTGAAAACTTTGGTGCCTTTGTAGAAATTATCAAGGGAACCGACGGCTTAGTACATGTATCTGAATTGTCAGATACGTACATCAAAAATGTTTCAGATGTCATTTCCTTAGGTGATAAGATTGATGTTAAGGTAACTGAAATTGATAATCGTGGTAGAGTGAATTTATCTCGAAAAGCTGTATTAAAAGAAAAAGAAGAACAATAAAATATATCTAAATAACAAAAAGCATGTCTTTCTTATTAGAGAGACACGCTTTTTGTTTTTATAATTAGATTAATATGAAGTATGATGTAGCAGAAGACATTAGTGAATGCTTTTTATATTAATTGAAAGAAGGGGTTGTGAACGTGAAGAAGGTATTTGATAATAAGCTGAATACAATAAAATGGTTAGGTATATTCACGATGACAATCGATCATATAGGGTTCTTCTTACTACCTGAGTTAATATTTTTGCGAATCATTGGACGTATTGCATTTCCATGTTTTTTATATAGCACAATAGAAGGAACAAAGAAAACGAGTCATTACGTCCATTACATATCCCGGCTTTTCCTTTTGGGCTTGCTCTCTATACCGGTCACTACTAATGCAATAAATGTCCTGTTTTTACTCGGCCTATTTTCCTTATCAATTAAATATAAAAGATTCGCACCTATATTTGGATTGTTAAGTGTGTTTGCTGAGTATAGTATTTATGGCTTTTTGCTTGGGTGGTGTATTTACTGGCTTAAAGAATATAACTGGAAACAAGGAACAGTCTTTTTCTTAATCACACAGCTTTTGACAGGGGTATCCATCCAATTTTTTTCTCTGTTACCGCTACCTTTATTTATTACAGATAAGGGATTTAATTTACCTAAATTACCACGATACTTTTTTTATTTTTATTATCCACTGCACCAATTAGCTTTAATAATAATTGCAATGAGAATATATTAACTATCAGGAGGAGATGCATTAAATATAAGTTTTATCTCCACGGATTGATATATTACTAGAACTAATAGCTTTTATTTCACCAGTATCATGGAAAGTTACAACGAGATTTCCGAATGCATCGATTGTGTTGACTGTAGCTTTTCTACTATGATCGTCAATAGTGATCCAAAAATCTTTATCTAACAAAATTGATTTATCTCGACACATTGATATAAACGGTTCAGTATCGTCTGAAAGAAGGTATTGTGTATAATCATGCTCAAAGTAAGTAAGAAATTTACCTACAAGCTCATTTGGATCGCACGCTGCTTTGGACTCTATTTTAATAGAAGAAGCTTTATCTAAAAGCTCTGTAGGTATATCTTTCTTCTTTAGATTAGTATTAAGTCCAATACCAATAACGATCCCTGAAAGCGAATTGTTTTTGAATTCAGTTTCTATTAAGATTCCAGCTATCTTTTTCTGATTCAAGATAATATCATTTGGCCACTTAACTTTTACACCACTAATAGAATGTAATGCCTTTAAAAGTGATGCGGCTGTTAGTTGAGTAAGAAGAGGAATTTTTTCAAAGTCAATATCAGGCTTGATGACTACTGACATAGAGAGACTTCCTCCCATAGGGGATGACCAGTTGCGTCCCAAACGTCCTTTCCCAGATGTTTGCTCGTGGGCTAGAATAACTGTGCCATTATCCAGTTTATCAAGATTGTTTTTTGCATAGGTGTTTGTGGAGACTAAAGAAGGATATAAGTACAAAGATTTTCCTATATTATTCGTCTGCAACTGCTTGTTTATTGCTGATAGAGAAAGTATCGGATGCATCAAATGATAACTTTGTCTTTCTTTAATAATCGGATAATTTGTAAACATTAGCTCTTTTAGAATGGATTCTACATTATTTTTGTTGGTATCAAGCTCCATAGCTAAGGCTGTAATTGTTATTGTCTTAGGGTATAAAGCATTCAGTATATCAATAATAGATTCTTTTGCATTCAACTGATATGTGCTCCTTAATATTTTATAGGCGAAGATTAAAGATTAAAGTAAGGCTTTGTTTATATTTTATCAGAATAATAGGATGGTTTGGTACTAAAAGCAAAACTTTTAAAATGAAAATCATATGTGACCATCGTTCTTTAAAGTTCAATAAAGATTAACTGATATAGTCTCAGAGTATGAAAATGATTTTATATATGCTATACTTTAAATACGATTGTTAACGGACGGGTATTACATAGGTGAAAAAAACTATAAAAAATTATAAGCTGAAAAGCTTTTAAAGGTGGAAAGAATATTGAGTAATATAAAAATTATTCCTCTTGGAGGAGTAAGAGAAAACGGAAAAAATTTATATGTTATCGAGTCTGGGGAGGAAATCTTCGTCCTTGATTGTGGTTTAATATATCCTGAGGATGAACTTTTTGGTATTGACGCTGTCATCCCGGATTTTAGTTACTTGGAAGAAAATAAAAATAGAATCGCAGGAGTCTTTTTAACTCATGGTCATGAAGATGCTATCGGTGCATTACCTTACTTTTTAGACAAGTTTGAAGTCCCGGTCTTTGGTTCAGAGCTAACAATCGAATTGGCTAAGTTGTTCGTGAATAGTTCAAGCTTAAAACCTTCTTTTGATGATTATCATGTTATAGATGAAAAAACAGAAATTGACTTCAATGGTACGTTAGTTAAGTTTTTCAGAACGACTCATACGATTCCAGATTCAATGGGTATTGCAGTTCATACTGAAGAAGGAAATATTGTTTACACTGGTAACTTTAAATTTGATCAAAGTGCACAGGATATGTATAGAACAGACTTATCTCAAATTGCTGAACTAGGAAATGAGGGTGTTTTAGCTTTACTTAGTGATTCAGGTGAAGCTGAAAGTCCTCATGAAAACGTATCTGAGAAAAAAGTTCAAGAAGAAGTGCTAGACACATTTAAAAATACTGATAGTAGAATAATAGTTGCTGCTGTAGCAAGTAATATCCTGCGTATACAACAGGTATTGAATGCTGCTTATGAGTCTGACCGTAAAGTATTTATAACAGGTAAAAATCTCGAGGCTATATTGGAAAGTGCTATGAAATTAAACAAATTGACCTTGCCGGATGACAATCTAATTGTTCCAGTCGACAAAATCGACAAATATGATGACAATCGTATTTTAGTTCTAGAAACAGGGGCAGCTGGTGAACCAATTAAAACACTTAACCGTATGGCAGTTGGCAGTCATCCTCAGGTTAACATCAAAGAGGGCGATTTAATCTTTATCGCTACAAGTCCTTCGACTGCGATGGAAGTCATGGTGGCTGAAACTGAAAACTTAATTTATCGAGCAGGAGCTACTGTTAAACAAATTTCAGATAACCTAAAAGCTTCAGGGCATGCAACACCAAATGAACTTCAATTAATGATTAATTTGTTACATCCAACATATTTTATTCCTATTCAAGGAGAATATCGGATGCTCGCAGCTCATGCTGATTTAGCAAATGAAACAGGTATTCCTTATCAGAATATCTTCATCTTAAGCAATGGGGATGTTGTAAGTTATTCTAAGGGTAAAATGAAACAAAGTGGACAGGTTTCTGCTGACAATACTTTAATTGATGGTATTGGAATTGGAGATATTGGAAATATTGTTTTACGTGATAGACGTTTACTTTCAGAAGACGGAATATTTGTTGCTGTGGTGACAATAGATCGTAAAAAACAAAAGATTGTTTCGAATCCACATATTGTGACCAGAGGTTTTGTGTTTGTCAAAGAAAGTCAAGAATTGATTGATAAATCTTCTGAAATAGTTAAAGAGGTTGTTATGAAGAATCTTAAACATAATGATTTTGATTGGGGATCAATCAAGCATGATATTAGGGAAGCTTTAAATAGTCACTTATTCAAAAAAACTAAGAGACGTCCTATAATACTTCCTGTCATTATGGAAGTAAATCAAAATAGACGTTTTCATAAATAAGTAAATTAAATAATTATACTGTACTAGGGGAGTCAATGATATTGACTGAGAGTGAACTTTTAGTTTAGACCCTTTGAACCTGTACGTTGATACGTGCGTAGGAAGAGTACTTATTGTGAGTATGAGAGGTATCTGAGTATTTTTGCTCAAGTATGTCTGAAATCTCCTCCTAGTTCAGTGAAAAAACTATGGAGGAGATTTTTTTATGCAAAATAACAAATTACGTATTTATTTAGAAGGTACATTATTCGCTTCAATAGCAATGGTACTGTCATTTATTCCAACAGGTATTGGGTCATCATTTAATGTGTCATTAGGTATGATTCCCCTCTCCTTTTATGCTATAAGACGAGGCTTAGGTCCCGGGTTATATGCTGGTTTCATATGGGGATTACTCCATTTTGTAACAGGATCTGTCTATATGCTTAATTTTTATCAAGTCATAATAGAGTATACTTTAGCCTATGCGTTTGTAGGAGTGGCAGGCTTTTATAGTAAAGAAATATTAAGGAATATGACATTAAATAATCAAAAGACTGTCCAGTTCTATATCTTTTCTGCTGTATTTATAGGATCCTTAGGGCGCTATTTCTGGCATTTTATTGCGGGATGGATATTCTGGGGAGACTATGCATTATGGGGAATGAGTGCTCCGATTTTTTCACTCGTCATGAATGGCCTAAGTATGTTAGCTACAGCTTTTGTGACAATTGTTGTGATGTTTCTTTTATATAGAAATTCACCATTGATTTTTCAACCAAAAAAATAATAAAAGAATAGACCTTCGTTATTTCTAGACAGAGTGCATAGAATTAATGTACACTAGAGGAAATGCAGTTTTCAGAAGGAGCCATATATGAATATTATTTCTACGATTTTTGGGATTGTTATTTTTCTTAACTCGATTTTAGCAATCTTTACCGTATTCCGTGAAAAAGAAAGAGATATTGCGGCGATATGGGCATGGTTATTGGTTATTATTATGCTTCCAGGGTTTGGTTATATCATTTATATGTTTTTAGGACGAAAGATTTCAAAGGAAAAAATATTTAATATTCGTTCCCAAGAACGTATTGGTATGGAAGAATTAGTTGAATCACAGAAAGAACTTATTGAATCAGAGAATCTTGATGTCCCCGAGTCAAACTATCAAGATAAAACATTTGAACTCATTCAATTATTTTTGAATGGGAATGAGTCAGTTTTAACAAAAGGAAATAAGGTAAAGCTTATTCACGATGGCAAAGATAAATTTAATCAATTACTTGATGATATAAGCAAAGCAAAAGATCATATACATGTGACTTATTATATTTTTAGAGGCGACGATATTGGAACAAAACTTGTTAAAGCTCTAGAAGAAAGAGCAAAACAAGGAGTAGAGGTGAATGTGCTCTATGATCCTGTGGGAGCGAGAGTACTAGGTAAACATTTTTTTGATACATTACGAAAATATGGTGGCCAAGCCGAGCCCTTTTTCGGATCTCGTTTTTTTCTAATAAACCTTAGACTAAATTATAGAAATCATAGAAAAATTGTGGTCATTGATGGAAAAATTGGTTATACAGGCGGCTTTAACGTTGGGGATGATTATCTCGGCCTATATGAAAAAATGGGCTATTGGCGCGATACGCACTTGAGAATCGAGGGGAATGGCGTCAAGGCTTTACAGACACGTTTTTTAATGGATTGGAATGCTTCCGCTAAAAAAGAAACAATTGAATATGATAATCACTATTTCCCGTTTACTGGATTGATAGGTGATACAGATATGCAAATTGTATCAAGTGGTCCTGATAATGAAATGCATGCAATAAAAAAAGGGTTTATCAAAATGATTAGTATGGCTAAGGAATCTGTTTATATCCAAACGCCTTATTTTATACCTGATGAAGCACTCATAGAAACATTAAAAATAGCCATTATGTCCGGAATAGATGTCAAGCTTATGATACCCAATAAACCAGATCACCCATTTATATATAGAGCAACATTGAGCTATGCATCTGAGCTTGTCGATTATGGAGCAGAAGTTTATATTTATGATAATGGTTTCTTGCATTCAAAAACAATCGTTATAGATGAAGAAATTGTATCAGTAGGGACAGCTAACTTTGATATTAGAAGTTTCAAACTAAATTTTGAAGTAAATGCCTTCCTATATGATAGACAACTGGCGAAAGAACAAGTTAAGCTTTACAAAAAAGACATAACAGTATCATATTTACTCACTGAGGAAATTATCAACAATTATTCTAAATGGGAACTGTTTAAGCAGCAATTCAGTCGCTTATTTTCTCCGATACTGTAAATATACAACTCTATAAAAAAAGAACGCTGAAGAATGTAGACTAGGCAAAAAATAATTAGTCTTACGTTCTTCAGCGTATTTATTTTCGTTTGTGTAATCGTCTAATGTGTCTGATTTCTCGAGCGTTTATTAGGTAAGTAATTGTTTTTTGATCTGACTCAACTATAACTTGTGTTGATTTAGGCGAAAAGGAAACTGTTCCCTTAAACTCCCAAATTGTATCCGATTGGGAAGTAGGATTCACTTGAATTACAATAGGAAACTTTCCTTTGACTGCTTGCTTTAAGAACATTGAAATCTGTTCTTTAGGCATCTGTGGTTGGACATTTGTTATAGCAGGAAACAAAGTACCGTATCCTTTTTTCAAGTAATGAACGATTGAATGTTTGTTTTCAGCTTGTCTATTCATAATTATCCTCTCCCGAACGTATGTTACCTATATTATATCTTGCGAACATACATTCGTCAATAGAATATATTTAATCAGACAATTTATTTCTATTTATATCAGAAATGAGTATAATAAACTATAAAGGGAGGGGTTATTAACTATGAGCTACCAAATTATTACTGATTCATGTAGTGATTTACCATTAGAATTAGTTGATGCATATAAGTTGGATGTATTCAATTTTACTATTAGAATTGGAGATGAAGAGTTAATTGACGATATGGGTAAAAGCTTTGATAAACAAGCTTTTTTTCTACGTCTTAAAAATGGAGAGACAGCTTCAACTTCTCAAATCAACATGCATGCCTACTTAGAAAAGTTTAAAGCTTATGTTGAGAAAGGTATTCCTATTATTTACCTAGCTTTTTCTTCCGCTCTAACAGGCTCATTTAATTCAGCCATACAAGCGAAGAAAATGCTAGAAAGAGATTACGGAGAAGTAGATATAGATATTATAGATACAAAGGCCGCGAGTTTAGGTCAAGGATTACTAGTATATGAAGCTGTTCAAAAGAAGAAGGAAGGCTACAGTAAAAGTGAACTACGTGAGTGGGTAGAACAGAACAAATTGAATTATCATTCTTTTGTAACCGTTGAGGATATTAAACACCTTCATCGAGGGGGAAGAATATCATCGACAGCTGCAGCCGTAGGATCTTTACTCAATGTTAAGCCAATTCTCGTTATGGATACTGAAGGGAAACTTGTACCTATAGCTAAATTAAGAGGAAAGAAGAAGTCTATAAACTATTTAGTTAATCAAACAATTAAGCATCTAGTTAATCCAGAAGAGCATTCGATTTTTATAGGTCACGTCGGTGTGCCAGATGAGGCAGAATTAATTAGAAATAAAATTTCTGAACGTGTTAATCCAAAAGAGATACACATTTCAAGTTACGGCCCTACCATAGCATCCCATACTGGCTTCGGATCGATTTCTGTTTTTAGTTATGGAGAAAAAAGAAAGGATTGATCTTCCAATCTGTTTCGTTTTTTATTTACGCTATAGAGTCTATGTGTAAAATTAATGTCGGAACAGAAAAATATCGGTCTGGACAAAAAGAAAGAAGACCCTTAATCTAGAGATAACGACAACGCTAGAGAAAGAGGTCTTCTTATGAATAAAATTATATCAAAAATCATCAAAATATTAAAGGAACAAGACACATTACTCGAAGCTGAATTAGCTTTAGAAATACTTTTCCAACAGATTGTCCAAGAACTACTCTGTGCAGCTTTTAAACAAATTGATTTAGAATTGATCCAAGAGTATAAAGATCAAGGCTACGAAATAGATAGTATCCAAAAACGTACCATTCAATGGACATTTGGAGTGATTGAATTCAGC
>NZ_FNYW01000089.1 GCF_900109085.1 Alkalibacterium gilvum | reverse complement strand
AAAAAAAATAAAGACAAAAAACTATCTGTTTAACTAATTTTTAATCTTTATTAGACCACTTGATTGTATTATAGAATATTTTACTATTAATTTATTAGATGATGATATTACTTAGACACTTATTTACTCATAACGTTAACTTTATCATTGATACCAATGAACAGTATTAAGAAAAGCTAAATTAGCCTTTTGCCATTTGGCAGCAGCTATTATTTTATTCGCTTTAATAGTTATTTTCTTCTCATCTTTTATTTTTAGTTGTAATTTATATTGGATCAGTCCTTTTTTTGCATGAAATAATTCAATATCTTTTCTCGGAATGCGAATATAACTATCTGAGAAATCTCCCATCAAGGTTAATCCTACTAAAACAACCTCTTCTTTAATGAAAATTAATAAAAAATGTTCCATATCTACAAAAGAAGAAAAAGCTCCGTAAGTAAGTGAAGAGAGTAATCCTGGTTCTGTATAACCATAAACAAAATTTTCTTTGATTGAAATTCCTAATGGTTCCATGGCTTTCTCGATGTTTTTAATTTTCATTGCTTCGTTCATTTAATCATCTCCTTATATTAAGGATAAAGAAAAATGTTTTATTATCCCAACAATAAACTAAAAAAATAAAAAAAACTAAACCCATACGATTCTTTATTCATGAATCGTATCCAATTTCATATATGGATACACCGCTATACTAAAATAATGTATTTGAAAAGAATTAAATAATTTATACTTTGCATGAAAAAAATATGGAGAGATAGAGCCATAAATAATTTAGGAGGGATAATATGCTGAAAGTTAGCCATTTAAGTAAAAAATTTGATGATGTAAAGGCAGTAAATGATCTTTCGTTTTCTGTTGAAAAAGGCAACACATTTGCATTTCTTGGAACAAACGGTGCTGGAAAATCAACTGTCATCCATATGATTATTGGTTTATTGACACCTGATAGTGGAGAAATCGTATTTGATAAGGATATACCCCAAGATGAAATAGGCGTAGTCTTTCAAAATCATCGCCTAGATGAAGATTTTACAATCGAAGAGAATTTAATGATTCGGGCCCAACTCTATGGAGTTAGCAAAAAAAATGCACAAAAACATGTAAGCGAATTACTTCAAGCAATCAATTTGACTGACAAACGGGACCGTATTTATGGG
>NZ_FNYW01000047.1 GCF_900109085.1 Alkalibacterium gilvum | reverse complement strand
GAGGGCACGCATTTGGTGATAATTTACATCTTATCTTTACTATCGACTACGAAATCAATTCTCAACTTCATGAATCATGCATTTTTAATCTCTTTCAATATCTGAGTTTTTCTCATCGTATTCTTCCTGTAAAATTATATTCATCATAGGTAAATAAGCACGATAAAAAAACGAGTGGGACGCATTCCCCTGCAGTCGACTTATCATTTTATTCAACCAGTCCATCCCTTTATATCTAACTATCGAGGGTGTCACAGGCATATCCGCATAATCGCCGGCAAAATAATATGCCGGTGTCTTCGATTTAATATTACGCGTCACTGCCGGAAATGTGTTTTCAATATCATAATCACTCAAGTGTTGTTTTCCGCTTTCGGTCAGTCCGAGCGAATATTCTGCTAAAACTTCCGAGGAATCTGACTCAACAATATCAAACCAGTAATCATAATGTGAGGACAGAGATGTATCAAAAAATTCTTGTCCTCGTTCGTTGAATTCAAATCTTATTCCTTCACCTTCAAAGTCCTGTCCTTCTTTTAGAACCAATACTGACTCATCATTTTTTACGAAAACATAGCCCGAGCCGCTTAAATTCCAGTTTTCATTCGTTTGCTGTTCGTAGTTCTTTATGATCCATTGGGGAATATCGCTTTTCAGCTCAGGATCCAACTCATTAAAATAACGTACTGACCAACCATTCCATTGAATACCTAGTAAAGACGTTAGACGTTGTTCAACTTCAGGCGATGTCGGACTGGCAAAACTATTGAATTCAGCAATCACTGGTACATGTTGGGAAATATATTTTTCTTCAATATACGCGACTTCTTCATCTGTTAAGCCACCGTATATCAGTTCTGAACGTGTTCCTTCTTTATTCTCATCGTAGTATTCATTTTCGTAAACCCCATAAGTATCCGCCATATAAATAAGGTCATACTCTTTCATATTCTCAGATAGTTGTGAAATGTGGTACTGTTTTTCTTCCTGTGGATGAAAACCACTATAATCTTGCGCTAGATCGTATAATGTTCCATCATTTTTCAAGTATTTATAATGATTCAGTACCCAAGTTATTCCTTTATGCTCTTGATAAGTTTGATCTGGCACCGTTTTATCTAAAATCAAAACATCGAACTTTTTTTCTGAATCAAGCTGCCAAGCTATGTAGGGTAAGAAAAGAAGAAAGAGCACCACCGCAATACTTAAATAGATACGTTTATTTTTCATAAATACCTGTCCTTTATTCTGATTTTTATGGTCATCGTTTGCCTGTAATTGATCAGTTATTACTAATTGTAGCATATTATCGTATTCAAATCGTTTGCATATTTCTATAGTATTTGTCTGTGGGATGTCATGCTGTTATTCGGGTAAAGCTTCGTGTGTGTTTAGTCTAATTGCTGTGTCCTTTAATGTTTAACTGTTTAATCCCAAAAACTTTGTATTTTTTCTAAAAAAACTCTTTCATTAATTGATCAAGATAATTATCAGGATATTACTTATCCGTTATCAAATAAAAATTATCGTTTATCGTTAATTTATTGTTGACTTTGATATATAAAAAAGTATACTGATGTTAAATCAACGAAATGGAGTGAGACAAATGAATATTAAACAATTCAAAAATGTCAGTCGTTTTGCATCAGTTCTTTTAAGGATTGCAGCTATTTGGTTTGGCTTATCTGTAGCAACCCTATTCTTTTCTTACTTCTTTACCTCAAGCGACGTCTGGTTTAATTTCCCCAGTCCGGATTTTCCGATACTAAATGGTATAGGTGGAGCTACAACTAACAAGTTGTTTCCCCTCAAGCAAGCCGCATCATTTGTTGTTCCCTTAATTGTTATCGTCAACTGTTATGTTTTATGGAAAGGCAGTCAGTTGTTTACATATTTAGCTGATGGAAACTCACCTTTTTCTATGGACTTTTCCCGATCTGTCAAAAATTTAGGATTGATACTCATCGTTTCAGATATAGTTTTCCCGATTATATACTCGCTTTTGGTAACTATCATGATGGAAAGTGGTTACTATTATATTATAGGTGTCGGTTCTTCCTTATTGATTGGTCTGATTTTATTTGCCGCAGCAGAAATTTTCAATTACGGCATCAACTTGCAGCAGTTTGCTGACGATACAGTTTAGAGAGAGGATGATTCAAATGCCTATCATTGTTAGACTTGATAGAGTTATGGCTGATAGAAAAATCATGCTCAAAGATTTAGCCGATGAAGTTGGTATTTCTAATGTTAATTTATCTAAGTTGAAAACTGGTAAAGCTGTCGCTGTTCGCTTTTCTACTCTGGAAGCGATTTGTGAGGCACTGGATTGTCAGCCTGGAGACATCCTGGAGTATAAAAAAGAAGAAGAATTAGTTAATGATTCGTAGCTTATTCCAGCTAATAAAATTATGTATGTAAAAAATCCTGGTAAACCAGTTAAGTTTTCTGGTTTACCAGGATTCTTTATATAGTTAAATATTTCGTGGGTTCTATAGGTTCTTTTTTTTTAAATACCTCGTCGTTACTCATTTAAATAATTGTAATTTTGATAATGACTCTCTTTCATTCCTTCAAAAAAACGATACTTCTTTCTCAAATCTTTTTCTAATGTCTGATCATCAGCTTTCAATCTCTTCAAATAATTCTTTGAAAAAGAAATGCGGTCACGTATTTCATCTGTTTGGTCCGTAACGTTTCCATGTCCTGGCACATGAAAAGCAATAGCGTAGTCCTCTACTAATCTTTCAGCTTTTTCGACTGTCCTCACATAATCCTTATAGCTACTTGCAATAAAAGGAAACTCAACATCGGATAAATAGTCCCCTGAAAGAAAAATTCCAAAAGGTTCCACAATTGTGAATAGTCCATCATCTGTATGTCCTGGTGCTTTAAAAAAAGTCAGCGTCATATCAGCACATTTAATGGTTGATCCATCTTTTTTGATCACGTTATCAACAATCGGATAGGCCACTTCATAATCACGTTCTATATAATACTCCTGATCAAACGCGTTTACTTCTTCTAGAATATTTTGTTTTATTGAATTTGCTTGAAAAGCTTCTGAAGCAATCACGGTTGCTCCCGGAAAAGCACCTGAACCGATAATATGATCAAAGTCACTATGTGTATAAATGATGTATAGCTGACGGTTATCTTTGACTTCATCTATATACTCTTTTATTTCTCTGATTTCTTGTGGCAGCCAGGTCGGATCCGTTAAAATAATGGATTCTTCTCCTATAATCACAGCTGAGGTTGTTTGAAATAGTACACTTTTAAATACAGTGAGATTATTTTTTTGCAAGTGTATCACTCAATCACGCCCTTCTTTCATTGATATATTCTTGCTGAACATCAAATCTGGAATATCTATATTAATATTTATCTAAAGGAGTATCCCCCCTTTCAGAGTAAACCTTCTTAAATTAAGTCATTCCAAAGCATTGAAGCCTTACAGAATCCATTTTCTTTCCTTTTAATATTATTAAACGAGTGATATACTCCTATCTTTTCTTGTAAAAGGTACGTCTTCTATTACCTCTATTGTATCATGAATATACTGTTATAATTATTGAGAGAGAACGTTCTCCTGTACACTATTACTATTACTTTTCCTTATCTCATTTATAGGTCATACTTTTCAATGTGTAAAAAATGTTAATCTAATTTTTAAATGATTTTTTATAACCCACATCATATAATCTTTAATAAATGAAAGAGAAACATTTCAAAAATGAAAGATTTATGTAAGCTTAACCACTATGTAAATGCACTTTAATTTAATAGAATGAATGAGTAACATACCAAGAAGAAAACATACAGATGTAATCAAAAAGGAGTTTGAAAATGAAAAACATATTAGCTGTGGAAAAAATCGAAAAGTACTATGGTAATGAAGAAAACATGACAAAGGCTATCGATAATATAAACTTTGAAGTCAGAGAAGGTGAATTTGCTGGAATCATGGGACCTAGTGGCAGTGGTAAGACAACCCTGCTAAACTGTATATCAACAATTGATAGTGTGACAACAGGAAAAATAATGATTAATGACAAGGATATTACACGCCTAAAACCTAAAGAACTTGATATTTTTAGACAAAACGAATTAGGTTTTATATTTCAAGATTTTAATCTTCTTGATACGCTAACTTCTTATGAAAATATAGCCTTATCCTTGACTATAAAAGGAGAAAAAGTAGAAAATGTCGATGAAAAAATTAGAAGTGTTGCCACTTACTTAGGTATTGAGGATATATTAAACAAATACCCGTATCAAATTTCAGGCGGACAAAAACAAAGAGTTGCCTCTGCCAGGGCTATTGTTACTGATCCTTCATTAATCCTAGCCGATGAACCGACTGGGTCGCTTGATTCAAAATCAGCACGTCTACTATTAGAAAAATTTGAAAAGTTAAACACAGACTTAAACGCTACAATTTTAATGGTTACACATGATGCATTTACAGCCAGTTATGCACATAGAATTCTATTTATAAAAGATGGAAAACTATTTACCGAGTTAGTAAGAGGAAATGATACGAGAAAAGAATTTTTCAACAGAATTATTGATGTCATAACTCTTATAGGAGGAGATGACAACGATGTATTTTAAAATAGCAATCAAAAATGTTAAAAAAAGTTTTAAAGATTATTCCATCTACTTTTTAACTTTAACTTTAGCTGTTTGCATTTTTTATAGTTTCAATTCCTTGGAATCTCAAGAGGTGCTTACAGATATTGAAATTTCAGGAAAAAGTTACGTCGACACCTTATCCACTATTATCTCATATATGTCAGTATTTGTAGCTTTTATACTAGGGAGTTTAATCCTCTATGCAAATAACTTTTTAATAAAGAAAAGAAATAAGGAACTCGGTATATACATGACGTTGGGTATGAGCAAAGGGACTATTTCTAAAATATTAATTTATGAAACACTCTTAGTTGGAGCCCTTTCTTTAATAAGTGGTATCATGGTTGGCTTACTAACATCTCAAGGCTTGTCGATAATGGTCTCTAAATTATTTGAAATAAATTTAGACAACTATAGCTTCATAATATCTTTGTCGTCAATATTAAAAACGATAGCATATTTTGGTATGATGTATTTCCTTGTCATGATTTTCAACACATATATAATAGCTAAATATAAAATAATAGATTTACTAACTGTTGGGAGGAAGACCGAAGAAATTAAATTTAAAAACCCAGTCATATATCTAATTACTTTCCTACTATGTATTCTATCTTTGGGGAGTGCTTATGTATTGATTTTAGATGTTGGCTTGGATCCAAAAAACTTCAAGTTTATATTATCTATAATTCTTGGTATGGCAGGTACTCTTCTCTTTTTTTATAGCTTATCGGGTGCCGCATTATATATCGTTAAACGAAATAAAAAAATATACTTCAAAGGTTTAAATATCTTTGTAATCAAACAAATTAACAGTAAAATAAATACAAATTTCATATCAATGTCCGTCGTTTGTTTAATGTTGTTTTTGACAATAGGTATTCTATCAACAGGTTTTAGTTTCAAGAGTGCTTTAGAATCAGGCCTTAAGGGTTCAACACCTTTTGATGCTAGTGCCTACTTATTTGTCGATGAAGAGGATGAAATAAAAAATATCAGTACTGCACTTGATAATTTAAATTTCACATTTGATGAAGAAGATGAAGTGGTCTTTTATAATGAATATACTAAAGATCTTAAAATTTCAGATATTCTTCCCATGGAAAAGGATTTAAACCAATTCCAATTCGAGGTTTCATTTATAAAAGCATCTGACTATAATAACATTCGAAAGTTGGAAGGCAAACAAGAAATTCAGTTAGATGACTCAGATCTGCTTTTAACTTCCAATTACTCAGAATTAGCTGCTGAAATCCAAACCTTTATGGATGACAACGACACATTGAAATTAAGCGATAGTGTATATGAAATTCAGAATACTGATGTTATAAATACAAATTTGAAAACAGATTTTGCAGAAAATAATTTACTGACAATTATTATAGATGATGCCTTTCTTAACGATGCATCTGTGATCACAAGTGTTGTAAATATTGAATTTGCAAACAAAAGTAATTCTCAGTCAAAAAAAGATTTCGAAGAGTTAATGTACGATTACAAACAAGGTAAGATAGATCCTACTGAAGGTAGTTTTATCTTAGGTAATACAAGATCTCAGATATATGAAGAAAACAAAGGTCTAACGACAACGCTATTATTTGTTGGTATATATTTAGGTATTGTCTTTCTAATTAGTAGTATGGCTGTACTCGCTCTTCAACAATTAAGCGAAGCAAGCGACAGTATTCCCCGATATATTTCACTAAAAAAATTAGGGGCAAGTAAAAAAAATATAATTAAAACTATTTTTGTTCAAACATTGATTTACTTTAGTATCCCTATTGGCTTAGCTTTAGTCCATTCAATTGTTGGAATACAGGTTGCGAACGACTTCATCTCAGCTTTTAACAAGCCTGATATTGGAACAGCCTCACTAATCACAGCTGGATTTTTAAGCAGCATCTATGCCATTTATTTTTACACAACTTATATTGGGTATAAAAACATTGTTTTAAGTAAAATTTAAATGAACAGCTAAAAAATCTATTTGTTGAGGCAAATAGATTTTTTAATATACAAAACTTACTATATAATAAGTAAAAGGGGTGGAATTTAATTGGAAAAAATCATCATAATTGAAGATGAACAGATCATACGCGAAGAACTTACGAATCTCTTGAAAAAATACAGCTATCGCATAGCGGCCCCAGAGAATTTTGATAATATAGTGGCTTTTATTTTAAATGAACAGGCTGATTTATTACTTCTCGATGTCAACCTTCCTAACTATGATGGGTATTATATTTGCAAGGAAGTACGCAAAAAATCAGATATCCCTATAATAATGGTAACAAGTAGAGATACAGATTCAGACGAATTAATGAGTATGAATCTTGGTGCAGATGACTTCGTGAGTAAACCTTATCATTCACAGATACTCTTGGCACGTATTAGCTCTTTATTAAAAAGAAGCGGATCAACCCCAGCCCAAAGCAATATACTCACTTGCGACGGTATTCAATTAAATTTAGCAAATGCTCGATTAAAATATGACACTCATGAAATAGACTTGACTAAAAATGAAATGAAAATATTAGCTTATTTAATCGAGAACAGGGGGCAAATAATATCACGCTCAGCATTAATGGAATATTTATGGAATTCAGACTATTTTGTAGAAGATAGTGTTTTAAGTGTTAACGTTACACGGATACGAAAGAAACTAGAAGAAATAGGTATAAAAGATTTAATAAAAACAAAGAGAGGACTAGGATATATTATACAATGACTATAAAAAATTATTTGAATGATAAAGTTGTATTTCTTGGTGCCAACAGTATTGGCTTTCTAATTTTGGCAGGGATCCTATTTTATAGTGCTTTTAATACTACTCTTATTCTTTATACCTTCTTACTTTGGTTTTTGCCTTTAACCAGCTTTATGATTCTTGACTATTTAAAACAAAGAAAGTATTTCAAGTCGATTAATACTCTTATGGATAAATTAGATAAAAAATATTTACTCCCAGAAGTCATTACCGATACACACTTTCCAATAGGTGATGAGGTCAACGATATTCTTAAAGTCGTTAGCAGAGATATGCATGAACACATCAATTTTTACAAGGATAATAAAGAAGATTATCGAGAATATATTGAAACCTGGGTTCATGAAATTAAAACTCCTATAGCCTCCAGCAAACTTATTATAGAAAATAATCCCAATGAAACAACACATAAAATTGAGACACAGTTAGAAAAAATTGAAGACTTCGTTGAACAAGTACTCTATTACTCAAGAAGTAATAATGTTGAAAAAGATTATATTATAAGATCCCTTAACCTTAAGCACGTTATAACAGATGTTGTCAAAAGAAATGCCAAAGATTTTATAAATGAAAAAATAAAATTGGAATTAGATGCCATTGATACGATTGTTTATAGTGATGCGAAGTGGCTTGAATTCATAATTAATCAGCTGATTATAAATGCCATAAAATATAGAACGCCAACTGATGCTAAGATACATATAAGCACTCAAACGCATGAAAATTCAGTTACTTTAACTATTTGTGATAATGGAATTGGGATAGATGAAAAAGATTTAAGCAGAGTCTTTGATAAAGGTTTTACAGGGTCAAACGGAAGAAAACTTAAAAAAAGTACTGGTATTGGATTATATTTATGTAAAAAATTGTGTGACAGGTTAAACTTACAATTATCGATCAATTCAAAACCAGGCCTAGGCACTTCTGTTACTATCACTTTTCCAATGCTCATGGATCACTACTAGACTACGTTTATAGCACAGTACCCAACATAGTATGTCCTTTAATGATTTTACTAAATTAGCCCTCACTTCTCATGATCCCCCTCTCTTGATATGCCATACAAAAAGACCCCCAAAAGTTAGATTGTTTACTCTAACTTTTGGGGGTTGGTACCTCCGTTTAGTCTTTTTAGTATTTTTTTATGCACGTACGGGTTTTAATGCCTTACTCCAAGCAGCTGTCGTTTCAAGTAAGGCTTGAATCGTTGGATGATGAACATCTGATGGGCGGAATGTCGCCATCTCTTCAAAGTCCGTAAATAAACTGAATGCGCCAGCGGGTCCAACTGTTGCCACATTGAAATTGGATAAAATATGACGCAGGCTCAACTGTGCAGCAATACCAAGTGTTGATCCATAAGTGACGATTCCAGCTGCTTTATTTCCCCATTCTGATCCCAGGTAATCAAAAGCGTTCTTTAAAGAAGGTGTAATAGTATTGTTATATTCTGGTGTAATAAAGATAAAGCCATCAAGTTCATCGATTTTTTTAGACCAGCGTGTCTGCTCGGCATTTTCATAACTTTTATTTGCCATAGCTGGTGGCACTGTTTCATTAAATAACGGTAAGTCATAATCCTTAATATCGACAATCTCAAACTCCGCAGTGTCAACATTTTTTGTTTTTTCTAAAACATATTCCGCAACTTGTCTACTCACACGTGCGTCACGGGTACTACCTAAGATGATTCCTATATTTACCATAAAAAAATTCCTCCTGTTAAATGTATTCATTTTTTCAACTAACTTTTAGTAAGCTTGCTACTCTGTTTATTATAGTTCATCTTGACTAAAAGTTAAACCAACAGTATAGTAAAAGTGTTGTTTAAGTTACACTTTATTATTATCGTTGATTTACTTATCCATGCTATGGAGGCAGATGACTATCATGCAGACAAAGACAGATCCACGTGTATTGCGCACACGGAAATTAATCACCGAAGCATTTATACAGATTTTCCAAACCAAATCCTTTTCGGAAATATCTGTAAAAGATATTACCACTGAAGCAATGATCAATCGTGCCACCTTTTATAACCATTTTCTTGATAAGTACGACTTGCTGGAAAAAGTGGTTGAAGAGAAACTGCATCTGAATTTAGGCTGTGAAAAACAAAAAACAAGCATGTCTATTGAAGAAACCATTGAAACTGTTTTTCTATCTTTGACGCGTTTTGAGACTTCAGTGCCAAGCGTTTCAGGGCAAGAAGAAAAAGAAGCAATCGATGCGATCATAAAGCTTGAATTAGTTAATATCTTTAGAACAAAACTCATTGAGATTAATCCCCAAACCGAAACACGCTTGTTAGATAAACTGGCTAATTGGCTAACATTTACCGTACGGGGGATCAGTCTGGACTGGAAACATTCTGACCAAGACGAAACCGCTGGAGAGTTTATCGAACCTTTGCTTCCATTTATCATGCGCGGTATCGAAACGCTTTAAAAAGGCTCTCCAAATAATTGGAGAGCTTTTTTATTTATAAATTATAGCTTACTATTTTTTTGGTTTGAACTTAACTAAACCAAACACTAAAAAAGATAAAGTGACGACGGTCGTTATAATTAAGAAAGTCACTGGTCCAAATTGATAGATTAATGGGAGCGATGCCGATGTTACAAGCCCTCCACCGACAAAGGGTTCAAACATTATTTGCTTGTAACCAAAGCCTTCTAAAGCTGGTGTTTTATTATCTGGATCAGCTATTTTCATCAGGAGTAAACCTGTCGCTGCCATACCTGTTGCCTGTCCAAAGTCGCCAAGCCCTCTCTCAAACCAGTGGTCAGGTATCATTCGCGGACCAAGGTATAAGAATGCAAATAAGTTCCAGGCTATTCCTGCTAGTGAAATCAGCAAGAACGGAATAATGTTATCCCCAATGACATCAAGGGATAACGTCGCGAGTGCAGATACTAAGAGAATATCTAAGGCAAAACCTGAGATCATACTCACTAAGTTAGGATCGATATAATTTCGTAGATTCAACTTGCCAAAAATCATTTGAACAACGATTCCCCCAATCATTGCAAGTGGGAAAAGGGGTAAATAAGTGAACAAGTAAACATCCGTCCACGCTCCCCATGTATAGGCTTCAAGTATAATCAAGGCTTGCTGGAAGATATAACCAAATAAAATAGCAATGGCAATCAGTGACAGATGGAAAGCTAGGGGTTCAATCGCTTTAGGTTGCTTCACTTCTTGTTCAATATCATAACCATAGGATTCAGTAATCTGCTCTTTCTCTTCTTCAGAAAACGTCGGTCTTTCTCCTTGTGGCTTTGCATATCCTTTACGAAAGCCAATATTAATTATAGCAATCCCGGAAATAACCCCTCCAAAAATACCCATTGTCGCTAAGCCTAACGCGAGGTCAGCCCCTTCAGCATATCCAAGCAAGGCAAAGGTATCTGATAATCCAGCTGCCGTTCCGTGTCCTCCAACAAATGCAATTTCAATTAAGGCTCCTGTTAATGGATCCATTCCAAAAAATGGCGTCAATACAAAAAGTGTCAGCAGTAACCCAACAACATATTGTCCCCAAGCAACAGTGTGCCCCATGACTATTTGAGGACCTGAATTATTCCAAATTTTCTTAAGACTAGGTACAGGTTTAGCTAAAAGTAAAGCGGCAAAAATAACGTTAATAAATAGGCCGGATAACGGGCGCCATACCTCTAAGATGAATTCGGGAAGCAAACCATTATAAAAAATAGAATTTTCGTTTAAAAATTGCGAAGTAAGTCGGCCCAATACGTCTGGCCCAAAACTTAATGCTAAAAAGCCTCCAATGATAGAGCTCGGCAAAAATAAATTCTGCAACCACTTTGTTCGTGTTCGAATAAATTTACCCGCTAGTAGAAAAGCACCAATAATTAAAAAACTGAAACCAATTTTGTCTGGTGTCATAAAAACACTCCTCGTATAATAAGTTTGAAGATAAGAATTGTACTTATCTTCTTTGGTTGTTAATTTCTTAAATAGTTCAGAAGCTTCTCCCCCATGGGGGAGAAAATTTTCAAAACTTTTAGTCATCTAGTTAACTTTTGATCTTTGACAATTTAATACTATCCATGGGTTCTGCTTGGTTATTCCGTGCTGTTTCTGTGTAAAATAGAATCAGATGGAAGTCGGTTCTTAGTGGGATGAAGCTTCCACTCCTTGTAGATCAACTACACTAAAAGCATGCTTCCCGTCATAGTGTTGAGACTATATACTCATAAGCTGAATGACTCGATTCTGTTATCTAATGGTCTTAGGAAACCGTTGG
>NZ_FNYW01000086.1 GCF_900109085.1 Alkalibacterium gilvum | reverse complement strand
TTAAGATTTAATTTTTTCATAAGATACCCCATTTAAATTCTTTTGACTAGTATATCAAAATTAATTAATATTTTGCTAACAAGAAAAAATATAGAGTTTTACATATTTATAGTTAAGACAAACTCATTCTTTTATTAAAATTCTTATCTTTGATGGTCAATCTAAGATAGATTGGGTAAGTTAGGTGTGTTTATAAAATTTGCTAATAAAAGTCCAAGAAAAGCTAAAATAAGTATAACAATAATTATAGCTACTAACATGAATACACCACATGATCCTGATGCCTTTGCTTTGTTAAGTTCTTGATTGTCATCAGTCTCTAAATTATTTTTTTTATGTTTGCTCATTTTCTCACTCCATTTTACATTCATCTTATTGTTTATTTACCCTTCTTGTTGATGAAATTAAATCATCTTTTAAATCAATCGGAACCCCATAACTGTCCTTTAACACTTGGACGGATTCAGGTAAGAATCCAAACACATCCTGGTATAATTTAATCATTAAGTGACCGGCAAATAAATTTGCTTCTCTTTCGTATTTTCCTTTGCCGTGTCTTTGGTTTGTATAATAAGCGCTCATTTCTAAATGTTCTAAAGCATGATAGAGTTCATGCGCCATCACAAAATATCGTTTATTTTTATTCGCTAAAGAATCATTCAACAAAATTAAGGTCTCATCTTTAAAGTAAACAGTTTCTCCCAAAGGAGTTTTGCCAAAAGAAACATACAGCACTTCGATTCCCTTTTCTTTGGCGATTAAAAAGGGTATAACATTATTTTTTACATTATTATTAGTGACCACAATAAATATATAAAAAAAGAAAAATTACTAATATATAGAATCAGAGCAACCATTTTATAGATACTATTTAAACTATTAAACTTAACTCTTAGCGTAAGTACAAGCAAAGAACAAAAGAGAGTGATAGATAAAAGAATTCTAAATACTATGAGTTCGCTTATAAGTGAACTTAGTAATCCTCCAAGTAATAATCCTATCAAAGAAATCCAAAATAAAGAGTATAATCTTTTATCAAGTGTACCTTTCCAATGAATCTTATTAAATAAAACAATTCCAGATACCAAGCCTAAAGAAGAAATCAATTCCAACATAATTCGTCACACCTTAATTATTTATTTTTTATTATAAACTACTCTAATCAATCTTTTGTATCCCAAATTTATAATTAAATTATTCAGGCTTACTCTTGTTAGAGTTTTTCTTTTCTTCTCTCTTCAACTGTTGCGGTA
>NZ_FNYW01000049.1 GCF_900109085.1 Alkalibacterium gilvum | reverse complement strand
CCCATCACATCTCTTTAAGTCAATTACCTTTGACTGTGGCAAAGAGTTTTCGAATTGGAAAAGTATTAGTAACCAGCATGATGTGTCTATTTTCTTTGCAGACCCAGGGTGTCCGTCTCAACGTGGTTTAAATGAACAGTCCAATGGCTTACTCCGTCGCGACGGTTTATTGAAACAGATGGATTTCAACACGATTAACCAAGCCTTTGCCTCGTCAGTAGCTAACAAGAGAAACAAGATTCCTAGAAAATCGTTAGACTATAAAACACCCGTTGAAGTATTTTTGGAACACGTACCAGATTGGAAGTTGTCTAGCTTAAGTTGACAAACTAAAATAAAAAAAGATATCAGCCATTAGAAGGCCATGAAGCTTATACTATAACTGGAAACGTGAATGATCTGGACAAAATAGATTATGAGGGTATGACTGATGTTAAACTTCAGAATTTATTACCAGTAGATGATATGGCCTTTGATATGAATTTCCACATTCTTTCATTTGAACCCGGAGCCTCTCATGGCTACATCGAAACGCATTTCCAAGAGCACGGTGCTTACCTTTTAACAGGAAAAGGGGCGTATAATTTGGATAATGAATGGCTGATGGTCGAAAAAGGGGATTATATCTTTATGAGTGCCTATGTCCAACAAGCAGCCTACGCAGTGGGAAGAGGGGAGCCTCTCAGCTATCTTTATTCGAAAGACAGCAACCGTGATCCAGAAATCTAAAACAATTAAACTACTTATAGAGGAGCCAAATGAATGACTAAAGAAGTTAGAGCAAGTCAGGAAGAATTACACACCTTAATCAAAGAAAAAATAGCTAAAGCTGGGCTTAAGGAAGCACACGCTGAAGAAGTTGCAACTCATTTGACTCATGCAGATACGAATGGAATCCATTCTCATGGCGCAGTAAGAGTGGATTATTACTCAGAACGCATTGCTAAAGGTGGAATAAACACTGAACCTTCATTTAAATTTGAAAAAACCGGTGAGAGTACGGGGATTTTCCACGGCGACAATGGTATGGGACAGGTTGTGGCGAATGAAGCCTTGAAAGAAGCGATTTCACTAGCCAAACATTCTGGTATCGCTGCAGTTGGCGTCAGACAAACCAGCCATACGGGGACGATGGGCTATTACGTCGAAAAAGCAGCGAAAGAAGATTTAATTGCTATATCCTTGTGTCAGTCTGATCCGATGGTTGTTCCTTTTGGCGGATCAGAACCTTATTATGGTACGAACCCGATCGGTTTTGGAGCTCCTAGAAAAGATAAAGAACCGGTCGTTTTTGATATGGCCACGACAGTACAGGTCTGGGGGAAAGTATTGGATGCCAGATCTAAAAACGTTGAAATTCCAAATACCTGGGCAGTGGATGGCGAAGGCGAACCAACAACTGATCCGCATGCTGTCAAAGGCTTATTACCAGTCGCAGGTCCAAAAGGATATGGTCTTATGATGATGGTTGATATGATGTCAGGTATCCTGCTTGGCTTACCGTTTGGGAAACATGTTTCCTCGATGTACAATGATTTATCAAAAGGAAGAGAACTGGGGCACTTGTTTATTTTGATCGATCCTAGCCGCTTCACAAATATTGATATGTTCAAAGAGCACGTGGATCAAAGCATGAATGAACTTAATGAAACCAAGCCGGCAGCTGGCTTCGACCGTGTACTGTATCCAGGTGAATTATCCTTGATTAAGAGAAAAGAAAATCAAGACAAAGGAATTCCAGTCGTTCAGGATATTTATGATTATCTGAAAAGTGATACCGTTCATTTTGATAAATATGGTCACTCGAGTCCTTTTGCAGATTAACTAAAAAATTATATATAGTACCTGAATAATTCATAGTTTTACTAATATTGTTTTTAAACATTGATTTAATAGTATTTAAAGCAACTTACTTCATCACCCATTAGGTGATGGAAAAAGAACCACTTTCTGATATGGTTAATTCACTACAAACAACCATAGAAAGGGGTTCTCTCAATGGTTACTTTACAAGAAAATGCAGTGAAATTCAACAATAACTTAATCGATTCTCATGATGGTGGTCGTTTATCAAGTGATTCTGGTTTGATTTTAATCGATGAATTAATGGATGCTTTCCAATTTACTCCGCTCTCTAAAAAGATTGTTCGATTTAACGACAGTCGAAAATATTGGACGCATACGAATCATAAGCTTTTAAAACAGTTAGTACTGCAAATTGTAGCCGGTTATAACACCGACTCTGCTGCAAATATTCTACAGCATGATCCGGTATTACAGACGTTATAAACTGATGAGCCGTTGGCTTCTCAATCATCCATTTCTCGATTCTATGATCGTGTAGTGGTCGAAACAATTCTGACGCTCCAAGTACTCAACCAGGATTTAATTGACAAAGCCCGTTTGGTTCGTAACGATACAAACATGATTATCGATTTAGACTCTACCCATTCGGATACCTTCGGTCATCAAGAACAAACTGCTTACAACGCCCATTATGGAACGAATGGCTACCATCCTTTAGTGGCATTTGACGGCTTGACTGGCGACTTTTTAAAAGCCAAGCTTCGATCAGGAAATCAATACACTTCCAACGGGGTCAAAGAATTTCTTGAACCGTTATTGGAACATTATAACCAACCGATTCCAACCACTGATATTCTCGTTCGTGGAGACAGTGGTTTCGCGACACCGGATGTTTATGATTTATGCGACTTATACGAAAATCAGTATGTCATTCGGCTAAAGGCCAATAGGAATTTATATCGTTTAGCGGAAGAGTTTGTGTTCTATGATAACCATCATCCTTGGGATGAAAAAGAAGTCTATTATCATTCGGTTTCCTACCAAGCAGCTTCATGGTTCAAACCGCGTCGAGTGTGTATTCGTTCAACTCGAGAAGTAGGCGAACTCCTTTTTAAGCATTCCTTTATAGTCACGAATTTCTCAGAAAACATCTCAGCTAAAAGAGTATTTGAAACCTACAATAAACGCGGTAGCATGGAAAACTACATTAAAGAAGCCAAAAACAGCTTCTTCTTTGATAAAACAGATAGTCCCAGATTCATTGAAAACGAGGCCCGCATGATGATTAGCCTGTTGGCGTACAATCTGGTTAACTTCTTACGCACCTTGTGTTTTAAGCCAAAATCGAAAGGACTCCAAGTGGACACAATCCGTTTCCGTCTATTCAAAGTGGCTGGAAAACTAGTCAGCACTGCAAGACAAATGTATTTAAAACTATCGATTTCTCATGTTTATCAGCGAGAGTTTTATGCCGTATTCAGGAAAATCCAAAGGATTCGGCAGTACATTTAAAGAACCTGATTTTTAAAAAGTTTAAATGGCCCAGGGAGAAGTGCGCCTAAAATTTGAGTTCAAAAAGTGAAAAGTCTCAAAAAAATTAAGTAGACCGAAAAAAATAAATAATTAGGATAGAAAATGGAAAACGATAAAGAAAATATAACAACATTGATAAAACAGCCTCTGAAATTAGAGGTATGAATTATTCAGGTTGTATCCTAGTTTTCCATTTAAATATTCTAGTACGATTTTCAATTTAAATTGATATGAATATTTCGACATAAAAATAGCTCCCTAAAAATTAGATTAATTACTCTAACTTTTAGGGGGGCACATCAGTTGAAAGTGTAGGTAAGTGTTTTTTTAGTTAGATTCAGATCCGTTAATTTCTTGTAAGTAGCGATAGACACTGGGTCCTGTCACTTTAAGTAAATTAGCAACTTTTACAATCGCTCCTTTTAATTGAAAAATTCCTTTTTGCTCAAGAGTTCTAACTATTTCTAGACGAGTATCTTTAGTTAGGGTCACCCTAGGGTCAAGTAATACAGGATCAATTACTTCTTGTATAATTTCCTCGATATCAGCAGACAAGATTTCAACTTCATGATTTCCTGTGTGTTCTTCTCCTTCGTTAAGGAAGTGATCGATATCAATATTGATTAGTGATAATAAATCTTTTGCAATATTTTTATGTTTCGAGAAATCAGAGTTAATACAGAGTAATCCTAATAAGTTATCATCATCATCTTTAATATAAAAAGTAGACCCTTGTATAACTTTGTCATCTTTCACGACAACCTTGTAGTTTAAGATACTATCATTTACTTTATAATCTTCCTGCTTTATTTTTTCTAAAGCTAAGTTTGTAAGCGGACCCCCTTCCGAACGATTACTAATGTGACTATTTACTATTTCACCGATATATGAATAATCTTCTTCAAGGACGTGAAGAACTATTTCATGATTCTCACCTAATGCTTGTCCTAAGAATCGAACTAATCTTTGATAATTTTCAATCCAGTTTTTTGACATAAAACATCATCCTCTTAATCTTTTTATTAATATAATAATTAATTGTTATATGCTTGAGCCCTATTATACCACAAGTGTGAGACTAAATTATCAATAAAAAAAATAACTTTTGATCATAATGAGAAAAAGTTATTGACGCGGTGGCTGAAAAGGGTTACAATAATCGTGTAATCAAATATATCTAGTGTTTTATGCATAAACAGAGATAATTTTTGTTGGGTTTTATAATAACTTTTTATCAGCATGTTATTATATTCAAAACAAATTAAAAACTATTAAGAGAAGGAGGTTGTGAATTGGTAGCAGAATTAAAAAGTGTAGGGCCTTATTCATTATATCGTTGGGCAGGTGATTTACTGTTTATCTCAGGACAATTACCTATTAATCCTCATACAGGATTACTTGAAGAAGGATTTAAGGATCAGTGTGCCCGATCATTATCAAATATTCAAACAATTTTAGAAGGTGAAGGTTTGACCTTGAATGACATTGTTAAGTTAACTGTTTTGGTAGATGATTTAGAAGATTTTAATGAAGTGAATGAGGTTTTTGAAGAAGTTTTTGATCAACCATATCCAAGTCGTTCAACATTTGAAGCAGCAAGATTACCAAAAGATGCTTTAATAGAAATTGAAGCAATTGCAATAAAATCATAAATCATAAAAATAAAAAATAGTCAGGAGAAAATAATGGATGTTATTTTAGGAATAGTATTGTTATTTGCAGTGTTAGCATTCTTTACTATATTCAACTACAGAGCCCCTCAAGGATCTAAAACTATGGGTGCATTAGCTAGTGCAGCATGTGCCAGCTTCTTAGTAGAAGCATTTCACTCAGCATTTTTAGGAGACCTCGTTGGTATAGAATTTCTAGGCGAGGTTGGTGCAGCGAATGGAAGTGCTGGTGGTGTAGCCGCAGCAATTCTAGTGCCATTAGCATTAGGGGTTGCTCCGGTTTATGCAGTATTAGTAGGTCTTTCAGTAGCAGGTATGGGAATATTACCTGGGTTTATAGCTGGATATCTTATTTCCTTTGTTGTTCAATGGCTTGAGGAAAAAATTCCAGATGGATTGGACTTAATTGTGATTATTTTGATAGCAGCACCATTATCTCGATTGATAGCCGTAGCCAGTTCTCCAATGGTTGATGCCACATTACTACAAATAGGAGAAATACTTGTTTCTACAGCAGATTCTAGTCCAGTGATTATGGGTGTAGTTTTAGGAGGAGTTTTAACAGTAGTAGCTACAGCACCATTAAGTTCAATGGCTCTGACAGCCCTGTTAGGATTAACAGGGACACCAATGGCAATCGGTGCATTAGCAGTCTTTGGCTCATCATTTATGAACTACGTATTGTTTAGTAAGATGAAATTTGGTGACAAAAAAGATACAATCTCAGTTGCGATTGAACCTTTAACTCAAACGGACATTATATCAGCCAATCCAATACCAGTTTACGTAACGAACTTTATCGGTGGAGCGTCAAGTGGTTTAATTATCTCATTAATGGGGTTAGTTAACAATACACCTGGAACAGCCACACCAATAGCAGGGTTTGCAGTTATGTTTGCTTACAATCCGGCTGGTCAAGTGTTAATTGCAGCAGCAGGAGCTATGCTAGTAAGTATTGCTACCGGATATTTAGGTTCTTACATCTTTGCAGATTATGATATTGTGACAGCTGATCAGGTACGTAACATAGGTTTGAAAAATATTTAAACTTTGGATGACGTAAAAATAAAGAGGAGGATGATTAATGTTAGATATTAAAAAAATCAGAGAAAACAAAGAATTTTATGTGAAGAACTTATCAGATCGAGGGGTTGACGAAGTGTCAATCACCAGTCTAATCGAATTAGATCAGGCGCGAAGAACCTCTTTAGAACAATTGGAAGCGCTTCGCCACCAAAGAAATAAAGCAAGTTCATCAATACAAGAGTTTAAAAAGAAAAAAATGGATACAGAAGCAGAGAAATTAATAGAAGAAACTAAAAAAGACAGTGAACAAATCGTTCAGTTAGAAAAAGAAACACGACAGATAGAAAAGGATTATCATGATTTAGCAGCAGTGATTCCTAATATTGCACATGAAAGTGTACCATATGGAGAGAGTGAAGATGATAATACACTTTTACATCAAAAAGGGGAGACACCTAAATTTGAGTTCACTCCTTTACCTCATTACGAAGTAGGAACAAACCTTGGGATTTTGGATTTTGAACGCGGGTCCAAGGTGTCAGGGCCAAGATTTGTCTATATTAAAGGACTAGGTGCACAGTTAGAGCGAGCAGTTTATAACTTTATGTTAGAAGTACAGACGAAAGAACATGGTTATACGGAAGTTATTCCTCCTTACCTAGTGAAAGAACAAAGTATGTTTGGAACTGGACAATATCCAAAGTTCAAAGAAGATGTTTATAGTATTGAAGGGGAAGACTTAGTATTAATACCTACTTCCGAGGTACCTTTAACAAACTACTATGCAGATGAAATCATACCACTAGAGGAAATCCCAACGTACTTTACGGCACTAAGTCCATGCTTCAGATCTGAAGCTGGTAGTGCTGGGAGAGATACACGTGGTTTAATCCGTATGCATCAGTTCCATAAAGTTGAAATGGTTAAATATGCTTTGCCAGAAAATTCATTTGATGAGTTAGAAAAAATGAGAGAAAATGCAGAACATATTTTAGAACTTTTAGAACTTCCGTATCAAACAGTGACATTGAGTACAGGAGATATGGGATTCTCAGCATCTAAAACATATGATTTAGAAGTATGGTTCCCAGCTCAAAATACGTATAGAGAAATATCATCTTGTTCGAACTGTTTAGACTTCCAAGCAAGAAGAGCGAACATAAGATATCGAGATGAGTCTGGAAAAGTAGACTATATTCACACCTTAAACGGATCAGGATTAGCTGTTGGACGTGCAGTAGCAGCGATAATAGAAAATTATCAACAAGAAGATGGCAGTATAAAAGTACCAACAGTTCTTAGACCATATATGGACAACTTAGAATATATCAAATAAAAAAAGAGGAGCTTTAAATTGATGAATACAGATGTAAAAGCAACAAAAATTAACTTTGAAAATGCGGTAATTAAAGACCTAATGGATTTTAAGAATGTGTTTTGGATTAATGAAGACAAGCCAAGTTTTGAAGTTGCAGATAAAACAGCAATGTTTTCACATGCAGATGTTAAAGATGCAGAAGATCGCTTAGCACGTTTTGCACCATTCATAGAAAAAGCTTTCCCGGAAACAGAAAGTACAAATGGAATTATTGAATCACCAATCTCTGATATTTCAGATTTCAAAAAAGAGTTAGAAGATCACTATAATGTAACAATCGATGGATCGTTACTCTTGAAAAGAGATGATACATTACCAATAGCTGGAACAATTAAGGCTAGAGGGGCAATCTACGAAGTTTTGAAGTATGCTGAAACATTAGCATTACGAGAAGGTGTTTTAGAGAGTAAAGATGTAAACTATGAAATCTTTGCAAGTGATGAGTTCAAGCAATTTTTTGCAGAGTATAATATTACCGTGGGTACAACTGGAAACTTAGGAATTAGTGCTGGAATCATGGGTGCTAAACTTGGATTTGAAGTAGTTGTGCATATGTCCTTAGAGGCAAAGCAGTGGAAGAAAGACCTACTTAGATCTCATGGTGTAAATGTGATTGAGCATGATACAGACTTTACATTAGCAGTTGAAAATGGTCGAAAAGAATCAGAAGCAAATCCTAAATCTTATTTTGTTGATGACGAACACTCAACTGATTTGTTCTTAGGTTATACTGTTGCAGGAAGCCGTTTGAAAGAGCAGCTTGACAAAGAAGGTATTATTGTAGACGAAGATAACCCATTATTTCTCTACTTACCTTGTGGAATTGGCGGAAGCCCAGGCGGAATTACTTTTGGCTTGAAGCATGCCTATGGTGATAATGTTCACTGTTTCTTTGCAGAGCCAGCACATATTCCATCAATGCTTTTAGGACTTGAAACAAAGAAATATGATGATGTTTCAGTTTATGACTTTGATATAGATGGCAAAACAAATATGGATGGACTAGCAGTTCCACGCACATCTGGCTTTGTCTCAAAATTAATGAGTGATTTCTTTGATGGAGGATACACATTACAAGAGTCAGAAGCAAAACGTTTTTTAACTCGACTAATTGATATTGAAAGTATTCCGTTAGAACCAGCTGCAGTAGCGGGTCTACCTGGTCCAGCATACTTATTTAAGTCAAAAGAAGGACAAGCTTACTTGAAAGAAAATGGCTTAGCAGATAAAATGAAGAATGCGACTCATATATCATGGGCAACTGGTGGAAGTATGGTTCCAGAAGAAGATATGCAAGAGTTTTACAATGAAGGTGCCGGTTTATAATTACAGGTAACGTGATTTTTAAGAAGAATTCTGTGAAAGTATATTAACAAAGCTCCCACTATAATGAGTAGTAAAATAATTATACTCATCTAAGGTGGGAGTTTTTGTTTTAAAAATTATTTAAAATGATGATTGAGCTTAAGAGAAAGAGAAAAAACATGAGAGAAAACAAGGTTTTATTAGTATCAGATTTTGTAGGTGTGGGAAAGGTTGCATTATCCACGATGATCCCAATATTGAATATAATGGAGGCAGATGTCTCTTATTTACCGACCGCTGTAATATCTAATAATTTTGATTACGGTAAGGTAGTTGTAAAAGAATTAACAGATTTTATGAAAGATAATAAGAATACTTGGAAAGAATTAGATTTTCAGTTTGATACAATTACTACGGGGATTCTTATGAATCCTCAGCAGGTGGAGATTGTTAAAGAAATTATCAATTACCATGATAGAAAACCCTTCATCATTTCAGATCCGATAATGGGAGAGAACGGAGAAATCTACCCAGGATTATCAAACGATTTAGTAGAAGCCTCAAGATTAATGGCTTTAGAAGCTGATCTAATAATCCCTAACCTCACGGAATTTTGTTTAATAGTTGGAAGAGACTATCCATGTACAGATGAATTAAATCATACTCAACTAGTATCTTGGTTAGAGAAAGCTAAAGATAAGGGAGTTAAGTCTGCAATCATTACATCAGTAAAGATTGAGGATGAATATTATGTCTATGGCTATTCTGAAGAAGAATCTATTTTTCGAGTGAAAATTGATTATGTACCTGTAGAGGTAGGAGGTACCGGAGATATATTTACTTCATTAATAACATGAATATTTACACACACGTTGTTTCAAGTACTAAAAGAGATACTGCAGATAAATTTGCGAATTATATGGAAAATTAAGTATATTTCGACAATAAAAGATAAAAAGAGGAAGTGGATAGATGAAAAAGTTTATTACATTTATTGGTATTAGTTCTCTCATATTGTTCGGCTGTAGTGGTGAAGACATACAAGATACTGAAGCAACAGCAAGTCAAGAATCATCGGAAAAGGTATATGAAACTAAAGATTTAAAATTTGATGATTTAAAAGACATTGAAATTGGTGATTCTGTAGAAAAAGTTTATGAACAGTTAGGTGAGCCATTAAAGAAATGGAGTTCGGAATTCGTATATGAAGAATTGGAAGCTTTAGTTTATAGAAATGAAGCAGCACTTGCAATATTAGGAGATTTAGATCCAGAACTTTCTGCAGAACATGACTATGTAATTGAGCAAGCAGAAAAATCTTTGGAGATTGATAAACTTACTTTGTTACAATATACGTATACTTATGAAGAAGACACTGAAGAAACAGCACTATATTGGATAAGTCCTAGAACAGATACAATAGTTGCTGAAGCGAAACGCAAATTTATCGATGAAGATGGCAAAGAAATAGATGCTGAGGATAATGATATTTACAGCAGTGAGAATACAGATTATACAGAAGAAAAAGGTTCAAATAATTCTTCTGTAGCTGAAGTTGGTTGGGAAATTGGAGGTTACGTGCAGTATGAAACAGACGATGGCTTACAATACAACATTCAACCTGAACAATTCATACTTTTCGTTGAAACATGTGCCAACTGCCTAACGGCAGCTTAAATTTACTTTTTCATTTTCACCTGTTAAGTGATGAAAAAAGAACCCCATTCTGATATGGTAAAGGTGTCTAAACCAACCATAAGAAAGGAGTTCTCTTCATGATTAGCTTACACAAAAACCAGGTAAAATTCAATTCAAACATCATCATTTCGCATACAGGTGGTCGTTTATCGAGTGATTCGGGTTTAGTCTTAGTTAAAGAAGTAATGGATACCTTCAAGTTTTCTGATTTGGCAAAATCACTTCTGGACATTAAAGATAACCGTGCTTACTACACGCATGATAATTTAGCGATATTAGAACAGCTCATTATGCAACTGATTGCTGGTTATTCGGCAGACTCGTCAGCTAATCTGTTACGACAGGATCCAGTCTTTCAAATGGTGTTAGGCAGAAAACAATTAGCCTCACAATCGTCAATTTCA
>NZ_FNYW01000052.1 GCF_900109085.1 Alkalibacterium gilvum | reverse complement strand
TTGCAAAAAATACCATATTCGCTTGTCTGGACCCAAACTGGGGAGACCCAAAAAAGACGATCGTGTGGACAAGACGATTGAATACAAAGATAATCGAGACCGTATCCAAGTTGAGCGCGACTTCAGCTTAGCCAAACGCTGCCATGGGCTGGGAATGATTCGAACACGTCTAGCCGAAACGACCTTTTCAACGATTGCTTTAGCAATCGTTTCTTTGAATTTATCCAAAATTCAAAGAAACTTTCTGCGCGCTTTATTTGATCGAAACTTTAGGAGTTTTTTTCGTGCGTCTTCCATTTAAAACTCGTCGGTTTATCAATTTAGTACTTGTTCAGTAAACACTAGTTAAAGAACACACTCTTTTATATTAAGTTACATACTGAGGCGTTATATTTTAAAGGCTAACCGTTCTTTTTTTAATATTTTTCCGATAATCTTTTGACCAAGACATAATAAATTATCTTTTTTTAGTATATTATAAACGACTTACTCAAGTAAATCATTTAGCTTGATAAAAAGGAGAGACACTTTACAAAAGTGTCTCCACATTACTTCAATGAACATGACTGGAAAATTATTAGGTCGACATTCTAGTCAAATAAGTGTTCACTCAAGTGTCGTAAGCTCGTGAGTAAGACATTCTAGTCAGAAAAGTGTTCACTCAAGTGTCGTAAGCGCGCGAGTAAGACATTCTAGTCTATTCTCTTGAAGTTTTTAAAAAACATAATAGAATGCGCTTCATATAAAGGAACAAAGCCAACCCGCTCTAGTTTAAAAAAATAAGCGAGTTGACTTTGTTTATACTGATAGTTTATTTTTGGGTGTACTTCTTAAGAAAAGCGTGAGTATGAAAGTAATGAATGCTAGAACAGCTATCAATATAAAGCCACCCTGAATACCATATATACTTACATCAGATCCGATATCTTCAGCCCCTGTAGAAGGTGAATGAATAACGGACGAAACAATCGACATAGTTGCAAATACAATTGTGATTGCAAAACTTGATCCTATTTGTCGAACCGTTTGTCTAGCCGGTGTCGCATGGCTCATCTCTTTATCTGGCAAAGCATTCATCCCCGCCGTCGTAACCGGTATATTAAATATACCAAACCCTAAAGATAGAAATAGGTAGACCGCAGCTATATACCACATCGGGGTCGTTTCTGTTACAAATGTCATCAATAAGGTGCCACTAAACATTATAATACCACCTAAGGGACCAATCACTCTGATACCATATTTATCAAAGAGTTTCCCTGTTACTGGAGCGATAAATGCTTTAAGTAGTCCTCCTGGTAAAATAATTAAGCCCGACAAGGTAGCCGAACGTCCCAATACACTTTGAATATACATTGGCATTACATTTGTCAAGCCAGTAACAACCATCAAACCTAGCATAGCGATAATAACAGCTAGACTGAACGTTCTATTTTTAAATAGGGAAACATTAAGCATAGGGTCTTCACTTTGTAAATTCCTTTTAATAAACAGGATGACAAAGAACAAACCGATAATTATTCCAACCCAGGCCGTTACAGATTTAAAGCCATCAGATCCCATGACAGACAGGCCAAAGAGCAACAAGCCAAATCCAATGAGTGAGTGCCTAATCGAAACCCAATCCAGCGTCGGATCACTCATCGGCAAGACATCGGTTAGCGTGAGTTGTGCTAAAGGAATAACAAGAACAGAACCAATAAATGAAAACCAGAATATGAAATGCCAAGATAATTGATCAACAATTAAACCGCCTAAAGCTGGACCGAGTGTTCCACCAAACCCAAGAACAATCCCCATCATTCCAAGCGCGCTTCCCCGCTTTTCCATAGGAGAAACGGTTAAAATAATGGTTTGCATTAAAGGAATGACCATCCCAGCCGCAACACCTTGAAGTAATGTTCCTACTAAAACAATGTAAAAATTAATACCAGAAGCTGCAATAATAGATCCTGCCCCAAAAAAGAGCATCATTAAAATAAATAAATTCCGGGAACGAAATTTATTCATAGCGAAAGCAGTTATAGGAACCATCACGCCTTTGACCAATGTATAACCTGAAATTGTCCATTGCCCAATTGATGGTACTACACCTAGGTCAATAATCATTTGTGGCAAGGCTGTTTTAATGGCATTTTGATTCATTATTACCACGAGTGTCCCCATAAACAAAGCAGTATAAACCCAAGAAATCGGCACTTCATTTCTGTCCCGACGATTCAGTTGATTTCTTAGAGCATTAGCTCCTACTCTACTGATTTTCGTTCTTTTATTTCTCACGTGTCTACTCCTTCTTCATTGTTTAATTGAGTTTCAAGATGAATTATATGCAAATGGCCTGCTAATAAAAAAAGGAAATCTCTGAGATTTCCTTTTTTTTATTATTAAATTACATTGAAACATATTAATGAACTAATTAACATGCTTTTTTCGTTTGATTTTTCCATCCCATCCGGAATAGCCATCTTCTAAAACATATAAATTAGCAAAGCCCTGTTTTTTTAACAGTAAAGCTGCTCGATAACTCATTGTTCTTTTTTTCTCATACAAATAAATAGGCTGGTCATTACGTAACTCGCCTGAACGTTGTTTCAATTGAGAATATGGGATATTACGTGCTCCCAAAATGTGTCCAGAATTGAAAACATCTTTTTCCCTTACATCAACGATTTGAGCGCGTCGCATGTCTTCTTTAAACGTTTCATTATCTAAAGATGTTGCAGCTTTTTTTCTTTTAAAGTATTGCAAGAGTTCCCATCCAGCATAAGCAATGATTAAAACCCATAAAACAATAGTAACGATTGTCCAAGTATTCAAAAACAAACTTCCCCTCTCATGTATTTCACTTAACATTTTACAGCAATACACTCTATTTTTCTAGTCTTATTTTAGTTTAAAATTTCCAGTAGTTCTATCAATTCGGGATCAGATAAATCAACAATATTTTCTAATCGCCAGCCGTAAAGGAGGTGTTCTTCATCAGGGCTTAAAGCAATAGGCGCATTTTCCGGTAGTTCTAGAATGTCATGTCTTGCTTCCTTTTGAAAATTTAAGCGTGACAAATGATAACTCCCCAATTCTTCTTCCACTACAAAAGACTGATTAGGTATAACACCGTAGATTTTACCGTTGCGCGCTGACTGAGTAAAATTCAACTTAATTGGCTTATCGTTCATTGTAACTTTTGGAATACTAATAACTTTATCACCTAATAAAAAGGGATATTCATGAAAAAGCAAAACTTCATTCTCTGTAATATCTGATTCCACTAACCCAATAAACGTGTCCTGATTGATATAAAAATTAGAAATATCCTGGTTAATCATCATGTCTTGCTTGTCTTTCCTGATATCACCAATGTACAGGCCACCATCATTCATCTCATCTACATAAAGATAAATGTTTTCTGTATACCATTTTGGGGACAGTGAAGGAATTTTCTTTCTCGAAAAACTATCATTTTCAATATCCCAATTATACACATTGATTGTTTCTGTTTCCGATTCAGGATCAAAACTATAATGCGATACGAATACTGTGTTATTACTCAAAGGGTTCCAGTGGAAATTTACATAACTAGCAAATTCAAATTCAGTTGACTGGATAAGGTTCCCTTCTGATGTAACAATTTTAAATGAGGTTTGTTCATTTTTTATTTCTTGAAGTAAAATCTTATTTTTAGCTTGATTCAGCTCTACAGTGAGGATGAAAGAGTCGACGCTATATATCTGGTTTATATTGCCAGTAAATATATCAAAAGTGACAAGTTGTTGTGTTTCTGAATCACCTATATGAACGAGCAGTGTCTCATTATCAAGCCAGCCCACCACTTTTTGAAAAAGGCGATAATCGATATCTAAAGAAGCCAGTTCCTGGTTGCCATTATTCGAGGTTTGTTCTTGTTCTTCACCAGGGGCTTCACTCTTTTCAGTTGAACAAGCGAATAAAAATAGGCAACAACATATTAAACGAAGGATCCCATCTATATAATGAAATCTTTTTTTTATCACAGTTATCACCTCTTTTATATTCATACATTATAAGATAATCTTAACAAAAAAAAGGATATATCTGTTATTTATTTGACTTATGAATCGCCTCTTTTAGTACTAATGAACTCGCTCCAATAACACCAGCGTCGTTACTCAATTCTGCGATACGAATCTTCGTACTTTTACGTATTGTCGGAAAAGCATATACAGCTAAGTATTTTCTGATATAGTCAGCTAGGAATTCTCCAGCTTTAGATACGCCCCCACCAATGATTATTGTCGAAGGATTGAGCAAGTTTGCAATATTTCCACACGCAAGCCCTAAGTAATTGCTGACTTTCTCAATTACAGCAAGACCAAATGCATCTCCATCTTTAGCAGCATCAAGTATAATTTTGGCATTAATATTATCTCCAGCTAAGACGGATGCTTTCAGTGGAGTGTCTTGTTCAAAAGAAGCAGCGTCATCTGTAGCAATTCTTTTAATCCCCGTAGCACTGGCCACAGTTTCCAAACATCCCTTTTTCCCACATGTACATTCATAACCGGTTGGATCAACAGTCATATGGCCGATTTCTCCCGCTGCACCTATTTCACCGTGCACAAGTTCACCATTCACAATGACACCACCGCCGACTCCTGTCCCGAGAGTAATAAAGACAACATCCGGTTCATTATTACCTGCGCCGACCCACTGTTCGCCTAAAGCTGCGACATTGGCATCATTATCAATGTATAATGGAATACCCGTTTGTCCTTTGATCATTTCCTCCAAAGGTTGCTCCGTTTTCCAATTCAAATTATATGCACCAATGACTGTCCCTTTTTTCTTATTAACAGTACCTGGTGATCCCATTCCAATACCTAAAAAATCACTCGCTTTAAGGTTATTTTGACTCATATAACTATTAATCGAATGTATGATAGAGGGGGTAATATGAGAGCCTTCGTCACTTGGATCCGTTTTAATGCTCCACTTTTCTAAAATTTCACCTTCCCTTGTTGTAATAGCAAACTTTATTGTTGTACCACCCAAGTCAACACCAATAATATTTTTATTTTCCATATCTATTTTCCTCCATTATTTAGTAATTTTTAAAAAAAGAAATTTAATATAGGAATGTATTTATTATATCCTATGATAATTAAAACTAAAAAGACGATAAATAATAGTGACGCATACATTAATTGCTGTTTTTTATCCGTACGCCAAGCTGTTGGTGTTGATAGGGCGAATGCCGCAAGATAACCGCCGACTAAACCACCAATGTGACCTGCCATATCGATTCCAGAATTAAAAATACCGAAAACTAAATTTAGTACAATCAGTAGTGTGAAATTTTTAGCCATTGCTTTCATTTGTGGCTGTCCTGGGAAGAGTTTTACAAGAACCAACGTCGAACCGAAGAGACCAAAAATGGCTGTACTTGCACCCGCTGAAATACTTGAATTAAATGCAAAACTTGTAGCATTCCCTACTATACCGCTTAAAAAATAAAGTAATAAGAACCGCCAATGCCCAAAAATAGATTCAAGTTGTATACCTAAAAAATATACAATTAATACATTGAATAAAATATGCGTCAGTCCGATATGTAAAAACATCGGTGTAATCAGACGAAACCAATCACCTAATACAATGAGTTCATTTACTTTTGCTCCTAATTTAATCAAAACCCATTGACTCGTGCTTCCGCCAAGTATTTCCTGTAATAAATACATAAATCCTGTTATAGCGAGGATTGAATACGTGATAAACGGACCCTGTTTCCATCTCTCAATCTTGAGTTGTGTTTTATAATTCACATTAATATCTCCCTTGCTACTTTCTCTAAATAGTATAGCATACCCACTTGCTTTGGCCCAATCTATAAATCATTATTCACAAAAAAACCTAAGCTTTATTCAACATTTGTAATGTTGAACCTATCATAAAGTTTATACCACTAGATAACTATGTAAAAGCATTGTAGCTGTTGCGGTATACTTACACTGCCATCTTTTAAATAATTGTGTCAATTCAAGTAAATTAAACATCATTTTTTTAAGAGATCTTAGTATTTTTTTAAAAATAGTATCAGAAATAATTAGTGTAATATAAAAAAATATTGGCAATTACAGTTAAATTATGGTATTCTAGTCAAGGTATAAGGCTAGATACCCTAACATGTTTGATAGCCTTCAAAACAGGAATAATAGGAGGGACAATCATGCGAGTAAACATTACCTTGGAATGTACAGAGTGTAAAGAACGTAACTATCTAACATCAAAAAACAAACGTAATAATACTGAGCGTTTGGAAGCTAAAAAATATTGCCCACGCGAACGCAAAGTAACTTTGCACCGCGAAACTAAATAATTAGTTTAAAACTTAAGTACGGAAGATAAAAGACTCTCTTTTATCTTCCGTTTTTGTATGCAAAAAACTTGAAACTGGATTAGGTTGATACAAATATACGGCTTTTCCCCTTAGCGCTCAATTTTGAATACCTTTTGGTCATAAGCATTGTGAATAGGCATAAACTTTATAGTCATGCTCTTTCATTCGCTATGTTTTGATATACTTCGACATGATAAATAGATATTTTTGAATGAAACGGTTGAAGTCTGCGATGTTTGACAGGTTCGCTTTTTAAGATACTAATGACTGTCCGTACTCGAGCTAACTTCGGACAGTTTTAACGTTGCAGTATCTTGAATCGACCGAAGTTTCTCATGTTTGACAGGTTCAGTCACCATATTATATGAAATTGTCCGAACACGGACAATCTTCGGACAATAATCTATTGAGATACAATTGAATGAGCCGAAGGTTGTAATCTTCGACAGGTTTTAGCTGAAGAGTATCTACAGCTGTCCGAACTCCTTTAAACTTACAACAGTAACTAAATCATACATATAAATTTCTGTAGTCTTTAATAAACTGAAACAAAAAGAACATGCTACAAACGCTCGTAGCATGTTCTCATTATAGTCATTCTTATTCTGCAGTACCATCGCCTGCTTCTTCGTTTACTTCCTCAGGGTCTTCTTCTGTTGCCAAATCTTCCGCTTCATCAGCTAAATCTTCTACAGATTCTAATGCTTCACTAGGAGAATCAACTTTGAATTCACCCTCTTTGAAATAAGCATCCAATACCCGTCTTGCAGCCTTCGTGTTTTCTCGATTCGTCCGTCCAGTTGTTGGTAAATTAGGTACGACAACAGCAACAGCTATCTCTGGATCATCATGAGGTGCATAACCAACGTATGTTATATTTATGACACTTTCGGTAATTTCTTTCTTGTCATCATCCCAATAAAAGGCTTCAGCCGTTCCTGTTTTTCCCGCAGATGCATAAGATGTTCCGGCAAAATAGCTTCTAGCCGTCCCTCTACTACCATTCACTGCCCTATAAAAACCTTCTTGAACACGCTCCATAGCTTCTTCAGAGACATTCACTGTATTGAGTACTTTCGTTGGTATTTCTGTTTTCAATGACCCAACGCTACCCGTTTCCGTATTCGTATCGCGAATTTCAGAGACTAATCGTGGTGCTATTCGCGTCCCACCGTTAGCAATTGTTGATGCATACTGTAAAAGTTGGAGAGGAGTATAAGTATCGTACTGTCCAAAAGAGAAAAATAGACCGCCGGGAACGCTGGCAGCTCCTTCCAATCCGGTTGATTCCAATGGTAAATCAATGCCTGTAGCCGTTCCAAGCCCAAATTGATGGAAATATTCTCTTTGCTTATCTAAAAGTTTCTGTCCGCTAATGTTCAAGGACATATTCTTACTGTAATCATAAACCCCACCCATCCTCATCGCAAGTCGGGCCATATAAACGTTGGATGACACTTCCAAAGCCATGATATCATTGACTGGCTCAGCGCCATAGCGATTAAAAACAGAGGAAATAGAATTGGAATCTTTTATATTTAAAGGCTGGTCAACAATCACATTGTTACTGGAATTCAAGACACCATCCATATAAGCTGACAATACGGTTGCCCCTTTTATAGATGAACCCATATTGAAGTTATGGTTAAAGACACCGTATGTAATATCTTTAACTTCGCCTTTATCGATTTCTTTCCCCGTCATAGCGAGAACGTCACCATTACTCGGATCCATAGCTGCAATATAAATACTGTTATTTAAACCTTGACGTTGATCTAATGAATCAATAGCGATTTCCTCAACGGTTTCTTGGAAATCAATATCCATGGTCAATATTAAATTGTCCCCTTTTTGCCCAGAATATTGTTGGATTTGATTAATAATATCACCATTCGTATTCGTTTCAGTTTCGATTCGGGATTTTGTCCCACTTAAAACAGTTTCATATTCTGACTCTAAATAACTTTTTCCTACCCGATCATTTCTAGAGTACCCTTTTGCAAGATAGGTCTTTAATTCTGATTCAGGGACACCTTGATCTTCAGAAGTAACCACACCCAGAATCGAACTTAGCATATCGCCTTCCGGATAATACCTTGCCCAATCTGTTCCTGTATCAACTCCAGGAAATTTATCTAGGTTTTCACTGACACGTGCAATTTCTGATTCCGTAACATCTTGATTTTTTATATTCACTGTGCTTAACGAATACGCAGCATTCATTTTTTTAAATATGATCGCTGCATCCAATTCTCGTTCTTCGTACGATAGGATTTCTGATTCCTCTACCTTCTCTAACATAGCACTATAGGATTTTGATCCAGATAATTTTTGTTCGTCATCATTCAGGCGGTCTCTAACTTCTTCTTGATTTCGAGCAATGAAAAAATCTTTCAAATCTCTTTCGCTTAAATCAAATTGACGATCTACTTCAAAGGATGTGGTGTGCGGCATGTCTATATACTCCGCTAACTCATAGGCGACAGATGCCATTTGTGCAGCAGGCACATTGCTTCCACGTGTGTAAGTAATCGTATGTCTTGCTTCATTTCCTACTAACTTATTTAAATTTGCATCAAATATCTCTCCGCGAGGGACACTACCAGTAATCGTTGTTTGTTCAGTCCGTTCCACTTCCGCTTTATACTCTTCAGCACGGACGATTTGTAAATACGCTAAGCGTAATATTAATGTTGAAAAAAGTAAGAACACAATAAAAAATAATAAATTTAATCGAAAAGGAATATGTGACTTCTTTTTATTGTTTTTCTTTTTTTTAGCTACTTTCACTTTTTTTCCTCCTCTAGCATCATATATAGTTTTTATCAGGACCCATACATATAATAATCCTTCTCTATATACTCGTTATAGTTTACCAAATCAGAGAACAGAATGCTATGCTACTAAACTGAATTTTAGGAGTAGGAATGTGACTTTTTTATGTAAAAAAGACCGGGAACAAGTATAGTGACCCCAAAAAGTTAGACTTTTTAACAGAGTAGATAATCCTACTCTGTTTTTTTATGCGCTTTGTTTTAAATAAGGTGGTGATAAACGGTATTCAATCGGACTTAACCAATTAAGTTTTTCTTTCATTCGATAGTTGTTGTAATAATAAATATAGTTGCCTATTGCTTTTTCTAATTCCTCATAACTTTTATAAATACGTCCGTGATACATTTCTTGTTTCAAGATACTAAAGAAGTTTTCCATTGGACTGTTATCGAGACAATTTCCCTTACGGGACATGCTCTGGAAAATCTTATTATCATTTAATTCTTCTCCATAAGCTTGCATTTGATAAGCCCAGCCTTGG
>NZ_FNYW01000092.1 GCF_900109085.1 Alkalibacterium gilvum | reverse complement strand
GGTTAAGTGAATAAGGGCGCACGGTGGATGCCTTGGCACTAGGAGCCGATGAAGGACGGGACGAACACCGATATGCTTTGGGGAGCTGTAAGTAAGCGTTGATCCAAAGATTTCCGAATGGGGGAACCCATCACTTTTCATCAAGTGATATATCTATAGTGAATACATAGCTATAGATAAGGTAGACGTGGGGAACTGAAACATCTCAGTACCTGCAGGAAGAGAAAGCAAAATGCGATTCCCCGAGTAGCGGCGAGCGAAACGGGAAGAGGCCAAACCAAAAGGCTTGCCTTTTGGGGTTGTAGGACCGGCGATATGGACGAGTAAGACTAGCAGAAATAACTGGAAAGTTATGCGAGACAGGGTGAAAGCCCCGTATGCGACAGTCGACCTTACCTAGCTGGTATCCTGAGTACGGCGGAACACGAGAAATTCCGTCGGAATCCGGGAGGACCATCTCCCAAGCCTAAATACTTCCTAGTGACCGATAGTGAACCAGTACCGTGAGGGAAAGGTGAAAAGAACCCCGGAAGGGGAGTGAAACAGCACCTGAAACCGTGTGCTTACAAGTAGTCAGAGCCCGTTAATGGGTGATGGCGTACCTTTTGTAGAATGGACCGGCGAGTGACGATGTCATGCAAGGTTAAACCGAAGAGGTGGAGCCGCAGCGAAAGCGAGTCTGAATAGGGCGTAGAGTATGCCGTCGTCGACCCGAAACCAAGTGACCTACCCATGTCCAGGGTGAAGGTGTGGTGAAACGCACTGGAGGCCCGAACCCAAGTATGTTGAAAAATGCTGGGATGAGGTGTGGGTAGCGGAGAAATTCCAATCGAACTTGGAGATAGCTGGTTCTCTCCGAAATAGCTTTAGGGCTAGCCTCGGATAATATGCATCGTGGAGGTAGAGCGACTGTTTGGACTAGGGGCCCTTATCGGGTTACCGAATCCTGATAAACTCCGAATGCCACAGATGTAGATCCGGGAGTCACACTGCGAGTGATAAGATCCGTAGTGGAAAGGGAAACAGCCCAGACCGTCGGCTAAGGTCCCCAAATTCTTGTTAAGTGGAAAAGGATGTGGGGCTGCTTAGACAACTAGGATGTTGGCTTAGAAGCAGCCATCATTT
>NZ_FNYW01000053.1 GCF_900109085.1 Alkalibacterium gilvum | reverse complement strand
GTCGTATAATCGCGTTCATAATAGCCATTTCGTTGACTTTGACGTGTAGTTGATCGCTCATATTCATCAGCTTGAATGTATTCTGACCGTTGGTCTTCCATGAGCTGATTAAAAATGGTGGTTAAAATATCTTTCGCTAAATCATCTTTTACAGAATCATTAATTATCTTTTGTATCTCATCAGTATTCAATGTAAAATGTACTTGGGTCATATAAAGTCCTCCTAGGTATGTTTTTGTCGATAAAAACATTGTACCGTAAAAGGAGCTTTATATGGCCTTTTATCTTTTACACAATTATATGGACTTTATCAAAAGGAGAGAGAGATTATGATAAAGAAACTGACGACAAAGATATTGCTAATACTTGGTGTTGTTTCAATGTTCGTAGCATCAATTTCACCAAGTACTGTTCTAGCAGTAAGCGATATTGAAGATGATGGGGTACATAAAGTAACTGAAGAGACGTTAGAACCACTTGAAGATCTTAATCAAAAAGAGCTGATGACTCTTTTAGAAATTGTAGAAAAAATTCCATCAGAACTTTTAGTTGATGGAAAAGAACAAGAATTACTTGCTTATCTTGAGGAAGAAGGAATCTATTACAAGGTCTTAGAAGACACAGAACTGTTAGAAAATGGCGGCTTAGTGTCCACCATGGGAGCGTGGCAAGTAACTAAATGTGTGGCTGCTATCGGTGTAGTGGTTGGAGGATCATTCATAGGTATTGGTCTTTTAATGAAGTTAAAAAACTTCATTAAAGCTGTTGGTGGAATAAAAGCTGCTGGGATGGCGCTGGTACTTATAGCTGAACAAGGATTTACTCAGCAAACTGTAAACGCTCTGGGCAGATCTGTTGTAGCTATGGGCAGTACAATTTTAGGAATTGATCAAATTCAACAACAATGTTCATAGAATCTCTTAGAGGATATGTGAATGTAGGTTAGCAAACTGTACGTAGGATTCTTAGTAATCAAATAATATACCTAGATTATTCATACTTTTTGTAATATTGCTTCGGAATAGTAATGTAATCGTGTTTCGCTAGTCTTTTTTCGTCACCCCTTGGGTGATGAAAAAAGAACCCCTTTCTGATATGGTTGAAGTGCCGAAACCCAACCAAAGAAAGGAGTTCTCTCAATGGTTACATTACAAGAAAAATCAGTAAAATTCAATCAAAATATTTTTGTCTCTCACACAGGTGGCGATCTTTCTAGTGATTCAGGTTTGGTGTTAGTGAAAGAATTTATGGACGCTCTCGAGTTTTCTGAACTAGCTGAGAAAAAGCTTCAGTTACCAGAAAATCGTGCTTATTGGCAGTACGAGAATCATACGATTCTTGAACAATTGGCCCTTCAGTTAATTGCTGGTTACGCCGCTGATTCTTCTGCTAATATTTTGCGGCATGATCCAGTATTTCAAACCATTTTGGGAAAAGAATCTCTCGCTTCTCAGTCGTCGATTTCTCGCTTTTTGGATCGCTTCACGGAAAAAAACATTCTCCAACTTCAAGAATTGAATCAAGTGTTGATTGACAAAGCACGGCTTATTCGCAATACGAATGAAATGATTTTTGGTTTGGATTCTACCCATTCCGATACGTTAGGCGATCAAGAACAAACAGATTATAACGCACACTATCAAACCTATGGGTACCATCCATTGGTAGCTTTTAATGGGATGACGGGTGATTTCTTAAAAGCAGAACTCCGTTCAGGGAATCAGTATACCTCTAAGGGCGTCAAAGAGTTCATGACGCCATTGTTTGAGCATTATGAGAAAGTCGTCCCAGTCACCAATATTCTCGTTCGAGGAGATAGTGGATTTGCGACTCCTGAACTATACGAGCTGTGCGAAGAACACAAAAGTCACTATGTCATCCGGATGAAAAATAATCGTCGGCTCGTTCAGTTGGCGGAACAATATGTCCGTATCGGAGACAACCACCCATGGGAGAAGACAGAAGTCCATTACCATTCGATTTCGTATCAAGCCCAAAAATGGACCCAAGCCCGTCGCGTCTGTGTTCGCTCAACCCGTGAGGGTGGAGAACTCCTCTTCCGTCATGAGTTCGTCGTGACCACTTTATCAGAGGATACCTCTTCAGAAATGGTCTTCAAAACATACGCCAAACGTGGAACGATGGAAAACTTCATCAAAGAAGCGAAAAACGGTTTTTTCTTTGATAAGACGGATAGTCCCCATTTCATTGAGAACCATGCGCGTATGATGTTTAGTGTGCTAGCGTATAACTTGGTTAATTTTCTCAGAACGTCCTGTTTCCAACAGGAATGGACTGGACTACAAATCAATACGATCCGTTTGCGGCTTCTGAAAGTAGCAGGAAAACTAGTTCGTACTGGTAGAAGTATTTACTTGAAACTGTCCAGTCACCACGTCTTTCAAAAAGAATTTTATCAAGCTTTCCATCGAATCCGAGAGATTCGATGTTGGATATAAAAACGACAACTAAAACAGTGAGTTTCCCCATTTAAAAATATAAATCAATTCCCAGGGGGAAGTGCGCTCAAAATTTAGGTTCTATTCGCTTTTTTGTGTTTAGTAAATTGACTGAAGCAAATGGATATCGATTTTTTTACAAGATTCAGGAAAAATTGAGAGAAAAAGAACTACTTTTACTTTTTGGTCTTAAATTTTAGAGGTATGAATAATTCAGGAACAATTAAATTATTTAAACATGAACTGAATGCAACAGCTAAGCAAGTTGTCGGCAACATCAACTTGAATTTGCTTAAAAGAATCATAAAGTTCGGCAGAAGAAAATTATAGAGTCGAGTTCTCTTACTTGCATACTCCGACCATTTTTCATAAAGTGTAAATATACAAAAACGCTAAGAAAGGATGGATAGACGATGAGTCAAAAATTTGATCAACTAAAACAACAGATTCAAAATGTAGACAAAGATAAAGTCGGACAGTTGGTAAACGAGGTTAAACAAGCTCATTCAGATGGAAAAATCGATAAGAATGAACGGGATGAACTAATCAATACAGCTAAACAATCCTTCAGCGGTATTGATTTAGGCGGGCTTGGCGGTTTCGGCAAGAAGTAAGAAGTTAATTTATATTATTAATCAGATAGCTGCACCCTGTCAAAATGGGGTGCAGCTGTTTTACGTTAAATAATATCAGCTATAAGGCTTGGGACCAATAATTTTTTCTATGATCTCGGCCAATTCTTTGTACGTTTGTTTCTGTCCAGTTTCATACCAAGTCTTAAATGTTCCGATCACGCCTCGGATCAGAAAAGCCGAAACTAACCGATGGTAATCTGCATCTACCTGGGGAAAGGCCCTCTGCAGAATATTTCTTGAATGATAATCGATCCAGCCGTCAATTCGAGAAGAAAACGACCGGCTTCCGTTTGGTCCTAATAATATATAAACAATCTCTCTCTTTTCTGTCAGACCTTCAAACAGCACTTCTAATAATAATCCCTCTGTTGTACTATGCCCTTCCTTATCGAACTGATCAAATACACTTTCCAGTTCTTGAAAAACATCATCTTCAATCTCATACAGCAGATCATATATGTCTGAATAGTGAAAATAAAAAGTTCCTCTATTGACTTCTGCCCGTTCTGTCAGCTCCTTTACTTTGACTTGATGAATGGATTGATCTTTCAAAAGATCAATGAGAGTCTGCTTCAAAATTCTTTTAGTTTTTTGAACACTGCGGTTTTTTTTCATGATGGCGCTCCCACTTTCAACACTTCTATTCATTCTGTATAAATTCCAACAATCTGTCTCAATATGTGAATTGTACTTTTTTATTTCTTTATTATAATTAACAGTAGTTGAAATTTGAACAGTTGTCAAATGAATGGGAGGGAAACAGAACATGTTGAAAGAACGTATTTTTAGAACCATTGTCTATCACCGAAAAGTCATCGTCTTTGTATTTGCTTTTCTGGGAATTTTGGCCGCTTTTTCAGCCTCTTTTGTAGAAGTTAATCACGATATGGTAGATTACCTGCCCAGCTCTTCTCCTTCTACCCAAGCTATTCATACGATGGAAGAGGAATTTCCTCAGCAGCCTTCAACGATTCGTCTCATGACTGAAACGATCGGCTTGAATGAAGCAGAAGAAATGAAAGCTGAACTAGCGGCATTAGATAACGTATCTTCGGTGGAATGGCTCGACGACGTAGAAAACATAGAAAAACCACTAGAACAAATGGATCAGACTGCCGTAGCTGATTACTATTTAAATGGAAAAGCACTCTTTACTATTTCTGTTGATACGACTGACACAACAGATCAATATACCTTGATCGAAGAGATCCGAACGATTGCTGGAGACGAAGGTCAATTAGAAGGAACGCTGTTGCAGGATTACGAACTGGATCAACACACTTCCAAAGATTTATATACCACTATAGGATTTGCCGTTCTGATCGCTTTTCTGATCTTGCTGTTCTTTACATCTGCTTGGATCGAACCTGTTTTGATTCTCGGAACTATAGGATTGGCTATTTTGATTAATGCCGGTACCAATATTTTTTTAGGAGAAATTTCTTTTGTTACCAGTAATGCTTTTCCCATCTTACAGTTAGGGGTTTCCATTGACTATTCAATCTTCCTGCTGCATCGCTATGAAGAATATCAAAGGGAAGGAATCGTTCAAGAAGAAGCCATGGTCAAAGCTCTTACGCAGTCTTTAGGCTCTGTTTTATCCAGCGGTTTGACGACGGTTATTGGATTTGCTGCTTTGATTCTAATGAAATTCGGGATTGGAGCTGATATGGGAATTGTTTTAGCAAAAGGGGTTATTTTAAGTTTGCTAGCGGTATTCATCTTCCTGCCGGCGATTACCCTGATGAGCGCCAATGTTTTAGAGAAGACGACACATCGCTCCTTTATCCCTTCTTTGAAACCACTGGCAAACCTAGTTTATCGAGTCCGCTATATTACTTTTCCTTTGATCATTATTTCATCTGGAATATTTTTTATGGCACAGTATCAAAATAACTTTTATTACGGCAGTTCAATGTGGTTATCCGAAGATAATACAGTCATGCAGGAAAAAGCTGCCGTTGATGAAACTTTTGGTCACACCAATGTCATGGCGCTGATGATTCCGAATAAAGATGAAGCAAAAGAAAAAGCGCTGCTGAATGACTTGTCTGACTTTGATCACCTGACAAATGTGCAAGCATATTCCAACGAAGTGGGTTGGACTGTTCCGATTCAGTACGTTCCCGAAAAAACAAGAGAGCTGCTTCAATCACCTCATTACAGCAGGATTGCCATCGAATCTGACTTGCCAGCTGAAAGCAAAGAGACCTTTGCGTTGATTGATTCAATCAACCAAAAAGCTCAAGCTCAGTTCGGCGAGGATTATTTATTGGCTGGTGATAGTGTGTCAACATACGATCTGAAAGATGTGATTAATTCAGACCAGCAGATCGTTAATGCTGCTTCTATTATAGGGATTTTGATTGTTATCTTATTTGCTTTTAAGTCACTTACTTTACCGGCAATCCTCGTATTGAGTATCCAGTCTGCTATCTGGATCAATTTGGGCTTGCCTTACTTTAGAGGCAGCACACTCTTTTACATTGCTTACCTGATTCTCAGCTCGGTTCAATTAGGTGCCACTGTTGATTATGCGGTTTTATTAACTGACCGATATCTGGAGGAGCGCCGTTTATTAAATAAGAAAGCTGCTTTATTATCTGCTATTGAAAAGTCGGGGGAAAGTATTATCGTCTCTGGTACGATTATGACAGCTGCAGGATTTTTATTCGGTGCCTTTTCGACTAATCAAGTCCCTGCCCAAATCGGATTGCTTTTAGCGCAAGGAACCATTTTATCCATGATCGTAGTATTTTTTGGATTACCGATTTTTCTTTATATAGCTGATCGTTTAATTGAAAAAACATCTAAAGGACTTGAATTCAAATAGGATACTCATTAGAAAGGAAAAGTTTATAATGAAAAAACCAATTATTTACCTCAGTACTGCTGCTTTGATTGCCGGCGCACTCTCTACGCCTCTGCAAGCTTTTGCTGCAGAAGCAAATGAAGTTAATTTTACAAAAGAAGAATTGATCTACACTACAATTGATCGATCTGGATCTGTTGAAGACATGTACACGACCAATGTTTTTGAAGGTTCCAATTTAAGTTTAATCAAAGACTTTGGAGATTACGAAGAGTTGCGTCTGTTGAACACAACACATGCAGACTTAACCTCTCCCTCAGCAGATGAGTCTGTGATTCAAACAGACGAAAATCGGGTGATTACACAAGGTAAGCTTCAAAACCGTAAATTGCCTTGGATATTTACTTTCCACTATCTGCTGGATGGAAAAGAAATAGACCCTGAAAAATCCGCTGGTCAGTCAGGCACATTGGAGGTAGAAGTCAACATTCAACCATCCGATGAGTCGGATGAGGCTTTGATGTCTTATGTTGACCATTATGCTTTACAAATCAGTACTTCAATGGACTTGGACACGCATTTTGATTTAAACAGCGAAAACGGTATTGTCAGTACAGCTGGTAATCATCAGCAAGTTCAATGGACCGTTTTACCAGGTCAGTTAGAACCGCTTACTTTTACAGTAGACACTACCGAGTTTGCTGACTTTGACTGGTCTATTAACGGTGCTCCATTGACACTAGGGATAGATAAAGACTTATTTGACCTTTCTTCTTTTACTGAGCCCTTAGCCGATTTAGAGACGGGTATTCAGGCTGTCAATGACGGATCACAATCACTATTTTCCGGCAGCACAGAGTTGAATAGCGGCTTAGAAAGATTACTTGGCGGAAGTCAGCAAGTAACAAATGGAGCCAGCGAACTCTACTCAGGCAGCCAGGCTTTTGTTTCGGGTACCGCTCAAGCATTTGCCAAAACAAAAGAACTGGAGAACGGTTTAGCAGATTTGACTGATGGCAGCAGACAGCTTCAATCAGCTGCTGGACAACTCAATCAAGGAAGTCGGCAATTAGCAAAACAATCAGAGCCTTTCTTTGATGGACTAGCTTCAGTTGACCAGGGTGTATCAGATTTGACTCAAGCATTATCTGACATCGAATCAGGTGCACAACAATTAACCGACCGATCTAAATCTCTGACTGATGGGTCTGCTCGTGTTTTAGATGCACTAAAAACACTACAGGAAAAAGTCAGTCTTCTGACGGCATCATTCAATAAAGCCGCTGAGTTGGCTGATGCTTCACAGAATATCCAATCCGGTATGATTAACCTGGACATGGGGATTGAAAATATAGATCAATCTATTGAAGAATATCAAACTAAGCTTAAAACAAGTGGTCTATCTCCTTCAGACTTAGCCGATCAGAATAGAGCTGCAAAAGAACGATTAGCTGCTTTGAATGAGCAATTGACAAAACTACAACCTTTAGTTGAAGAAGGACTATTAGATGAGGCAGTACTCACTGACCTTCAAACAGCTATCAATCAAACCGAGCAATTAACTGACGCAAATTCCCAGTATATCGAGGGCAGCCAACAAGTTATTGAAGGTATTGAAGGAGTAGTCCAACCCGAGGGGGACCTGAAAGCCGGCAGCAGCCAACTCGTTAAGCAATACCAATCGTTCAACGAGGCAGTAACGACATTAATAGAGAATTTGTCTTCAATCTCAGAAACTGTCGAACCATTGAAGCAAGCTATCGACTCCTTAGTTGACCAATATGGAACCCTTGACGAAGGGGTTAATCAATATACTGAAAGTACCAGCCAGTTATCGAAAGGAATTCAGCAAGCCACTGCAGCAACTCAAGCATTAAAAACAGGAGCAAGTACTCTGGCAGCAAACGGAAGCTCTGTACAGTCTGGATTACAGCGCCTGGCCGAAGGTACAGCCGGATTGTCCAGCGGATCCAAAGAATTGAACAATGGAGTGAATGCTGCACACGCCGGTTCCTTAGCTTTTATAGACGGCTTACAAACACTTCACAACAGCACACGAACACTTGAAACTGGATCCAGACAATTACTCGTGGGTACAGAGGCATTAGAATCCGGCCTTCAAAATGCTGCCAACGGTTCTGATGCCTTAGTAAGCGGCGCTGATCAATTGGCTTCTGGTACATCCGAACTGGCTTCCCAAACTTCTGACCTGCCAGATCAAACAGAAGAAAAAATAGATAAAGCTGTCGCTGAATTCTCAAATGAAGATTATCAGGTTCAGTCTTTTATGGATGACCGTAATGACCAGACGGAAAATGTGCAATTTGTCATTCAGTACCGCGCGTCAGATACAGATCAAGCATCCAATAAACAAACTGAAACAACCCCGCAAGAACCAAAAAGTCTGTGGGAAAAATTCTTGGATCTATTCCGTTGATCACTGCTTGCACAGCGTAAGACGCCGCTATAAAAGGCTGAAACAAAACTAGCTAGAAAGTGAAATCCCGTCAATTCAAGGAAATTTAATCCTTGGTTTGACGGGATTTTTGATTGTTCTACACTTAAAGTTTTAATCAATTTTGATCAGTAGAGATTTTTGGTCAAACATCTTTTAGCGATTAGCCTTTAACAGACGCTCCAGATACTGCATCCATTACTTCATTTTCTTCTCTTACTGAAGCTCCGGATACCGCATCGCTTTCTTCTGCATGGTCGCTCGCTGAGGCTCCAGAAACGCCGTCAGTACCACCTTCTAGTGTTTTACCAGTCTGTTTCAAGTACCAGTCGATAATGGGCTGAAAGTCCAAAATATATTCATTCCTGAATAATTCATACTTTGACTTCAAACCGTCTGAAACTGCCTAACGGCAGTCTTCATTTACTTTTTCATTTTCACCTGTTAAGTGATGCAAAAAGAACCCCATTCTGATATGGTAAAGGTGTCGAAACCAACCATAAGAAAGGAGTTCTTCTCATGACTAGCTTACACAAAAACCAGGTAAAATTCAATTCAAACATCATCATTTCGCATACAGGTGGTCGTTTATCGAGTGATTCGGGTTTAGTCTTAGTTAAAGAAGTAATGGATACCTTCAAGTTTTCTGATTTGGCAAAATCACTTCTGGACATTAAAGATAACCGTGCTTACTTCACACATGATAACTTAGCGATATTAGAACAACTCATTATGCAGTTAATTGCTGGGTACTCGGCAGACTCATCAGCTAATCTATTAAGACAGGATCCAGTCTTTCAAGCTGTACTCGGTAAAAAAGAGTTGGCCTCACAATCGTCAATCTCACGGTTTTTAGATCGTTTCACCGAGGAGAACATGGATCAACTCCAAGCATTAAATCAGTCGCTGATTGATAAAGCGCGTTTGATTCGCAATGACACCGAGTTAATCATTGATGTCGATTCCACTCATTCAGATACCTTTGGCCATCAAGAACAAACAGATTATAATGCACATTATCAAACCTACGGCTACCAC
>NZ_FNYW01000056.1 GCF_900109085.1 Alkalibacterium gilvum | reverse complement strand
GTCGACTTAATTATAAGGGAATCTACTGACCTTTTTCTATTGATATACAAAAAAACGTGCCAGTGAGTTTTTAGAACTCACCAACACGATTAATTATAGAACCAATGTTTTATAATACGCTACCTTTTTCTAGCAACACAAAAAATCGTGCCAGCTTGTTCCTAAGAACTTGCCAGCACGATTATTATGTTTAATAGTTTTCAATTTTTAAATTAGGTCTATGCTTCATATGTGACTATATTACTTAGACTGAATAATTTATTATTCAACACCCTTCACATACGTTTCGTCCTTAGTATAAATCGTTAGACCAGTGATGTTTTTATTTGCATTAGGGAAGATGAAGCTTGCAATGTAACCAAAGATAAATGAGGAAGCAAATGATACAGTACTAACAGCAAATGGTGTCAAGCTTGTTCTTTGTACAAAGAATGCTGTTATGGCTGCTAGGACTAAACCAACGAGAACACCAGGCGTATTGGCGCGTTTGGTGAAAATACCGAGGGCAAATATTCCAGCAGTTGGAACCCCGAACAAACCAGTGATATCCAGGAACAGATTCCATGTTTCTGCACGATTAGTTGAAACGAGATATAAAGCAGCAATCATTCCAAGTATTCCAGCAATGATAATTGAAATTCTTGCTAAGTGTACATCGCTTTTGCCTTCACTTTTACCATAGAAACGTTGTTTAAAGTCGGTAACGACACAAGCGGATATACTATTCAAACTGGATGAGATCGTTGACTGACAAGCCGCAAAAATAGCTGCAACTAAAAGTCCTGCTACGCCAACGGGTAGTGTTGTTACGATGAAATATGGGACAAGTGCAGATGTATTGAATCCTGCTGGTAATGATGCTGCATTTGAATAATACATATACAGTGTTGTACCCATTCCGTAAAAGATTGGAATCGTAATTAAAGCTAAAGCACCATTGAACCAAAGTGATTTATTTGTCTCTTTAATAGAAGAAGTTGTTTGATAACGTTGTACAACGTCTTGACTGGCAGTATATTGATGTAAGTTATTAAATATAGAACCTAAAAAGATAATAGGAATTGCTGCGGCACCTGTTCCCAATTTAAAGTTTTCAGTTGTGATAAATTTTCCTTGTTCTGAAGCATTTTTAACCACGGTAGCAAAGCCACCATCAACGAGGTTTACACCCATTACTATAATAAGTAGAGCGCCACCTAGTAGAAGGAATCCTTGAATAACGTCACTCCATATGACACCTTCCATACCACCTAGGAATGTATAGATAATACACAAAACGCCAACAGCTGCTGCAATCAGTGTAGGATTAATGTCAGATACTGACGTGATAGCAAGCGTCGGTAGGTAGATGATTATAGCTATTCGTCCAATGTGGAATAGTACGAATAATAAACTACTGATCGATCGCAATGAAACGTGGAATCGTTCTTCTAAGTATTCGTATGCTGTGGTCACATTCAATTTTCTGAAAAAAGGAATGTAAAAGTAAATCAAAACTGGAATGATAGCAAAGATAGCTAAGTTCCCTGCAGCGTATGACCAGTCTGTTAGAAAGGCCTGCTCAGGTGTTGACATAAATGTGATTGCACTTAGAGTTGTTGCATAAATACTGAAGCCAGCTGCCCAGGCAGGGATTTTACCGCTGGCTGTAAAGAATGAATCTGTACTCTTTCCTGAACGCTTAGTAAAGTAAAGCCCTACGCCAAGCATTGCGAGTAAATAAATGCTTAATACGACCCAGTTTAGAGTACCGAATCCAACTTTTTCCATATTCTCCATATTATATTCTCCTTATTTTCAAATAGTTTGTGTTTCATTTTGATTTCGATTCACTCAAATGTCACTCTGCTAAATAGTCTCAAATGAAATAATTTGAGTATTAAGTGATTGAGTATTTTCTTTGAAAATCAATGTATTCCGTCTTTCAATATGTACTCACCATCCTTCATATACAACGCTTACAACACTGAGTATATATGATAGTGAAACAATTTTCTATGTTTTGAAAGATTTAGAAAGTGCTTTCATTTTTAATAAGTATACGTCTATGAAAAACTGAATTATTGAAAGTTATTTCATCTTTTCTGGATACATTGAAAGAAAGTAAACATAATGATTTCAAGAAAATTGTGGTGAGATAAATCGTTTCAAGAGCTAGTAAGAATGTTTTCGAGTGAAATTATAAATAGCACCTATCATTCCAGCACTATTTCCTAATTCAGCACATACTATTTTTTTAGGCATCATACGTTTCGATACAATACTCTTTCTTAATTTAGCTTCTATTTTATTTTCTAAATATTCTTTTTGAGCAGCTATTCCTCCACCTATGACAATAGTATCTGGAGATATAATATACGTCACAGCTAGCAATCCTTGAATCAATGCACTCAACATATCATCGATAGCTTGAATAGCTTTATCTTCGCTCCTTTTTGCTTTTTCAAAAATAATTTTACCGTTCAGCTTATCTACAGGGATATTGCTGAGCAGACTGTAATTAGCGATCAAAGCGGTTGTAGACGCCTCATCCTGAAGAGTTTTTCCCTTTGCCATAGGAAGATAGCCTATTTCACCTGCAGAATATGAAGACCCGTGTGAAAGATTTCCATCTAAAATAATAGCGCCACCCACACCAGTTCCGATAGTGGTACATACGAGCGAAGGACTGTGCTTTCCAGCGCCTTTCCACCATTCACCAAGCGCCGCACAATTTACATCGTTCTCTACTTCGGCTGAAATATGAAATAAGTTCTCGATAGTCTGTTTGATCGGTGTATTAGTATAGCCAGGAATAGTTGGACCGGCAAAGACTACATTTCCCTCTATTGGATCTACAACACCTGCAGTCGATACCGCGACACCTTCTATCGAATGTTCAACAGTCATTTCTTCGATTATTTGAATAACTGTGTCCATAATGAAATTTGTTGTTTCGGTTTTTACTGTTACTGTTTCATATAAATCTGTCAAGGCAGAACCCGAATCATCATACATGCCATACTTTATAGCTGTTCCACCAATATCTATAGCTAAAATATTCATTCTCGTCTCTCCTTGTGTAATAAACGGTTAGTCCTTCTCCTGTATTGCATCAAATGTATCCTGCCAAATCTTCTGACGATGCTCACGATTCGTTTCCATAAAGAAAGCATAGATAATATCGATTATGATTAAAATAGGAAATTGTGGTGAGATAATATTTCCAAAACCCAAATTATCTTTTATTGCAAAAAACTGTATCACATCGCAGTAATCAACGACTTCATTCGTTTTATTGGCCGTAAGCAGGACTGTCTTAGATCCTCTTTTATTTGCCATCTGCAGCCCATTTAGAACTTCAGAGGTCTCGCTGCTGATGGATATTCCAATCACTAGACACTCATCATCCAATACGACCTGATTCATCTGCATAACATGATTATCTGTGATCGCTTCACACACAAGACCGATTCGCATGAAACGAAATTTCATCTCTTCGGCGACTAATCCTGAACTTCCTTTTCCATAAATATAAACTCGTTTCTGACTTAAAAGTAGATCAATAATTTCCATTAGCTTTTCCCGATCGATCATGGAATAACTTTTATTTAACAATTCCTGATAGCTGTCAAAAACAGAGGTCATTAAACTGGAAGAAAGTGGTTTTGTTTCGTTAAAAGACTCCTGATACTGGTAGATAAATTCTCTGTATCCAGAAAAACCGCATTTTTTCGCAAATCGTGTTAATGAAGCTTGAGAAACGTATAGTCGTTCAGAAACAGCCTTAGAAGAAAAATCGGTAGTGGAGTCGTGTTCCCCAATAAAATATTGTGCTATTTTCTTTTCCAGTGGTGTCAGCAGATTTGCCATTGATTCGATGTGCGGAACAATACTTTTTTTATAGTCTACCATTTATGATTCACCCTTCTTTTATCTGTTATTTACTTGAACGCATTTAATTTCATCATATCAAAAATAATAACGATAGAGACAAAGCTCTGGCCTTGTCTCTATCTAAATCTTTCTATTTGACTAGTTTTGACCCGTTTACAGCTTAAATTTTTATTTTGAAAACACCTTTTTTAACAGTCATTGCTTTCCCTGCTTTGACGCCTGTTTTATGAGTGTCTTCAGGATAAAAGACCAACAACTGATCGGGATTTAAATCGATCGTATTTTCCTTTGTGCCCTTCACTTCGAGGTAGTCATCATCTTCATGGTAGTCGCCGGTGGTCATATTTTCTATAAAACTATGATAAATACGCTCCGTGCCGACTGCAACAACATGTATATCCAGATACGCTTTGTGCGTTTCCCAAATACGATTTTCTTCATCGGTTGTCTCGTATTCAATAACGTTTACGAAAAAATCATCTCCGTCAATTATATGAGAACCTTTTTCCATTGAAGACAAGTCATGGTCTTCTAGAAAATCGATAACCTTTTGCTGAGCCTTTGTCACGTTTTTATTTTTTTGAGAACTGAGACTGACTAATTCCATGTATTATCCTCCTTTAAATCAATAAATAGTTCAGTAACGATTGTCCAAGAGTGCACTTGATTTATATTGATTCTCAATTAAGTGCAGAACGTGTGATGTAAACTATTTATTTTACATCTTTAAGATAGGCATCGTAGATTTCCTTTGAGCGATTGATTTGTTTCTGTGTTGCGGACGCCATTGGTTTTCTAGCCAAGAATGAACCCTTGTCACAACCTTGCAGTTTAAGCAATTGTTTAAGTGTTGGGTACAATCCATTGTCAAGAATCGCTTCAATCAAATCATTCGTATCATTTTGAATGCTTAGAGCTTCTTTGATATTACCTTCTTGAGCTAGCTCCATAATTTTGCGACTACGCAGGCCATTGACGTTGTATGTTGATCCAATCGCACCATCTACATTGTTGATCACAGCAGGAAGAAGCATTTCATCGAATCCTGAGTAGATGAGGTGATCAGGCGCAGCTTTACGCAAGCGTTCCAATAAGAAGAAATCGGCAGCTGTAAACTTGACACCAATAATTTTATCATTTTCAAACAGTTCCATAAATTGAGAAACACCGATTTCTACACCAGTAAGTGCAGGTATTGAGTAAACAATCAAACGGTTATCGACTTTATCAACGAGGTCAAAGTAATACTGTTTCACTTCTTCAAAGCTGAACTTATAATAGAAAGGTGTAACAGCTGAAATAGCATTGTATCCTAATTCGGTTGCGTACTGACCTAATTCTATTGCTTCGTAAAGGTTTGTTCCCCCAACTTGCGCAATCAATAATACTTCATCTTTTACTTCGTCTTTAGCTATATCAAATATTTGTTTTTTCGTGTCTGTATCCAGCATAAAGTTTTCTCCGGATGAGCCACCAACGTAGAGCCCGTCTATTTTCATATTTTCGATATTATGACGGATGATTTGACGTAATCCTGCCTCGTTTACTGTACCGTCTTCGTTATAAGGGACTAATAGTGCTGAAATTAAACCTTTCAAATCTTCATTTTTCATGTTGATTTCTCTCCTTTAAATTTTTATTTATATAATAACTTATTTTGTTGCGGCGACGAACTTTTCAGTGATGAGTTGCGGTCGTGTAATAGCTGATCCAACAACAACGCTGTAAACACCAATATCTAGAACCCGTTCTGTCTTCTTCGGTGTATTGATATTTCCTTCAGCAATCACGGGATGTTGAAGTTCTTCAACGGCTTTTTTTATGAGTGCAAAATCATCAGCCTCAATTTTTTCACCCTCACTCTGCTTCGTGTAACCGACAAGAGTCGTTCCGATAAAATCAAAACCTAGATCGTCTGCTTTTTTCATTTCTGCTAAGGTGGAACAATCTGCCATTAAGGAAACTTCCGGGTACTTCTCACGAATATTATGATAGATTTCATCCAATGTTTCATTGTTAGGACGAAGAGATGACGTCGCATCAAGTGCAATAATTTCTGGATTAGCTGTCATTAGTTCATCGACTTCTTTTATTGTCGCCGTGATGAAGACATCGCTATTTGAATAATCTCGTTTGATTATCCCAATTACTGGTAAATCAACTAGCTTCTTAATCTCTCTAATATCATCGACTGAATTTGCCCGTATTCCTTTCGCGCCACCTTGTTCAGCGGCCAGTGCCATTCTGCCCATGATGAAAGAAGAATGAAGCGGTTCATCTTTAAGCGCCTGGCAGGAAACAATCAAATTTCCTTTAATTTGTTCACTCCAACTAGAGTCTTTCATATGTATTCACCTACTTTCTTTTGTTTCTGTACCGCTTTCAATAAAGAGTATAACTCACGTTGAAACTAATTTCTATGGTTGTGCAGTTTTAGAAAATAGTTTCAAATTAAGATATAAAACGGAGAGGAAACGCATGTTATTGAAAGTAGTTTCTTTTAATAAATTTTAATTGTAATGACTTTCAAAATGATTAACTACGAATGTTTATCTGAAAGTCATATATAAGATGAGATGTTAAATTTAAAATCAGCATAAAGTGGTTAACTGGATTATTGCATCTAAACCTTTATTCTTTTCTTAGTGAATTTTATGAACTCTTCTACATCACCTTTTTTTATGAAATATAAATTGATAGATGTATTACTTGCATGGATTTTAAGAGAGTATCCAAGCGTTCCTCTTCCGTAAACAAAAGAGGATATTTTATCGAAGGCAATGAGCTGCCCGTAATGTCCTCTAAAAACATCGTACGAATAAAAGCTGATTCCCTGTTCACTAACAAAACAAACGCCTTTACGAAACCAGAATAATTTTGGAAGGGATAATGAATAAATCCCCATGACTGGAGCTATCAGTTCTTTATTTAAAAAATCACCCGCTTGTTCTAAATAAATTTGATCCTTTGAATTGAATGCGTTTATTTCAAAGTACTGATTGAACCATGGAATCAAACGATTGACTCGAAGCACATGTTTTAAATAATTCGTATCTGATTTATTTGAATACTTTGCTTCTTTTACAGTAATGATAACCAACGTCAGTATAAGCCAATTTACTCCAATGATCAGAAACGATAAAAAATTGGAAGTCATTAAAAGAATACCGCTCGAAATTAAAAATACTGAAGAATAATAGGGATTTCTCACATTATTATACACACCCAAATTAGAATGATCAGTTGTTAAAACTTCTTTATTGCTTCTGAATTGTTTGAAAGTTTTTATACTTAAATAAATTCCAATAAAAAAGAAAAAAAGTCCCAGTAAAATAAAGAAGACAACATAAATTATTTGATCCGTATCAAAAGAAACCAATTTATTTGTTTGCTCTGATAAATATAAAAATAGTGCAGTTAACGTAGCAACTGATAGTGTCGTAATAAGAGGAACCCGTCTAATATTTTTAATATTCATAATTGATAATCCTTTAGCTTTTGAATTTGTTTGATATTCTGGATATCAAACATTTTGTGTTCCCTTCATTGATCTTTGTTACTTCTGGAGGGCACGCATTTTACATTTCACTGCCCTTCGCAAACTTTTATTTCTGCTGAAGGTCACGCATTTCACACTTGACTACCCTTCGTCGTCTTCTATTTCTTTTGAAGGGCACGCATTTTACATTTGACTGCCCTTCGCTGGCTCTTGATACTTTTAAGGGGCACGCATTTCACACTTGACTGCCCTTCGGTGACTCTTATTTCTTCTAAAGGGCACGCATTTCACACTTGACTGCCCTTCAGTAACTCTTATTTCTTCTAAAGGGCACGCATCTCACTCTTGACTGCCCTTCGCTAGCTCTTAATATTTCTAAAGGGCACGCATTTCATACTTGACTGCCCTTCGGTGACTCTTATTTCTTCTAAAGGGCACGCATCTCACTCTTGACTGCCCTTCGCTAGCTCTTAATATTTCTGAAGGGCACGCATCTCACTCTTGCCTGCCCTTCATGACTTCTTAATTCAACTGAAGGGCACGTATTTTACATTTCACTGTACCCCGGCAATTCTTACTTCTTCCAAAAGGGTTCAAAATAACTTTTTCTATAATCTTTTTGGCTGTCTCGTGCCATCTCATAAAGATTGCTTAAGGTCTTTGGCATCTTGAAATCATTTCCTAGTGCATAGCCTCGAAGTTCCTGGCTGAGATGATAGTATACAGCATGGGCATCTTTTCCTTTGCTCAGCTGCTTAGCTAGATCAAAGATTAGCTGTTGTATGTAAGGATCCTTTTTCACTTCGGGATCAGAATAGGCGGCACTCATTGCATTCATTAACTTCTCTCTTTGTTCTCATTCAGTCATAAAATTTGGACATCCTTTTAGAAATGTATTTATTGCCATCGAAGTTACTGTCAATTGGTACTGCACGATATTTAACGCTTTTGTTTAATTCTTTTTTGTATTGCATTTATAGATAAATAAATAGTGTTTACTGAACAAGTACTAAATTGATAAACCGACGAGTTTTAAATGGAAGACGCACGAAAAAAACTCCTAAAGTTTCGATCAAATAAAGCGCGCAGAAAGTTTCTTTGAATTTTGGATAAATTCAAAGAAACGATTGCTAAAGCAATCGTTGAAAAGGTCGTTTCGGCTAGACGTGTTCGAATCATTCCCAGCCCATGGCAGCGTTTGGCTAAGCTGAAGTCGCGCTCAACTTGGATACGGTCTCGATTATCTTTGTATTCAATCGTCTTGTCCACACGATCGTCTTTTTTGGGTCTCCCCAGTTTGGGTCCAGACAAGCGAATATGGTATTTTTTG
>NZ_FNYW01000088.1 GCF_900109085.1 Alkalibacterium gilvum | reverse complement strand
GTACTAAGGATGATTTGTCTGAGTACTAAGGATGATAGTTGACATGAACCCTTGATAGTGTATGATTGTGATATAAAGGAGTGTACTTATGGCTAATATCAAAGTAAGATATAAAAACGAGCTAAATCTTGTTCCTATGCGTAATTTTGATAGTGTTGAAATGAATCTATTCTTCTCGATTTGTGCAAAAATGAAAGATAAAGGTTTAAGTAAAGTACAATTTACTTTTGAAGACCTAAGAGAGTTAAGTGCATACAAGCCTACGTCTATAAAGCGGTTCTCAGATGATTTAGAAGCTGTTTACAACAAGATGTTACAATTGACCTATCGCACAGAAGAAGCTGGAATACGTGAGAAATTCGTCTTATTTACTGGGTATAGAATAGACGAAAATAACCAGACAGTAGATATCTCCGTAAATCCAGAATTAGCTTATATTATCAACGAATTATCGTCTGAGTTCACTAAATTTGAATTGCAAGAATTTACTGGAATTCGATCCAGTTACGCAAAAACGATGTATCGCCTGTTAAAACAGTATAGGTCTACTGGGTTTTATAAAGTTAAAATCGAGGACTTTAGAGAGATTTTATCTATTCCAAACAGCTACCAAATGAGCGACATAGACAAGCAGGTACTCAAGCCAATCAAAAATGAATTGTCGGAATTTTTTGACTCCTTAAAAATTAAAAAAATAAAAGCGAGAAAAGGCAATCGTATTGCAATGATTGAATTTCGTTTTAAAGAGAAACAAGAATTTGAACCCGTACCAATGGTTGACTGGATGAAAGATTTTAAATAATAAAAAAACTCGCCCCCCTGCTGAAAAGCGAAGGAACAGAGTTTGTCACAATGTCTTGATTAATCTTATCAATTCCAGAAATTAATAAATCGTTTTGTTCTTTCCAGTCTTTATTATCTTTAATGTCTTTATTAGTCTTACTAAAGTCAGTATCATTAGTGTTCAGTTTCTGAACGTCAAGACGTTCATTATCTAAACTTCCGTTTTCAGAAAATGGTAGTTTAGAAAGTGAATTCCCTTGTGGCACAAGGCTTTTGCGACTACTTATGCTTTTTGTTATCTTTTTCTTCTATAACTGGTTCTAAAAGATATAAATGATTTGCCATTTCTGAATATTGGTTTATTAAA
>NZ_FNYW01000057.1 GCF_900109085.1 Alkalibacterium gilvum | reverse complement strand
GGCTTATCAAATGCGAGCTTATGGAGAAGAATTAAATGATAATAAGATTTTCCAGAGCATGTCCCGTAAGGGAAATTGTCTCGATAACAGTCCAATGGAAAACTTCTTTAGTATCTTGAAACAAGAAATGTATCACGGACGTATTTATAAAAGTTATGAGGAATTAGAAAAAGCAATAGGCAACTATATTTATTATTACAACAACTATCGAATGAAAGAAAAACTTAATTGGTTAAGTCCGATTGAATACCGTTTATCACCACCTTATTTAAAACAAAGCGCATAAAAAAACAGAGTAGGATTATCTACTCTGTTAAAAAGTCTAACTTTTTGGGGTCACTATAATGAATAGTGGTCTTTTACTTAATTATTTATTCATTATAAAACTTATCACTCAATACACGAGAAATGGCCTCGGCCACACCATTTTGTCGATTGCTCGATGTTTTAAAGTTAGCTGCTTCTTTAACCTCTGGTTCCGCATTATCTACGGCAACAGAGTATTTAGCCCACTTAAGCATAGATAAGTCATTGATATTGTCACCAATGGTCATGACTTCATCAGAGTTTACACCTAATTGCTTGGCCAATTGAGAGACAGCGATACCTTTTTGAGCTCCTTCATGGTTAATTTCAAGATTTCGTTTACTGGAGGCCGTGATAGCTAAAACAGGTATGTCACGTTCGAGTTCCTCTTTAAGGGGTTTTAATATTTCCCGACCTTTGCTTGAGTGAACAGAGACTTTGAGAATAACAGCACTATCATCATCAAGGATTTCACTGTAATCATCTACAAAGTTGATTTTCAATTCTTCAGCGTAATCAGCAGCATTTGCTGTAGCTTCTTCATAAGAGGTGTCTGGGTTCATATCATAAAGCATAAGGGCTAGCATTTCTATACGTTTATCCTTGTTGTCAGAATAAATCCCTTTTGAAGTCATTAATTCTTCGTGAATATCACTATAATCAGAAAAAATAGAAAGCATTTTTCTGACCGTACTTTTTTCTAAGCCACGGTTATATTTGATGTTGCAGTCCTCGTCAAAGTATTGAGCACCGTTGTGGGCAATTAGCGGACAGCGTATATCGTTGTCTTCAAGTAGTGGATAAGCCATTGGGAAGTCTCGTCCGGTTGCAATAGCAAAGTGGATCCCTTGGCTCTGCGCACGTTTAATAGCTGAAACATTGGCATGGCTGATTTCCATGTTTTCATCAAGCAAGGTACCATCCATGTCGGAAACAATAAGTTTTATCATTTATATGTCCTCTCCTCTAAATCTTAATAATCGTTCAAGACTAGCATACCAAATAAACCAGTGAGAGAACATGATGTTTATCTATAAATTTAAAATTATATCAAAAGGAGATGCTTTATGACTATTTCTGTAGAGAATGATTGGCAGCCAATATTGGAAGAAGCTGCCAAGGAGGAAACGTATCATGCGTTGAAAAGTTTTTTGAAACATGAATATGCGACGGCAACAATTTATCCGAAAAAAGAGAATATTTGGCAGGCTTTTGACTGGACACCTTATCATGAAGTCAAAGTTGTTTTACTCGGACAAGATCCATACCACGGCGAAAATCAGGCACACGGGTTAAGTTTTTCAGTCGATCCTAACGTTTCGATTCCGCCTTCCTTGCGTAATATTTACAAGGAATTAGAGAATGATTTAGGTATCCCACCGGCTTCGCATGGCTATTTAAAAAAATGGGCACAAGAGGGTGTCCTTCTTTTGAACACCGTATTGACCGTAAGAAAAGGGGAGGCTCACTCGCACCGTAATAAAGGATGGGAAGAGTTAACAAATCAAGTCATTCGTGCACTCAATGAACGTGAAAATCCACTTATTTTTCTCTTATGGGGAAATGCAGCCAAAGCAAAAAGAAAAATGGTTGATGAATCCAAGCATATCGTGCTTACAGCTCCGCATCCAAGTCCATTATCTGCCTATAGAGGATTCTTTGGATCAAAGCCCTTTTCTAGAACAAATAGCGCGCTAAAAAATATTGGAGAAGAACCAATCGATTGGGAAATTCCGGAAGATTTAAATATATAAATGAATATTCAAAGACTACTATAAATTATGGTGAGAAAGTGTTAGTATATTATATGTAGAAAAACAATAACGGAGGGAACAACTGTGGACTTATTTGATAGTTTAAAAAGTAAAATCCAAGGAAAAGACTTAAAAATCGTTTTTCCTGAAGCATTAGATGAACGTATTTTGGGAGCGGCAGTTCGTTTATATCATGACGAATTACTCACACCTATTTTACTAGGGGATAAAGAGCAGGTTTTAGAAGTTGCGAGAGAAAATGGTTTTGACTTAACGGGAATAGATATTGTCAATCCACATACGTATGAAGAATATGACGACATGGTGAATGCATTTATTGAACGTCGTAAAGGCAAGGCAACAGAAGAACAAGCAAGAGAACAACTTCTTGAAGTTAATTACTTCGGAACAATGCTTGTATATATGGATAAAGCAGATGGCTTAGTTAGTGGCGCAGTCCATTCAACAAGTGAAACGGTTAGACCGGCACTACAAATCATAAAAACACGCCCAGGCATCACGCGTACATCAGGAGCATTTATTATGCTACGTGGACGTGGACAAGAGAAATATGTTTTTTCTGATTGCGCCATTAACCCAGATCCGGATGCGAAAATTTTAGCAGAAATCGCTGTTGAAAGTGCACGGACGGCAAAAATGTTTGATATCGATCCGAAAGTAGCGCTTTTAAGCTTTTCTACAAAAGGATCTGCTGATTCTCCAGTTGTTGATAAAGTACGTGAAGCAACAAGTATTGCCCAAGAAATGGCTCCTGAGTTTGATATTGATGGAGAACTTCAATTCGATGCTGCCTTTGTACCCGCTGTATCAAAACAGAAAGCACCAGATTCAAATGTAGCTGGACAAGCGACTGTGTTTGTTTTCCCAGAACTACAATCCGGAAACATTGGTTACAAAATTGCCCAGCGGTTAGGTAACTTCGAGGCTGTTGGTCCTATTTTACAAGGATTAAACAAACCAGTATCTGACTTATCGCGTGGATCTGTAGAAGAAGACGTCTATAAAACAGCTATTATTACAGCAAACCAATCAATACAGGACTAATTTTAAGCACTGGTTATTGAATAGTTGTGTGTAAAATAAAATAGAGTATGAGAGTAAAAGAGAGGCAAAGTGCGTATCGTGCTAAGTCTCTCTTTTTTAATTATGTAAATACATAGAAAGCTCTTTTTTAAAAGTGTTATACTAAAAACAGAGGGAGACTTTCTTTATTGAAGAGATTTAGAAGAAATTGACAGAAGACATGTTAGGGGTAGAGCGAATCAAAGGCGTACATAGATCAAGAATTACCTGATTGTTGAAGGTAATATGAAGTAAGCGAAGGAAATAGTCCGTGCATTCATAGAAATTAAAGGAATCACAAACTCATAAATAAAGCGTTTAGATGGAAGCTTATAGGAGAGGATAAAAATGAAGGATACTAAATACTTAGAATTTTTGAAAGAAAAATATCAGAATCCGGAGTCTGTGTATACTGAATTAATAAACCTTGAAGCCATCCAAAACTTACCAAAGGGGACAGAATTGTACTTATCAGATATCCATGGTGCTTCTACAACGCTTGAACATATTCTTAGAACAGGATCTGGAAATGTAAGAGAGAAAATAGAAAATTTTTATGGAGAAAAATGGGATAACAATAAAAAGAATGCATTCAGTTTAATGATTAGCTATCCCAAAGAAGCCTTGGCTAGAATGGAGCCGGGGAGCAAGACAAAAGAGTGGTACGCTGAAACGATTTTAAACCTTATTGACTTTATGCGATTTTGTTCTGTTAAATATACACGATCGAAAGTCAGAAAAGCGCTGCCTGGTAAATATCAATATATTATTGAAGAACTCTTGTATACGGATCTTTCTCGTAATGAAAAAAATTTATATTATAAAAACATTCTTGATAGACTGATCGAGCTGGAACAGGCTCAGTCATTCATCATTGCTATATGCCAAGTGATCCCCCGTTTGGTGATTGATCATTTACATTTGGTGGGGGATATTTTTGATCGATCTAGCGGAGAATATGATATTCTGGAGAAACTAATGGCTCATCACTCTGTTGATATACAATGGGGAAATCATGACGTCTTGTGGATGGGAGCAATGTACGGATCAAAGGTTAATTTAATGACACTTCTTCGTATTGCAGCACGATACGGTTATCTTTTTGATCTCGAAAAAACATACGGGCTCAATCTTAGACCGCTTTTTCTCTATGCAGAAGAAAATTACTCTGTACATGAGGCTTTTAAACCAAAGATTCTATCAGATGAAAAAAACATATTCAAAGAAGAGAGTAAAACCTTGTTAACCAAAGTACATCAGGCGCTAGCGGTCATTCAGTTCAAACTTGAAGGGCAGATTATTCATAGAAGACCAGAGTTTAAAATGGAAGACCGACTATTACTCGATAAAATTGATCAGAAAAATAAGACGATAGAGTTAAATGGACGCACGTGTTCTTTAGATGGATTTCCCTATGACCAAATAAATTTTGATACTCCATATTCTTTAAATTCTGAAGAGCAATATATTATAAAGACTTTACTAGAAAGTTTCCAACAATCAGAAAAAATTGAGCGCATTAGTCAGTTTATGTTGAAAAAAGGGAGTATGTATCTTTTATATAATGATCATTTGTTGTTTCACGGATGTATTCCAATGGATGAAACTGGGAAATTTATGAAGTTGAGATTTAAAGATAGCGATGCGCATGGTAAGGACATGCTGGATTTTTATGAGAAACATATTCGGCAAGCTGCATTAAATCCTAAGATAACTGAAGATTTCTCAACTGATTTGATTTGGTATGCTTGGACAGGTCCAGTTTCACCACTCTTTGGGAGAGATAAGATGACGACATTTGAAAGATATTATATCAAAGATACAGATATGCACGAAGAAAAAAGGAATGCTTATTTTGATTTGAGAGATGATGAGGAAATTGCATATAATATATTAACTTCGTTTGGACTGGACGCGAAACACTCCAAGATAATTAATGGTCACACCCCCGTTAAAGCTAACAAAGGGGAGCAGCCAGTTAAAGCAAAAGGAAAATTATTTGTCATTGATGGTGGAATGAATAAGGCCTATAGAAAAGATACAGGAATAGCCGGCTACTCTTTACTAAATAACTCTTATGGCTTTCAGTTAGTCATTCATCAACCTTTTGAATCAGTAGATAAACTATTTAAGCAAAACAAAGAGGATACCTCTCTTAAAAAAATGATAGACGCTAAACAGAAACGCAAATTAATTAAAGATACCACCGTTGGGCAAACAATCATGTCGCAAATTAATGATTTACAGCGTTTAGTCTCTTATATTAAAGTGGAAAAACAGACTAATGATGATTCGGTGACGTGGTGATTATTTTAACAATCACTTTTACAAAAAGATTTAATAAATGACGATTTCAAAATGAGTAGGGTAGGAGATAGAAAATGGAGATATACACTCGTAAAGTACACTATTATGAAACAGATCAAATGCAAATCGTACATCATTCAAATTACATTAGATGGTTTGAAGAAGCACGTACAAATCTGATGGATGATATCGGTTTTAGCTATAAGCGCATGGAGGATGAGGGGATTGTCATTCCTGTTCTGGGCGTAAATGTTGAATATAAAACGATGTCACGTTTTGGAGAGACTGTAGAAATTGAAGCGACGGTCAAAGAATTTACTGGGGTTAAGTTGCTTGTGAATTATGTCGTTCGAGATAAGAAAACGCAAGATATTCGAGTCGTCGGGGAAACAAAACATGCCTTTCTGAACAAACAAACATATCGTCCAGTATCCTTGAAGCGTAAACACAAAGAGTTATATGAACTATTTAAAAATATGATTACTGAATAATTCGATGAAAGCTGTTGTTCTATTTGATAAAATTTCTGAGTTAGAGGAGAAATGTCGAGCCCAGCGAGAAATTTCAACTGAGTGACCACTTTTTTGCTGAAAATGTCCTACCCAAAAGATAGCGAGGGCTGAGTGACCAGTTTTTACTCTTAAATGTCAAACTGGGCGCCATAAAAGTTTTGAGTGAACACTACAGGTCCTAGAAGCCCAGCGCAGAACGCTACACTCTTTAAATGTCAAAGAGTGTAGCGTTTTTATGTCCATTTAAAATTGTTTATACCTTTAGATTCTATTGTTCACTCTGCTTAAAAAAATTTGGTATACTTAACTCGTATCAACAAACAGGAATCACATCTAAGGAGAATTTCCGTGAAAACTTTAATTATTGTATCACATCCCACCGTTCTAGAATCAGGAAGTCAACAATTTCTAATTCAGTCTTTGCCGGATGATGAAGATATTACCTTGCACTTACTTGAAGAAACATATCCAAATGGAAATATTGATGTAGAAAAAGAGCAGGCACTTTTGCGCGAGCACGATCGCGTCCTTTTTCAGTTTCCGTTTTACTGGTACTCTTCTCCCCCACTTTTAAAAAAATGGCAGGATGAAGTATTAACTGAGCATTTTGCATTTGGCTACAGGGGGAACAGACTTCAAAATAAAGAATTTGGACTAGTCCTTGCAATTGGGCTGCCTGAGAAAGAATATCAAACAGGTGGACGAGAAGGGTTCAGTATTAGTGAATTAACGAAGCCATACCAGGCGATGGCCAAGAAGACGGGGATGACATATTTAAAACCCTTAACCATTTTTCAATTTTCATATATGACTGAAAAACAAAAAAAGGCCTTACTCATTGATTATCAACAATACATTAGCCTAGAACAGCCAATATCATTGAAAAGACGAGAAGAATGGTTCATAAAGCAGTTAACAAAAACGTCGAAAGAGACCTTGCCAGGTGAACATGCAACATTCGTTATTGAAGAAGCAATAGACAAAATAGAAGATAATCGCCTAGAGCTCGACGAACTAAGACTACACTTAGATAATTATGATGATAAATAAAGAGGGATATTATGGAAGATAATCAATGGTTAAAAGCGCAGTTGGAACAATTAGAATCAGAAAGTCAGGACTATAAACAAAAAGCGTTGCTGCAAGCAACAGTCGCTTTACTTCTGGAGCAAGAAAAAAGAGAAGAACAATTACAAGGTGAGTTGGACGGCACACTCTGGAGTCCGGGAAATTGGACGGTATAATTTTTAGTAGAGCAGTATTTTGAGGTCTGATTGCTCTGACTCTAAAATGGCCGAAAAACGCAAAATCAATATATTGAGGCATCTTTTTGGTTATCGCTCTTTCTTTTTGTTAAGCTTATTGAAGAGTTAAAAATATTAAAGGAGCGATAATATGAATGTATTAGTCGTTGGAGCGAATGGTCAGATAGGACAGCATTTAATCGATGAATTAAAAAAACAAGGCAAGCATAACCCCATCGCTTTCGTCAGAAAAGAAGAACAAGTTGAACACTTTAAAAAACAGGATGTAAAAGCGCGATTGGGAGATTTAGAAAGTTCTATAGACGAGATTAAAAAAAGTATGACGGATATTGATGCGGTTGTATTCACAGCTGGATCAGGAGGAAGTACGGGATCTGATAAAACATTGCTAGTCGATTTAGACGGAGCAGTCAAAGTTATTGAAGCCACCAAAGCGAGCGGAATTGACCGTTTCGTAATGGTAAGTGCCCTTGGTGCAGATGAACGTGATAGATGGAGTGAAGAGCTTAAAGGTTACTATGTAGCCAAACACTTTGCTGATATGTGGCTGTTAGACTCTAACCTCAACTATACTATTGTTCGTCCAGGTATGCTTCTAAACGAAGAGTCAATTGGAAAAGTTCTTGTCAAAGAAGCAATCAAAGACAATGACGTATTTAGTATCCCTAGAATAGATGTAGCTAAAACAATTGTTGCAACTTTAGATAATGAGAATACGTACCACAAGTCCTTTGATTTAGTTACTGGACAAGACACTCTGGATGAGGCACTGAAAAGCTTATAATATTTCAATAAAAAAGCACTGTCACTAATATTAGTGACAGTGCTTTTTTACATAATAACATTAGAACATTAAAAAAAGGCAACAGTGTTATAAACGTGACAAGAATGGTTCTTTGTCAAATCGTGTTGGTCAGAGATTTCCGAGGTAGAAAGTCGACATGCTTTCTACCTTTATTTATGCGACTTTAGTATTTAATTGTTTGACGATTTCTTTTTCTTCTTCAAAAGTTAAGGGTCTGATTTCTTTGTTGGTCTTTTCTTTCAACTTAAAGCTAATTAGAATACGTGCTCTCAAATGTTTAAAATTACGATAACCATAGCCACTTCGCTTTATTGTTTTAATCTTATTGTTAATGCCCTCAAGGTGTCCATTGGACAAGGTATACTTACAGGAATTTTCTATGGAATCTAGGTATTTATTTAAAGTCTGGAATGTTGTTCTAATATATCTC
>NZ_FNYW01000066.1 GCF_900109085.1 Alkalibacterium gilvum | reverse complement strand
AAACTGTCGAGTTATCATGTGTATCAAACCGAATTTTATAAGGTTTTCGAACGCCTACGGCGATCCAGACAATGTATTTAGAGGAGTTATCGCATAAAGTTTTAACTGATTATTTCAAGGGATCAGTCTGCCCTTAAATAGACAAAGGATTTTTAATAGGTCCTTCTTCCCTAAGAATCCTGTTCGAAAACACAATATTTTAGAAGAAAGTATCTTCCTAATATAAAAATAGGCAATTTATTCAAGAAAACAGCTTTAAATTAGAGCTATGAATTATTCAGGATTAAAGTGCTCCGTAATTGAATAAACTTGATTTATTCACCAAATACACGAACTCGTTCGTTGTCATCAATGTATTCTTTATCGCTTGCTTCGCCTTCAATTGAACCAAATGGCATTTGAGCAATCATTTCGTATGAAGCTGGTAAGTCAAACATTTCTCTAACAGATTTGTCGAAACCTTGTTCAAAACCAACGTTCATATGTTGTAAGCTGCCGCCTAAACCTAATTCAGTTAATGCTAACCAAATTGCGTACTGAGTATTAGCGTTGTTGTGTTGTTTGTAAATTTCTGCACGTTCATTTTTGCCCAGTGCGCCTTCAACAGTATCACGGTCTTCGAAGAATAAAACCGTACCCACGCCGCCTTTAGCGCCTTCCATAACGCCTGAAAACATATCCCACATGGCACCTTCAAGAACGTTTTTTTGAACGTCTAAGATGTGGTCCCATAATTTAACATTGTCCTCACCAAATAATACAACTAAACGAGTCGTTTGGCTGTTACTTGCTGAAGGAACTTCTCTTGCCACTTCGCGAATACGATCTGAAATTTCTTTGTTTGATAGTTCAGTGTTATTACCAATTGCGTAGCTCGTACGGCGTTTCTTAACTAAGTCTGTAAATTGTGTCATTAAAATTCTCCTCTTGTAAAAAAATAATAAGCTCTTACTTACCTATAGTAAGTATATCGGTAAAAAGAGTTTAAATCAATACATTTTATCTCTATTTTGTAATAATTTTAATTTGGTGTGTTGCAATTCATTTTACAACACACCAAACTTAATTGTTCTAAATTAATGTACGAAAACCATTTATTTATAGTCATTTTTGTTTTATACTTATCCATGTTGGAGTCCTTTGTATTGGTCTTGGATAAGTCATCCAAGTACTAGTATAAAGGATTTTTTTTTGGCATAGAATAGTTAAAATTTTAATGCAACACTAGTGAGGTAGATATAGTCTCTTTTTTTCCTTTATTGCCTGTTTATTTAGAAAAAGAACCATGCTCAGTCCAATGAGACCTCCTATGTATAGAAGATGATCCAGGTTAAATAGTGTAATATACTCTCCATATGCTGTCATTTCTATAGAATCTCCTTTTTATTGAGAAAAACACCCTCTTAAAATAAAGAAGGTGTTTCGATTGGATTAGTCTACTCGTTTATCTCCCATGAAAAATAAAGCAACTGTTCCTGGCCCTGTATGAGAACCAATAACTGTTCCAACACTATTGATTTCCACTTTTCCTATAAGTGCAGGGAAGGATTGTTCGATTGCATCGGCTACTTTTAAGGCATCATTGTACACTGCGGAGTGGGTGATAAAGCATTTCCCATCGTAATCCGTCCCATTAACAGCTTGTTCTTCCATCTTTTTAACCATTTCTTTGATAACCTGTTTTTTACCTCGAATTTTTTTACGAGGTGTCAGTTCCCCTTTGTTATTCATGTTTAAAAGAGGAGCAATATTTAGCATGCCACCGAAAAAGGCAGAGGTTGCAGATATACGTCCCCCACGTTTGTAGTGAGTTAAATCTGTAGAGAAGAACCAGTGGTTGACATTTAATTTATTTTCTTCCACCCAGTCTCTCACTTCTTCCAGTGTGGCCCCTTCTTCTTTTTTGTCCACTGCATAGTCAAGTAATAATCCATATCCACCGGATGCAGCCAAAGAATCAACGACTTCAATCTTTCGGTCTGGAAAGTCTTCTAATAATTGTTCTCTAGCTATTGTGGCTGAGTTATACGTACCTGATAAGCCAGATGAAAACTCAATATGAAGAATATCCTTACCTTCTTCTAAGAAAGGGGTAAAGAAATCTACAAACTGGCCCACATTTACTTGAGATGTCGTAGGCATAGATCCTTCAGATATTCTTTGGTAGAAATCTTCAAATGATATGGATTGACCTAAGTCATCGGGATATTCTTTTCCATCTATCATAAAATGAAAGGGAACGTATGGAATATTTCTTTTTTCAAAGTATTCTAATGGCATATCTGCTGTAGAACTGCTTGTAATAATATAATTGCTCATAACCAGCTCTCCTTTTAACTTCTTTCTGTCATACTAATCTAACCTACCCAAAAAGTAAAGTGAAAATGAAAACAGAGTAGACGCATCTACTCTGTTTTCCTATATGTATTGCTCTAAATAATAAGTTCTCAACTGTTAACGTAACTTGAAACAGCTACTTCAAATTCAGGTGCTGGTCTATATCCCTTTTCCAACAATTCTTTTATGTATAGTTTGTTATAGATCAATAGTGTTGCATAAAACTTCTTAATAACCATTTCTGTTAATTGTTACGATTATCACAAAAGGTTTTCACTAAAAATTACAAAAGACTCAAATGCTGGCGCAGCGAATGACTTTTTTCCAGAATTTTTAGTGGGTATTCAGTTGTGGATAACTCCTATTGCGACTTCTTTCACTTAATCCGGCTCGAAGATTTCCTTAAATATATCAAATGATTCATAATAAAGGGCACGTAAATGCCTCAGAATCTGAAAAAGGGTCTGTTTTAAGCCTAATTCAAGCTTAACGAGTAACGTCAATAAATAGGTGATCATAGCCAGAATGACTTGATTTTCTACTCCTTTTTCAGACTTTGAGAAAAAAAGTCTTAATCGTCATGTGTTGTTTGATATGCTTGAAAAAGAGCTCTATCTGCCATCTTGACTGATACACTTCACCTATTTCTTCGGCTGAAAGATCAAATCTGTTGGCTATGATACGTAAGTTTGACTGGTTTTTTCTTTCAATCGTTACCAAGCGAAAAAGACTCGTGAGGTAGGTTGTGCTCCCCAATTGAACCAATTGATCGCTAATTACACCAGACTTTTTAGACACTTTTTGATGGGCTTGAACATGAACAACGGTATTCTTTTTAATACGAGAAACGAAGAAGTACCCGTCCCATTTCATCTGATCAAATTGAGCGAAATCAAGATAGCCTCGGTCGAAAACATAGGTTGCCAAAGTATTATTAACGAAGACATCTAAGTAATCATGGTCGTGTTCGGAAGCATGAGATAACTTAAATTCTTCTGGATGAACCCACCCTTCATTCATAAAACAAAGTTTTAGATGCAATTTTATTCCCGACTTTGTCGATCTAAAACGTGCCCAAGGGTAGGAAGTTTGGCTAAATGAAAAGGTAGATGAGTCAATCAAATACAGCTTTTCTTTTGATTTGACCGCCGTCTTTTTATGCACAAATGAAAGTAAATGAGTAAATATCTCCATTAAAACAGAAGGTTCCAATGCTTTTATTGCGCGAGATAACTGAGAATAACTTATTGAATCAATCCCTATTGCCTTCTTTAAATGTGGATTGACCAGCTGTTGATCAAGATGACGCAAACTTTCTGTTTCATCATTAATCGCATAGAGAAAGAGTCTGATTGTTTTATCAAAAGTTAATTTCTTTGCGTATCGATTAAAGTTTTTAATCGCTTGACGTGAGTTAAAACTTAATTGTTCTTGAGTTGTAAAGCTAAATGCAACACTTTCTGTTTCATGATTCGATGAACTTAAATCTCTATACTTTTTCCCCTAGGGGAAAAAATTTTAAATACTACACTGTTGAAAATACTCTTCTGATGAGCGTAGTCCAATTACTTCTCTAATCCTTCTATTGATTGCCTGAGCGGCTTGTTCGATATCCATTTCTGAAAATAGATGGATGGATTTTCCTTTAGGGATGAACTCCCTCAATAGTTTATTAAAGTTTTCATTAGAGCCCCGTTCCCAGGATGCGTAAGCATGACAAAAATAAACATCTGTATTGAGTTCAGACATTAATGAGAACTCTGAACCGTTATCAAAAGTGATCGAAGTGAATAGCGCAGGGTTATTTGCTAGAATTTCTTCAAAGGCATCCTTAACCGTGAGACTTTTATAGTCGCTGATTTTCTTAGTAATGGCGTAGCGTGTTTTTCTCTCTACCAAGGTAATGATTGCCGGTTCATTTTTCGTTTTCTTCCCTTTAACCAGATCAGCTTCCCAGTGTCCGAATGTTTCTCTTGATAAGACGTCCTGTGGACGATCGGTGATGCTGGTGCCTAGGATTCTTTTGTTTTTGCCTTTAGGGTTACTGTGATGGTTTTTTCTTGGTTTTAAACGATACATGACAGGTAAGTCATGGGGTTTGATAGACAATAGACCTTGACGTATATAAGAATAGATGGTTTTAAACGTAGGTATACTCTCTACAGGATGCTTTTTTCTATAAAGAGCTATAAACGTCTTTAT
>NZ_FNYW01000072.1 GCF_900109085.1 Alkalibacterium gilvum | reverse complement strand
TTAAAACTTTTTTCCATTTTAGTGAAAACTATTTGTGATTCTTTACACAATTAAGCAATGGGATGAGTGGGTAGTTTTATGCAACACTAGTGATACTTACTATATAATATAGACAAACATTCTCTGAGAGGAGATTTTATCATGAGAATACTACTAACGACTGATTTATATAAACCCGCCATCAACGGGGCTGTAACTTCAACCGTTTCACTTAAGAAATCATTGGAAGACTTAGGACACGAAGTCCGCGTATTAACGCTAGCTGATAACGGGTATATCAACAAAACAGAGCACATTTATGCCGTTTCATCTGTTAATGCCAATAAAATTTATCCTGGCGCCCGCGTGACGTTATTCTCGGACCGAGCAATAATGCATAATATTATGGATTGGCGTCCAAATTTAATCCATACGCAAAGTGAGTTCAGTACATTTCGTATGGCTAAAAAAATCGCACACTATCTAGATATTCCGATTGTTCACACTTACCACACGATTTATGAAGACTACACCCACTACTTTTCACCCAGCAAAATAACAGGTCGTAAAATAGTATCCCTTCTTACAAAGCGTGTTTTAAGCGACGTAGAAGCTGTTATAGCACCGACTCAAAAAGTGGACAATATCCTTGAAAACTATGGTGTCACTCAACCGATATCCGTTATACCAACTGGTATTCAATTGGAAAGATTCCAGAATCCTATTTCATCAGAAGAACGCCAAGCGATTCGCGCAGAATACGGCATTCCAGAAGATACTTTCTTGTTAATTTCACTCGGACGATTAGGTAAAGAGAAAAACATCGAGGAAATTTTATCTTTCTTATCGTTCATCAAACAAAAAGTACACTTCTTAATCGTAGGTGACGGACCAAATCGTGAAAATCTCATCAATAAAGTTGACAAACTAGGATTGAATGATTACGTTCATTTTGCAGGTATGGTCAGTCCTTTAGAGGTAGCCAAATATTATCAAGTTAGCGATCTCTTTGTCTGTTCATCAACTAGTGAAACACAAGGGCTAACGTATATCGAAGCTCTTGCAAGTGGAATTCCAGCACTTTGTCGTGCCGATGAATCAATTGAAAATGTAATTATAAACGGTCAAAACGGCTATCAATATCATCATTTCAAAGATTTTGAAGCAGGCTTGTACGCATTGATGTTAAATAAAGACCTTTATACTAAAATGGCTAATGAATCCACAAAGTTTGTTGCTCAATTCTATTCTTCTCAAGCGTTTGGTCGCCAAGTGGAGATGGTTTACGAACAAGCAATGGAAAGCTATCATAATCAACAGTTATTGGAAATGCAAAAGTAATTTCAAAGGAGAATCATTGTTATGGAGCGCTTAAATGACAAATACAAGATTCGTTCATTTTTGAAATCCAGTTCGATTTCAAAAGAGAGCTTCGCACGTGTACTGTTAAATAGTTTGAATATTTTAGGTGTTTTATTAACTATCTATGGTATTTTTTGGGGTTATAAACAACAAATCTTTACATCTGAAGACGCTTTAAGAAGCTTATTAGAAAGAATGGGCTCTGCTGCACCAATTGGATTTATTCTGATTCAAATTATACAAACCGTTGTACCAATTATTCCAGCTGCGCTAACAATCCCCATGGGTGCGTTGATTTTTGGTATGGGATATGGTTTTTATCTAAATTTCATTGGCATTATGATCGGATCGATTATTAATTTTATTCTAGCTCGTAAACTCGGTCGTCCTTTTGTGGAGTTACTTGTTGACCAAAATAAATTTCAAAAATATACACGCTGGTTGGATGATGAAAAACGATTTAATAAGATATTTACATTCGGGATGTTTTTTCCGTTGTCGCCAGCTGATTTACTCTGTTATATTGCAGGTCTTTCAAAAATATCCTTTAGACGCTACTTAATTACACTTAGTTTAGGGAAGCCTCTGACTCTTTTTCTTTATTCTTTCGGTACGACGACCCTATTAAATTTAGCGTTTCAAGTGATGAGTTAAGGTAGGGATTAAATGATTATTTATTTATGTAGTGATGCAATGGCTTTAATTAATCAAAGCGGTGTCGGGCGTGCAATTGAACACCAGCAGATGGCACTCAAATCTGCTGGCATACCATACACAATGACTGAGGAAAAAACACATGATGTCATCCATATTAATACTGTTTTCCCGAGCTCTTACATTCGGGCTAAAAAGGCTAAAAAGAATGGGATTCCTGTTGTTTATCATGCTCATTCAACGGAAAATGATTTTAAAAATTCTTTTTTCTTCGCGAATGCATTGGCTCCTCTAACCGGTTGGTGGTTTAAAAAATGTTACGAAACAGCCGATTTAATCTTAACACCCTCTGAATATTCCAAAATGTTGCTTGAAGAATGGCAAATGAAGCCCCCAATTAAAGTCATATCTAATGGAATTGATCTTTCTTATTGGCAAAGCACCCTGGACGAGCAAAAAATGTTCCGTGAAAAATTTGGGATTCAAGCAGAAGACAAATTAATTATCTCAGTAGGCCTTCAAATCAAGCGCAAAGGGATTCTAGATTTCGTTGAAATGGCCAAGCGGATGCCTGAATATCAATTTATATGGTTTGGCTATACCGATCCTAAATTGTTATCTCGTGAAATAAAAGAAGCCATTCAAACAGATTTGCCGAATCTTCAATTTCCTGGATACATCGACCGAAACGAAGTTCGTATTGCCTATCAGGCTTGTGATTTATACCTTTTTCTAACCCACGAAGAGACAGAGGGTATCGTCCTTTTAGAAGCTTTAGCCAGTAAAGCTAATACGATTGTTCGAGATATTCCTGTCTTTAATCCGGATTATATCGACCGAAAAGATGTCTATAAAGCTAATTCCTTGGATGATTTCATTCATTTGACGAGAGGAATTCTCGACGAGAAATTACCTTCCTTAGTCGATACCGGTTACCAAAAAGTTTCAGAAAAAAGGATTGATAAAATTGGGCAACAACTCAAAGAACACTATCAATCTGTTTTATAGAATTGAATAAACACTTTATTTGAATTTACCCAAAATTTTACGGTTTCATAGATAATAACAAAAGCCCGAGGTATTCACATGTGGAAAACATGGAAGCCTCGGGCTTTTAAACTATCCACAGCGTAAATCTGTGGACTAATTTCGCCCTGTTGCATGGTATAATTGAATCACCAAAAAACAAAAATACAGAACAGGAACTGAGGTTATGTTACCATGAATTCTCACTAGTGTTGCATAAAACTACCCACTCATCCCATTGCTTAATTGTGTAAAGAATCACAAATAGTTTTCACTAAAATGGAAAAAAGTTTTAATT
>NZ_FNYW01000058.1 GCF_900109085.1 Alkalibacterium gilvum | reverse complement strand
CAAAAGAGCAGGATTGTTCACGTCAAGTGCGATAGCGAGATCTTGATAGGACACTTCTGTAGTTAAGTATAACTCTACCGCATCTCTCTTGAATTGAACAGAATAACTCTTAATTTGACGACTGCGTTTCAAACTTTCTTTTCCCATTGCTTTATAACTAGCTACCCATTTTTGAATAGTTGTTTTACTGGATATCCCATATTTGTTGGCAAGGAATAAATATCCTCCTCTTTGATTTAAATAATCTTGAACGATTTTCATTTTTAACTCATAGCTATATTTAGCCATAAAAATACCCCCAAAAGTTAGAATTTTTAGGTCTAACTTTTGGGGGTCGGCTCATTTTGTCCCAGCCTTTTCTTTATATTTATTTAATGAAGCGGTGTAAGGCTGATGTACCATACTCTCTTTCCTGATTGATTAGAATAGTAGCAGAAGCTCTTGAATCATCGAGTGCATGGTGATGATTTAATGGAATGCCATAATATTTAGCAACCGTATTAAGTTTATGATTAGGTAACCCTCTTAATAAAGAACGAGATGACTGAACAGTACAAAGCGTTTTAAAACGCGGCGCTTGGACACCGTAGTAGTCAAGGGTCCCAGTTAATATGCGCTTATCAAAAGGCATATTATGAGCAACAACAAGTTGTTCCGGTGTGAAAAATTGCTTCATATCATGCCATACATCTGGAAATTTAGGAGCATCAAAAACATCCGCTTCAGAGATGCCATGTATGCTTATATTCATTCGATCAAACCAAGTTTCTGGTTGGATTAGTGTGTAATACTCATCAACGATTTTGCTGTCTTTAACAACCGTTAAGGCAACAGAACACGCGCTGTGAGACTGACGATTGGCTGTTTCAAAATCAATAGCAGTGAAATTCATATAAAACCCTCTTTTAAATTCTCTATATTTCGTCTCCATAGTATAGCATGATTTTAAGCACAAAGCTGGTTTAAGACAGATATTATCAATTAAAAAGTTATATATTAGTAATTTCAGTATAAAGGAATTGCTGATTGATTTATAGTAGAACTGTTTGAATATAGATTAAGTGAAGAAAAAAGAGAAAAGGAAAAAATTGAGTTTTGAACCTTGACAACGTTTAACGCAAACGTTATAGTAGAAATTGTCAAATGTAGGCGTTGTAAAAAAAGTGAATTGTAAGGGGTTTATAGGCGATAAGGGGGGGTTATTAGTGAGATAATATTACAGTAAAAGCTATTAAATATTATAAAAATGAAATTTTAACTTTTTAATTCAGAAAGGAAGATTCAATTGAGTAAACCAAATATTGTTGCTACGAGAGTAGATGAAAGATTAATTCACGGTCAAGGTCATCAGTGGATAAAAGCACTAGGAGTTAACACAGTAATTGTTGCAAATGATGAAGCAGTAGAGGATAAGATGGCGCAGTCTTTGATGAAGTCTGGTGTTTCTGAGGGTGTTCGTGTGAGATTCTTTAGTGTTGATAAAGTAATAGACATTATTCACAAAGCAGCACCAGCTCAAAAAATATTTATTATCACAAAAAATACTTCAGATTTATTGAAATTAGTTGAGGGTGGAGTTCCTATTAAAGAAGTTAATTTAGGAAACATTCATAATTCAGAAGGAAAAGAGAAAATAACACGTTCACTCTTTTTTGGTCAGCAGGAAAAATCAGATGTTAAAAAATTAATTGAAAAATACGGAGTAGCATTTAATACTAAGACCACACCACGAGGAGACGATGGAGCAAAACAAGTTGATGTCAAAAATTATATTTAACTAAAGAAAGAAGGTAGAAAAATGGACATAACAATAGTACAAGCATTATTGATTGGCCTCTGGACAGCACTATCTTATGGCGGAATGCTGCTCGGTATTTATACCAATCGAGCATTATTCTTAGCTTTTGGTGTGGGGGTTATTTTAGGAGATATTCCAACAGCTTTAACTGTAGGAGCAATATCAGAATTAGCGTTTATGGGATTTGGAGTAGGAGCAGGAGGTACAGTACCACCTAATCCAATTGGTCCTGGAATTATTGGTACATTACTAGCAATTACAAGTACAAATGTGACACCAGAAACTGCGTTGTCATTGTCTATTCCATTCGCTGTAGCCATTCAATTTTTACAAACATTTGTTTATACACTTGCGTCAGGAACCCCTACGATGGCTAACAATGCATTAAAAGAGAGAAATTTTACAAAATATAAACTTTCAATTAATGTAACAATCACTTTATTTATAATTACTGGGTTTTTAATTGGATTCATAGGTGCCTACAGCATGGATCTTTTAAGTAGTCTAGTTGATTTAGTACCTGAAGCCTTACTAACAGGATTAAATGTCGCTGGCGGAATGTTACCAGCTATAGGATTTGCGATGATTTTATCAGTAATGATTGATAAAAAATTAATTCCTTTTGCAATACTTGGTTATGTTCTTGCTGCATTTTTTGAATTACCAGTTATGGGAATCGCTTTATTAGCTGCTGTATTTGCAATAAAAGCATACAATGAATACAGTGAAAAAAAACACTTAGTAACAGCGGAAGGAGAAGATGTAAATGACGAAGAAGACTGGATTTAATAATCTAACGAAAAAAGATTATACTAAAACAACTTTTCGCTCATACTTTTTACAAAATGGGTTTAATTACACAAATTATCAAGGGTTAGGGTATGGTAACATATTATATCCAGCTTTAAGGAAAATATATAAAAACGATGATGAGTTTGCTGATAACCTCTTAGCAAACAATGAGTTTTACAATACAAATCCACAACTTGTACCATTTATTACTTCGCTTCATTTAGTGATGGCGGATAATAATGAATCAAATGAAGACATACGTGGTTTAAAGATGGCTTTGATGGGACCTTTAGCAGGAATCGGTGATTCACTGTCTCAATTTGCGATTGCTCCATTATTCTCAACAATATTTGCATCGTTGGCAATGGATGGTGTTACTTATGCCCCTATCTTTTTTATTCTAGCGATAAATGCTGTTCTTATTTCAATACGTTTAGCAATGGGTAAATACGGTTTAACGCTAGGAACTACAATTATTGACACTTTAAGTGATAAAATCACACAAATCTCAGAAGCTGCAAACATTGTTGGTGTTACAGTTATTTCTGGTCTTGCAGCAACCTTTGTAAAAATGAACGTGAATATTAGTTTTGCAGCTGGCGAAGTTACTGAAGAGGGGCAATCACAAGTAGATATTCAATCTTTATTAGATACAGTGGCACCTGCGTTACTTCCCATTTTATACACCCTACTTATGTATTACTTGATCAAAAAGAAAAATTGGAATACCTATACATTGGTTATTTTAACGGTCATTCTTGGCATTGTTCTAAGCTATTTAGGTATTCTCTCATAAATTGAATAGGCATTAAAATCTGAAAAAAGAATACTGCATAAAAAGGTAGTATTCTTTTCTTTAGAAGGAGGACTTATGGAACAATTAACAGTTAAAGAAAATATTGAGAGTCTTGGTTTAAAAAAAAGTTTTGAATTAATAAAGAATCAGTTAGATGATTCAAAAAACATTTTAAATACAGCTAATTTGTTAAGAGAAAATAAATTTGTTTTTACAAGGACTTGGGATATGGAGCCTTGTCACACTCCTTATGAAGTAAAACCATTAAATTGGTTAGCTAATCCAAATGGAGATGATGAATGGACTTTTATGCTCAATCGTTTCGGCTATCTTGAGTATCTTGTGATGGCTTCGATTCTTACAGGGGATATTAAATATATTGAACATGGAAAGTATTTAATGCTTGATTGGATAGTAAGTCATCCTGAAATTACTTTAAATAACTCGACGCGAACATTAGATACTGCGATGAGAATTGATTCATGGATAAATGCAATGGTTTATTTGGATAGATTTAAACTTTTGTCTGTTGAAGATTATAAACAAATAGAAAATAGTATAATAAATCAAATTGTGTATATGAAAGATAATTATATACCTAAATATACTTTAAGTAATTGGGGAAGTATACAGACAGCTGTCATTATCAGAGTAATACCTATGCTTTCTGATTTTAAAAGAAAAGAAGAAATATTTAATTGGGCAGTTGAGGAATTTGAGACACAGATGAAACTTCAAGTATATGATAATGGCCTACATTGGGAACAATCAATAATGTATCATGCTGAAGTCTTGCATTATTCTTTAAAATTGGTATACATGAAAAGCTATCCAATGTCTTCAAATGTAAAAGACATTATATATTCAATGGCTAATGCTTTATTATATCAAATGACACCAAGGGGAACCATCGAAGCTTTCGGAGACAGTGATATTAGTAATGTAATTCCTTTATTAAATTTATGTGCGGTTACGTTCAAAGAAGAACGTTTTAAAGTTAATAACTGTGCATTAAGCAGTATCGAAAATTTATACGAAATGAATAAGGCACAAATTGAATGCTATGCTAATCTTTCTAGTAATTTAGTAAATGATTTTAATTTCGATGGCTTTGATAGTGGAATGTTTACTAGTCGAAGCAGTTGGTCTGATGATGCTAACTTCACATTATTTTCTAACGGAACAATGGGAAGTGGACATGCGCATGCAGATAATAACCATTTGTCTATTTATTATAAAGGTAAAGGAATCATAATAGATAGCGGTCGTTATACCTATCGAGAAGATGACCCACGAAGAATATATCTTAAATCTTCGCAAGCACATAGTTCAGTTATTGTAGATAAAGTTGCAGGCAGTATACCTAATAGTTCTTGGACTTATGAGAGCTATATAAAACCGATTGCAAATCGAGTGAAACATAAAAACAGATTTCACTTCTACCAGGGTACAACTTTATCCAGAGCAATCCCCCATTTCTATACACATACACGTAAAATTATTATTTCTGATGATGGAGTTTGGCTTGTATTAGACGATATAGAAGCAGAAGGAAAACATTCGCTTCAAACATTTTTTAATATAGAACCTAGCGTTTCAGTAGAGTTAACTGACCAAATAGTGAACTTAAACAACCTAAAATTTATTTCTTTGGATGAAGAGTTGAAATTGAATGATCAAATATATTCTCCTTTATATAACCACATAGAAAGAAATAAACAAATAGAATTGAAATCAACTTTTAATAATAGATCTATCACTTCAAAATTGTTTATGAATAAAAAGTTTACTTATAAACAAGTAGATATCTTAAGAGATAACAAAGAAGTGATTGATAACGATTTTGGTATGGCGATAAAAATACGAATAAATCAAGAATATAGCATAACTTTCATAATTATTCATGATGAACTTTATAACGGTCGTAAAAATTTAGTTTGTGAAGGAGTTACTTTTCATGCGAAGGCTTTAGTTATTGAAGAAAAGAAGAATAACAAAGAAGTGTATATACTATCAACGTAATAATGATTGGATTGAATATATAATGAATAAAGACTTAACAAGCTACTTAAAATTCCTGATGAGTTTAGTTGTAATGGGATTTGGTATTGCTCTCGTGACAAAATCAAATTTAGGAACCTCTGCTATCTCAAGTATTCCCTATGTATTAAGTAGAGTATTCAATTTAACCTTCGGGACATTTACATTGATCATAAATACACTTTATTTTTTTATTCAATTAATAGTGCTAAGAGAAAATTTTCCGAGATCACAGTATTTTCAAGTTGTAGTTGGTCCCATTTTGGGTTTATTTATCGACTTATCGATGTTTTTATTAGCGGGTTTAAAAGATATGAACTATGTAAGTCAATTAAGTGTTCTATTAATAGGCTGTGTCATTATCGGCTACAGTATCTGGTTACAATTGAGTGCTAAGATAGTTAATAATCCAACTGAAGGAATGGTTAACCTTGTTGCGATAATAAGTAAGAAAGAGTTTTCGAGAATAAAAATTTTGTTTGATATTTTTTTAGTAATTATTGCTGCAATAATTTCATATACCGGTTTAGGAAAAGTTGTTGGAATAAGAGAAGGCACCGTAATATCTGCTTTTGTTGTAGGTTATGTGATTAGAGGAATTAATTATATAGAAGAAAGAAGGTAAAAAATTGAAGGCAATTATTATAATGGATGATGTATTTACACATAGAGTATATCCCGATTACTTAATTAAAGAATTAAAAGAAGATATAGAATTTGTTAGCAAACCGTTAACAAATGATGAATTATTAAAAAATCTTGACATCTTATCTGAAGTTGATTTTATATTTTCTGGATGGGGGGGTCCAAAGTTCGAAAAAGATGTTTTGGATGCAGCACCGAATTTGAAAATGGTTTTTTATGGAGCAGGAACGATTAAAAATATTGTAACTAATACTTTTTGGGAAAAGGGGATTCGTATAACGACTGCGAATGCTGCAAATGCTATAGCAGTGAGCGAGTATACTCTCGCGGCAATAATTTTTGGACTTAAGAATGCACTTACAATGAACCAACAATTAAATGATACAAAAACTTATCCCGAACCTGGTAAAAGAAATATTCGAGGAGCTTTCAAAGTAAAAATTGGGTTGATTTCTTTAGGTGCTATTGCGAGAGAACTCTTGAAATTATTTGAGAATTTTGATTTTGAAGTAATAGCATACGATCCTTTTATTACTCAAGAAGAAGCTGATAGACTAGGTGTAGTACTGGTCGATTTAGACACACTATTTAAAGAATCTGATGTAGTTAGTTTACACACGCCTTTACTTGATAGTACAAGAGGGATGATACGTAAGAAACATTTTTTATCTATGAAAGGAAATACAACTTTCATTAATACAGCGAGAGGTGCTGTAGTGAATGAAGAAGAAATGATTGAGGCTTTAAGGGAGCGCAAAGATATCTCTGCCTATTTAGATGTAGTTTACCCAGAACCACCTAAAAAAAGTTCACCTCTTTATGAGATGAAAAATGTATTTCTAACACCTCATATAGCAGGTAGCGAAGGCAATGAAGTCACACGAATGGGGGATTTAATGGTTAAAGAATTTAAAGCTTATTTAGCTGGTGAAAAATTAAAATATGAAGTGAACAAAGAAGATTACGAAAGGATGGCTTAAGTGGTAAAACTTGGAGTATGTTCAGTCACTTTTAGGAATTTATCAGTAGAAGATCTAATTCGTGAAGTCAAAAGAGCAGGATTAAAGGCAATTGAATGGGGTTCAGACATACATGTACCACCAAATAATAAAAAAAGAGCACGTGAAGTAGTGCGTATAATGGACGAAGCAGGATTAGAAACTTCTTCTTATGGTTCATATTATCGAGTGGGAATTGAAAACGAATATTCATTCGAAGAAGTACTTGAAACAGCAGTGATACTAAAGGCCAAAGATATCAGAGTATGGGCTGGTAGGAAAGGATCGAGTGATGTAGACGATGCCTATTTTAATAAGGTTGTTCGAGATAGTCAACGAATCGCTGGATTAGCAGCAAAAGAAAATATACGAGTGAGCTATGAATATCATAGAAAAACTTTAACGGACACGGTAGAAAGCACATTAAAGTTATTAGGAACAGTAAATGACGAAAATATAAAACTCTATTGGCAACCGTCAATTGGTTTGGATAAGGAAAGTCGATTGCAGAATATTAAAGAAATCGGTCAATATATAACGAATGTTCATGTATTTAAATGGGAACAAACTAACCGATTATCTTTAAAAGAAGGGATACACGAGTGGATAGAGTACAGCAATATGATCAATAGACACTCTAAAAATTCAAAAGAACCTTATTATTTATTAGAGTTTGTAAAAAATGATTCTCTGAATCAATTTTATCAGGATGCAGAAGCATTAAAAGAGATTATTTTGCAAAGTAAGATGAACATAAATATTAATTAAAAAAGCATTATGGTGGTAAGTCAAGAACAAAGATTAAGAGATTTCAGTAATATTCGATAAAAAAAGCCGCACTCAACTAAACCGTCACGTATCCGAAAATACGTTCGGTTTAACTTCCGGATATCCGCCCTTAAGAAAACACTTTTCTTAAGACTCTATCGCCTCCGATCTGGCGATATAGAGTTGGTGATTGCTTAGGAGTGCAAACACCAGACGCACAAATTTTCGTGCTGTTAAGACGAGGGCTCGCTTGTGCTGGGCTTTTGGTACTTCATTGTACTTTTTATCGTAGTAGTC
>NZ_FNYW01000059.1 GCF_900109085.1 Alkalibacterium gilvum | reverse complement strand
GGTCATAATCGCTTAAAAAGCACGAATCTTCTTGAACGTTTAAATCAAGAAGTTCGACGACGAGAAAAAGTGATCCGAATTTTTCCCAATCATGCATCAGCGAATCGATTAATCGGTGCTGTTTTAATGGATAAGAGTGAAGAATGGCTCAGTTCCACAAGAAAATATATTTCGAATCATTCGATTAATTAAAAAAAGTTGTATTTTTATCGGACCGATTAGGTCTGAATATAAGATTTTTCTGTTAATAAAATCAGCTCAAAGAGTTGGTTAAGAAAGGTAAAAGCATTGTATAGTATTTTACACAAGATTATGGACTTGACTTGAAATGGAGGTTATTACATTATAATTGTAGGATTAATCATTTCAAAATATAAGTTGATTAGATAGCTGAGGGTGAAAAGTTAGATATTAACTCAGACAAAAGATTCTGTAATGTTAGGAGTTTCTACCCATGAAATTAAATAAAAAAAGCATTAGTCTTATTCTCTCTATTACTCTTTCAGCGATAGGAATGAGTTTGATAGATGGATACATCCAGTTGTCATATCTGAATAAATCTATATTTAAAATTTTTCTCTTTTCTATCGTTCCGATGGGATACTTTTTTTGGTACAGGGAAGAATGGAATCAGTTGAAAAAACTGTTTGTTCTGAGAAGGTCAGATTTAAAAGTAGCCTTACTTTTAGGTGCAGGCGTTTTTTCCATTATCGTAATGGCCTATAGCATTCTAAGAAATTTTATAGATTTGTCTATTATTCGTGAGTCTTTAACTTCGAATATTGGTGTCACTGCAGATAATTTTTTGTATGTTGCTATTTATATCACTTTGGTCAATTCTTTACTGGAAGAATTTTTCTTTCGTGGTTTCGCCTTTTTGATCTTAAAAGAAAACACTGGTCGTTTCTTTGCCTATGTATTTAGTGCTTTACTTTTTGCTTTGTATCACGTTGGCATGACAAGTGGCTGGTTCAACTGGGGCATTTATTTGTTAGCTATGCTTGGGTTGTTTGCCGGGGGCTGCATCTTTAATTATTTAAACGAAAAGTCTGAAAGCATATATCCTTCCTGGCTGGTACATATTTTTGCCAATCTTGCTATCAACACCGTTGGATTTATCCTGTTTGGTTTGATTTGAGGTTTTCTGACGAAATATTTTAAAAAAGTGATAAAAAAAATGATCCTGTAGACGAGTTTTTAATGTACTCATCGACAGGATTGTTTTTTGTATTAGTCTAACTGACCGTTAAATTGCTTTGAGACTAATTTTTTGTAGCAAAATTAATTAATCTGCTGCAATAATGACTTTGAAACTACTTCCGAGATATAAAAATAATTAACTTGTCACTAAATCGTTTTTGAAACTACTTCTCAGCTAAAAAGCAAATAAACTTGTAGCAATATCGTTTTTGAAACTACTTCTGAGACAAAAAGCAAATAAACTTGTCGCAATATCGTTTTTGAAACTACTTCTGAGCTAAAAAGCAAATAAACTTGTCACAATACCGCTTTTGAGACCACTGCAGAACGCTTAAAAAAGTAAATCGTCCAAAACTCGTTTATACAATCCCCATAAAGTATTCGACGGTAATAGCAACAATAACAACTAAAGCGGATATGATAAAGCCATGAACCATTGGAGCGAAGCCGGATTTTTTCATTTCATTGAAGTTTGTATTGAGACCGATTGATGCAAGCGCGGCAATCATTAAAAATTTACTTAGTTCTTTTATAATACTTGTAATGTTACTAGGAATAATGCCCAAACTGTTTATAATAGCCATTGCTACAAACCCTAATATGAACCAAGGAAAAACGGATGAAATATTTAATTTTTTCTTTACTTGTCCTTCAACATTGGATAGAGCAGCTTCCTTTTGTTTTAACCGGGCATTAATTACCCCAAAACTAATGACTACAGGAATAATTGCTAGTGTACGTGTTAGTTTAACCATTGTAGCAAAATCACCTGCGGATTCGCTAAATGCATAACCTGCTGCGACCACACTTGATGTGTCATTAACGGCAGTTCCAGCCCAGAGACCATAGGCCATATCCGATAAGCCTAACCAATTACCCATGATTGGAAATAAAACAATCATGACGATATCAAATAAAAACGTAGCAGACATAGCATAAGCAATATCTCTATCTTCTGCTTCAATGACAGGTGCCACTGCAGCAATCGCTGATCCTCCACAAATACCTGTGCCGGCTGATATCAAATTTGATAGTTTCCAATTCAATCCGAGTAATTTCCCAATAATATAACCTCCGCCAAAACAGGTCAAGAGTGTAAATAACATAACGACCAAAGAGAGTTTACCTACATTTAGTATCGTACCAATACTCAGAGATGAACCGAGTAAAATAATAGCCAATTTCAATATTTTCTTGGATGTAAATTTTAACCCGGGCTTTAAACGTTCGCCTGGATTATGAAAACTGTTGATAATGATACCGATAAAAAGTGCTATAACGGACGCACCGATAAGATGAATGGGTAAAAGACCTTCGATGGCTTTTGCAACTAGCGCGACCAGTAAGGCGATTAAAATGCCAGGTCCTAAATTCTTTATTTCATGTAATGTGTTTTCTTTAACCATGAGATTCCTCCTATGAATTTCTATTATTGATTCTATCATCAGTGGGTGATAAAATCTAATAATCAATGCTTATTTATTGATAAGATAAATTTATCGGAGGGAATATAATGTTAGATTACCGGATACATACCTTTTTAAAACTGTGTGACACGATGAATTATCACAAAACGGCAGAAATACTTCACATGTCTCAACCCGCAGTAACGCAACATATTCATTTTTTAGAGAATAAATATGAGGTTAAATTGTTTAGTTATGACGGGAAGAAACTAAAAAAAACAGAAGAGGCATTGAAGCTAGAAACGTATGGTCGCGCAGCTAAATATAATGAAGATATCTTTAAAAAAGAAATGAAGGATAATGGGTTACTGAAGTTGCACATCGGCGCCACAAAAACAATTGGAGAGTATGTCATTACTGATCAAATCAAAAACTATTTAGGAAAAGAAAATCACACCTTATCATTGAAAATAGATAATACAGAAAATCTTTTATTTTTGCTTGAACAAAATCAAATAAATTTTGCCTTGATAGAAGGTTTTTTTGATAAAGAGAAATATAATTACAGACTTTATAAAAAAGAAAAATTTGTGGGTGTTTGTAGTAAACAGCATCCCTTTGCGAACAAAGACATATCACTCGAAGAACTTTTCCAAGAAATGTTAATTGTTAGAGAAAAAGGATCAGGAACACGAGAAATATTTGAACAAATCCTTAGGCAAAAGAATTATACATTGAACAGATTCAGCAAAAGTGTAGAAATCAGCAGTTTTAAAGTGATAAAGGAGCTTGTCAAAACAAATAACTATATATCCTTTGCATATGAATCAGTTGTTAAAAGTGATAAAAATTTAGCTCCTTTTTCTATTGTAAACGAAACATATACTAGAGAATTTAATTATGTTTATTTGAAAGATACAAAAGCGATAAATTATATTTCTATATTTCAAGATGAATAAAAATAAATACCCCCACGGACTGAATTTAAATCTAGTCTGTGGGGGATTAAATATAAAGCAATGAACTATCACGTTTTTTGCTTTATATATGAACGCCAATCACCAAAATCTGATATTTCCAATTGTCCCTCGCATAAAATGCGTTCTCCTAGCACACCTAAAATATGGCTATTATCTTCCAGTATGACTGTTCCAATAGCAAGACCAGATGGCTCATTTTGGAGAATAGAAACTAAGCCTTCAGTAGGGACTTTCCATATTTCCAGACTCACTTTAACTCCGCCTTTTGAGACCCTGTACATGGCAGGGTGTTCGTCATTGATACTGAATAATTTATATGATGCACGTGTTCTGCTCTCTTTAACAAAGGTAGCACTTATTCCCGTAAGGTTATTCTTTAAATCTAAGCCACGCATCAATGTTCCATTGACTGCAAATAAAACGGTATCTAACAAGTTAAAACTCCTTTTCAAAATGATATGTGAATGAAATAAATGAGAACGTTCACATTATCATTGTATGTTATCTTAAATAAAATATCTATCTTGATTTGTACCCTGCATTTATGGTATTTTAAACTTTATATTACACTTTATTAATATATATGAATTTTTTGGGATGAAATGAAAGCGTTTAACTTCGAGGAGTTTAATTAACAAGTAAGCAATAGCACTATCATAAAAATAAAAGAGGAGGTTAGATAGATACATAACTGTGGTATATTCAACTAAAATAATTGGTTGACTAGTCGCGATGTTGTTAAATATTTTAAATCAAAAAAGGGGTGAAAAGAAAGTGAATATTCCAATTAGTTTTTTTACATGGATAGTAGCAGCACTCCCTATTATCGTACTTTTGGTAATGATGTTGAGGTTTCAATGGGGGGCTGAAAAAGCAGCACCACTTGGATTAATTATAGCTTTCATTTCTGGAATGGCTGTATTCGATGCAAGTTTTCAATTGGTTTTTCTCGAAGCGCTCAAGGGAGTATGGAGTGCAATAACTGTTCTTATTATTGTATGGACAGCAATTTTGCTATATGAAGTTGTTAATGAAGCCAATGCCTTTGAAGTGTTTAGAGTTGAAATGAAAAAGATATCTCCGAATGAATTATTGCAGGTACTGATTTTTGGTTGGGTCTTTATCAGTTTTCTCATGGGCATCACAGGCTTTGGTGTTCCAGTGGCTATAGGTGCTCCTTTATTGGTCGGGATAGGCGTATCTCCTATATGGGCAGTATTTATTCCTTTAATTGGCCATGCTTGGGGGAACACGTTTGGAACATTGGCTGTAGCATGGGATGCACTCGTACTGCAAACCAATATTGGAGATAATTCGGAACTTTTACTTAGCACAGCATTATGGGCAGCAATCTTTATATGGATATGGAATTTTATTTCTGGTATAGCTATCTGCTGGGTTTATGGGAAAAAGGAGGCGGTAAAAAAAGGTTTACTTGCAGTCATCATAATATCAACGATTCAAGGTGGGGGTCAATTGATATTATCCCAATTCAACCAAACAATCGCAGCCTTTATACCTGCCACTATCGCTTTAATAGTCGCCTTGTTTTTAGGAAAAACAAAAACATATGGAAATCCATGGCGTATGCAAGGCAGTAAAATTATGGATCGAGAAAATAATGTTCAAGATGATGAAGACTATCCTGATATGAAATTGAGCCAGGCCTTTGTTCCTTATTTCATACTATCAGCGATTACATTATTTGTATTGCTGATTCAACCTGTTAAGAATTATCTGGGGCAAGTGTCTGTTGGCTTTCCATTCCCTGAAACAAGTACTGGCTATGGCTTTGTGAATGAAGCGGCAGAAAAATTTTCTCCTTTGGCTCCATTTACTCACGCTTCACTTTTTTTAGCTCTTGCTTCATTACTAGGTTTTTTTATACTATAAAAAAACGGATGGATACATAAGGGGGCAGGAAAGATAGTAATCAAATTGTCATTAGAAAAGACAATCCCTTCTGGGGTTGCTGTCTTAGGATTTATTGTAATGTCTCGTTTAATGGGGGGGACAGGACAAACCGTTGTTCTTGCTGAAGGAATATCAAAGATTATGCAAGAATGGTATGTGTTGTTTGCTCCAATGGTAGGTGTGCTGGGTTCCTTCATGACAAGTAGTAATATGGCTTCCAATGTGTTGTTTGGCGATTTTCAGTTAGCTACTGCAAAGATATTGGAACTCGATCCGTCAGTCCTGTTAGGCGCGCATACTGCAGGAGGAACAATAGGAAACACAATTTCTCCAGGAAATATAATCTTGGGGACGACAACAGCTGGAATACTAGGTAAAGAGGGGATTATACTTAAGAAAATCTTACCTTTAGCACTTTTTACTGCTCTTTTTATTGGATTAATTGTATTTACGGTATTGATCATAGTCTAGTTATGATAGAGAATTTGTTGAATGAGGCATTTGATTTTAATTTCCATAAATGTTTTTTGCGATAGGGGGCGGTTCAGCCTCCTATCTTTTTTCATTATGAGTTCTTTATTTATTTTCTAAATTTTAAAATCAATAGTAAAGCAATGACGACGGTGATACAATTAATATACGTTTTATTGTAAATAATAATTTAATGGTGTTGAAACAATGATTATTTATTTTGGAAGGTGAAATAATGATAGGACATTTATTTTTTTGGATGAGTATTGGTCTTTGGTTATTGTTAGAGGCCTATGTATTTTTCAAGTTAAATAGAAAAACAAATATAGAGAACAAAGAAAAAAAGAGTAAGTTAATAATTTTTACTCTTATATTAATAGGGATGTTCGGTTCAATAATAGTAGATCCTTCTGTAGTAGAAACATTTTTGCTTCCTTTTAATGGAGCAAGGTATCTTAGCGTACCCCTGATTTTATTAGGCGTAATGATTAGATACAGCGCAATAAGGCAGCTAGGTTCTTCTTTTTTCTGTTAATGTAGGAGTCCCTAAAGGAACGAGACTAAAAAAGGACGGCCTTTATAAATATGTAAGACACCCATCATACTCAGGGGAATTTATCATCTTTTTTGGGGTAGCTGCTGCTATCTACCATCCAGTGGGCTCCTTATTTGCTTTCACATTTCCAACAGCTGCTTTTTTATATCGTATTCACATGGAGGAGAAGGTTTTAATTAACTCCTTTGGAGAAGAGTACAAGGAATATCAAAAGCATACAAAGAAAGTCCTTCCCTATATATACTAACAATAGCTTTCATTGAAATAATCGTTCCTCTCTAAAAATAGTGTTATGATATTAAAAGAGTATATAGAAAATATAAAGGAGAAATGTAGTGTGAAGTTAATTTCATGGAATATAGATTCATTAAATGCAACGTTGACGAGTGATTCAAATCGGGCGGTTATGTCTAGAGAAGTAATGGATAAGATTATTGCTGAAGACCCTGATATTGTAGCAATTCAAGAAACGAAACTTCCTCGTAAAGGCCCAACACAAAAACATGAAAAAATATTAGATAACCTATTCTCTGATTACGATTACGCATGGCGTGTTTCAGAAGAACCGGCAAGGAAAAGCTACTCCGGTACCATGTTTTTATACAAAAAAAATCTAGAGCCTATTGTTAGTTATCCTAAGATAGGGGCTCCAGATACAATGGATATAGAAGGGCGAATGATAACACTTGAATTTGATGACTTTTATGTCACTCAAGTGTATACACCAAACTCAGGCTCAAAGTTAGTCAGATTAAATGAGCGACAATTATGGGATGAAAAATATGCTGAATATTTAAGTGGACTGAATGCTAAGAAACCAGTTTTAGCTTCAGGAGATTTTAATGTTGCGCACAAAGAAATTGATATTGCACATCCAAAGAGAAATCGTCGATCAGCTGGTTTTACAGATGAGGAGCGTTTTGGCTTTTCAGAGCTTTTGAAAAAAGGCTTTGTAGATACCTTTAGACATATGCATGGAGACGTAACTGGACGCTATTCATGGTGGAATCAGCGGGCAAAAACAAGTAAAATCAATAACTCAGGTTGGCGAATCGATTACTGGCTTGTCAGTGAAAGTTTAAGTAATAAAATTCTAAAATCAGACATGATAAATTCAGGTGACAGACAAGACCATACACCATTAGTACTGGAAATAGATTTAGGATGAGCCATACTTTATAATTAATCACTAGTGTTGCATTAAAATTTTAAGCATTTTAAAGCATAAAAAAATCCTTTATAATGGGAGTGGATGACTTATCCAAGACCATTACAAAGGACCAACAACATGGATAAGTATAAAACAAAAATGACCATAAGCAAATGGTTTTCGTTTATAAATTTAGAAAAATTAAGTGGTAAATCTCAAAAAGCTATTCAAAGCTTTGATGCTTACGTCAAAAAATTAACATTTGACCGTGCTTTGAAACTCTTTTTATTCGCAATTAATGATGAAACAAACAGTT
>NZ_FNYW01000061.1 GCF_900109085.1 Alkalibacterium gilvum | reverse complement strand
AGAGATCAGACGGCGAGAAAAAGTTGTCTCAATCTTTCCTAATATCTCTTCTGCCGTTCGATTAATCGGGGCAGTGTTATTAGATAACCACGAAAAATGGCAAAAAAATAATAATAAATTTTTAAAGGAATATACGAGTCCCATAATAAACTAATGACGAAAGTCATGAGAAGGAAAATGGCACTTGATATTAGAGTGTAAATCGGTTTTTGATTTTCACTTTAATATCAAGTAATGCCAGGTGGAGCCTGGCACAATAGAATACGTATTGATAAAAGTAACTACTGTACACTTTTACACAAGATTTAGGACTTGACCTAAGTTAAGAGGTAGTCCACATATTTTCGCGGATGTAACCCGTTGGATTTGGCCGTCTCGACGAGACTTAAAATAGTCGCGACTGCATGAGCGCCATCAAAAGATTTCGAGAACAGCCAGTTCTTTCTGCCCATAACGAGTGACTTGATTCCGCGTTCGGCTAGATTGTTGGATAGCACGAGACGGCCGTCCTTCAGAACGTTCATCATCCGCTCCTTCTGATTCAGCGCATAGTTGATCGCTATCCCAAGTTTGCCATGCGCAGTTAGAGATTCACACCAGTCAAAAAAGGCTTCAAGCTTCGGCTTCACTAGTACTAGGCGCTGGTGATACCGTTCGCTAACAGATAAGCCCTTTAGGGTCTTATCCAACGCAAATAATTCGTTACATAGCTTGACTCCCTTATGAGCGACGCTCTTACTGGAATAGTTCTTTGGACGTGCGTCATAGAACTTCCGTCTGATATGAGCCAGACAGGCAATCATCGTCATCCCCGGAAGATTGTTGTACCCGGAGAATCCATCACTATGAAGATAACCAGTGTACCCCTCTAAGAAATCTCTAGGGACAGATCCGCTGCGTGACGGACCAAGCTTGTAGATATGTATGGCACGGTCGCTATATTTGCCGGTACTGAACAACCACATATAGGACTTTTGTCGGTCTTTATCATTCAGTACTTTGAATGTCGTTTCGTCGGCGTGCAGAACCTTCTGGTTCAACAATTCCTGGCGCATTTCAGCCACGAGTGCTTCGAGATAATACTGAGACGTTTTAATGTGCCAGTTCGCAATGGTATGCCGAGGGATCGGATAGCCAAGCAGATTCCAATAAGCCTCTTGGCGATAGCCCGGGACTTTTTGCTCGAATTTTTGATACATGGTTTCCGCTATCAATGACGCAGATGCGGCTGTATTATTTAAAGGAAGTCTGGGGATTTCAGATTTCGCAAACGGCGTGTGCATTCCGCTTTTCTCACAGTTTGCGCAGGCATATGTTTTCTGAAAATGTCTGTGATTTTCAACTCTAGCCGGGATAAATTTAACTTCCTGACGGATGAGTTGCGTGCTGATTTCTTTCATTGCTTCCATACATGTTGGACACGTGCAAGATTCAAGCTCATGAATGTGGTCAACAGTAGAAAGAGATGACAATTGTTTATCTTTTAATCCTTTACGTTTTTTGCGGCGACGTTCTGTTTTGGTAATGACTTCATCTTCGTCGCTTTGGTCACCAGTCTGCTCTGGTTCGCTAAAAAGGGAATCGTTGAAGAGATTGCCTTGGTTGGGATCGCCGTTCAACGTTTCCTTCTTTGGGCCGTACAATTTCTGAGTTAAGAACTCGATTTGTTCTTTCTGTAAGGAAAGCTCATCATCTTTTTGAGCGATTAGGATCTTAAGCTGTTTGTTTTCTTCTAACAGCTGATCAAGCTTTTCAATAATCACTTCAAATTGTTTTTCGCTCTTGATAGACATGTCTGCTTCTCCTCACATAAATAGTACTTAAATTTTACATTAATTAGTTAAAGAAAACGAGAGAGTCATTGATTTTTTCATCAATTTCTCTCTCATTTCTTAGGCTATACTTCCTTTAACCGCAGGTTTTATAGAAACTTTTTGATTAACAGATAATCCTTCAAGCAGCCAACGTAGCTGTTGCGCACTTAACTTTTGAATCTCGTTTTGGTTACGCGGCCAATTCAATTTCCCATTCTCTAAACGCTTGTATAAGAGAAGGAAGCCGTCACCTTCCCAGTAAAGTGCTTTGAACCGATCCTTCTTTCCACCACAGAAGAGAAAGAGGGCCTCGTGATACACATCCATATCATATTCTTCTGTGATCGTCGCAGCTAAGCCGTCAATTTGACGGCGCATATCTGTCTTTCCACACACAATAAAAATATTCTCTACTTGAGTAAAATCAACGAGTTTCATTGAATGACATCTCCGCGAGGAGAACTCTTAATGTCGAGGGTTTGATCCCCTCGTAAATAAGTAGCTCTGTCTGACTATTTTTTAAATATGCCACCATTTTCTGTGAATGGAACTTCGAAATGTGTTGGTGATCAGTTTTATCGTCATGTAGGGTTATCGGTATGATAGACTGTCTATTCTTTTCCAAATTAAAAACCTCCTGTGTACTTAAGATATCTCAAGTTTAACAGGAGGCCGCTAGGACTCACAGGTACCTAGCTATTCATCGCTTACACTGCTTTTGTATTTTTCGACAAAATTGTGAATAATTATATATATAAATTGAACTATTTTAATCTTGAACCACAACACACTTATAATATATGGTATCTTATATAGTGTTAAGTTTATAAAATGGAGGGAAAAAATAAATTGAATAGATTTTATAAAAAGGCAATCAGTGTTGCATTTGTGTTTAATACAGCGCTAAGTTTGAGCGTTCCACTTACTACATATGCTAATGATGATTCAAATAGTCAGAAAAAAATAGAACAAATAGAATATGGGAGAAGCGTCCTTGACAAAGATCAGGATAAGACAGATATCAGGCAAGACGATAATATAAGTAAGAAAGAAAATGGCTCAACAAAAGCTTCTGATCAAGAGAAAAATCCTGATTTAGTTAATGAGAACAAAAACGAGGAAGAAAATGAAACAATCCCCATCAAAGAAAGCGAATCGGAAGCTGAAGAAGTAAAAACAGATGAAAAAAATGAAGAACAACAAGAAATACATAATGCAGTAGATGAACCAGACAACACTATAGAAGGTTTGACGAAAGAAGATATAAAGGTAACTACATATATAGAATCAAAAGGTTGGCAGGAACCAGTAAATCAGGGAGACATAGCTGGAACAGAGAATAAGGGACTGAAACTTGAATCATTTAAAGTCAAAAGTTCACATCCTGAATTATCTATTCGCTATAGGACCTTTTCAAGAAATTCAGATAGCTGGATGCCATGGAAAGAAAATGACCAACTTTCTAACCCAGTGGATACGGGTGATCAAATTGAAGCCGTTCAGTTTGATTTAACTGGAGCAATAGCTGAACAATATGATGTTTTTTATAGAGTACATTCGAAAACATTCGGCTGGTTAGGTTGGGCCAAGAATGGAGAACACGCTGGAACAAAAGGATATGACTATCAGATTGAAGCAATAGAAATTAGAGTCGTTTCTATAAATGATGACCGACCAGAACAAACCTTACCTGCTTATGAAGTCATGAGTGATTCTAGAGAAAAAGTAAGTATGAATAATACAGAACCAATGTTAACGGCATCAGCTCATGTACAATCTTATGGGTGGATGGATACTGAAGAAAGTCTACTGGGTGTTACGGGACAGAGCAAACGACTAGAAGCATTAAAACTAGTTGTTGATACTGGTGCAATGCAGGGAGGCATCGAGTACCGTTCCTTAGTCGATGGTAACGGCTGGCAAGCGTGGAAGCGAGACGGAAAATTAAGTGGAACAGAAGGACAGGCTAAGCACATAGAAGCAATAGAAGTTCGCTTATATGGCGAAATTGCTAAACACTACGATATCGTCTATAAAGCTCACGTTCAGAGCTTCGGCTGGATGGGATCAGTTTTGAATGGTATGCCAAGTGGGACAGAAAAACTATCCAAGCGAATGGAAGCTTTAGACATAACTATTGTGAAAAAAGGAACCACCGAGAAACCATCAAATGATGGTTTTAGATACCCACCTAAAGTTCAAGCGTCTGCTCACGTTCAATCATATGGATGGCTAGAGGCCAACCAGAACGATGGTTTACTAGGTGTTACTGGACGCAGTAAGCGACTGGAAGCATTAAAATTAGTCATCGATGCTGGCGCAATGCAGGGCGGTATCGAGTACCGTGGATTAGTCCAAGGAGAAGGCTGGGAAGCGTGGAAGCGTGACGGACAATTAAGTGGAACAGAAGGACAGGCTAAGCGTTTAGAAGCTATTGAGATCCGTTTGTACGGTGAAATTGCTGAACATTACGATGTCGTTTATAAGTCTCATGTTCAGAGTTTTGGATGGTTAGGATCAGTATTAAATGGTATGCCAAGCGGGACAGAGAAATTATCAAAACGAATGGAAGCCCTGGAAATACAGATAGTAGAAAAAAATACAATAAACAGTTCATCGGAAGAAGGGTTTATAAAACCTCCTAGTATTAATGCGTCTGCCCACGTTCAATCATATGGATGGATGAAGTCTGATGAAAATGAATCGATTGTAGGAACAATAGGTAAAAGTAAACGTTTGGAAGCTTTAAATTTAACGATAGATACTGGTAAATTAAGTGGAGGTATCACCTACCGCTCTCGTGTTGAAGGCGAAGGCTGGCAATATTGGAAACGTGATGGTGAAATGAGTGGTACAGAAGGAAAAGGTCTGCGCTTAGAAGCAGTAGAAATTCGTTTATACGGTGAAGTAGCTAAATACTATGATGTGGCATATAAGACTCACGTAGAGAGTTTTGGCTGGTTGGGCGCTGTAATAAATGGCATGACAAGTGGTACTCAGATGTTATCCAAGAGAACCGAAGCTATTCAAGTAGATCTAGTGAAGAAAAATTCTATGAAAGCAGATCCTGATAAAGGATTTAAGCGAGCTCCTATTGTATTTATTGATATCGGACATGGTGGTAAAGACCCTGGAGCATCATACTTCGGTTTAAAAGAAGCAGATATAAGTTTGTCAACAGGACTTAAAGTCATAAATTCTTTAAGAGAAAAAGGGTTCGACGTGAGATCTTCTCGAGAAACGAACAAACATTTAGAGTTAAAAGAAAGATCAACCATGTCGAATAAAATAAAACCTGATATTCTATTTAGTATTCATTACAACTCTATGGGCGGAAATAACTGGTACGCAAGAGGGATCGAAACATTTATCTATCACCGAGTGGCCAGTGGCTTCGGGCAAGAGACGGATAGAAATAAATTTAAGACTGAAGATAAAAGGATCGCAGAGAGTTTGAAACTTGCTGATTTAGTACATAATAGTGTGATTCATGATACTAAATTTTATAATCGAGGCGTCAAAGGAAATAATTTTCATATGTTACGAGAACCAGAATCTCCAGCAGCGCTAATAGAATTAGGGTTCATTGATAATATAAAAGATAACGCTATTATCAAAACAAAGGCTTATCATCAATTAGCAGCCGACGCAATTGTTAAAGGAATCGTGGCTTACTTTGGAGACTGGTAATAAAAAGGAGGAATTATAAAGTGAAAAAAGTAATAAAAATTGGAATGCTATCAATCTTATCAGCCTCAATGATCTTCAGCGAGTTTGCCTCTTTAGGCGTACTTGCTGTTGAATCAGTAGACACTTCACAGGATCAAAGCAGTGAAGTAGAAATTGAAAATGAAGATAATGAAAATAATAAAGAGTCGACGATAATGGATGAAAATATAACTCTTCCTGTGTCTCAAGATATGACAGAAAATAAAGAACAAGAAATTCCAGCAACAAATGAAGTCAAGGACTCTGAAAATGACAAAGAGACAACATCTGAAAGTATTCAGGAAAACGTGGTGGAAGAGTCAGTTGACAAAGAAAATCAAAAAAACGACGAAAAGGAAAGCACCGAAGAGACGGTCACAACATTAAAAGGGGAAGAAATACCAATAAGTCAAATTCCTGAAGAGTATCGTGACAAACTGTATCAGCCTAAAGAAGGAGAAGACATCAATAATCCTTTTTCTACGAATGACTTTTATCCTGCTCAATCATACATGGCAACATCTTCATCTTTTAATTGGCCTAATAATCCCCGCTGGTCACTGAAAGTAAGAAATTTTTTCAATGAACATAAAGTAAGAGTTCAAAGAGTAGCAAAAGCCTATAACCTTTACCCATCGGTTATGCTCGCTCAAGCAGTTCTTGAGTCAGGCTGGGGAACAAGTTCGTTAAGCTATAAGTACAATAATTATTTTGGTATAAAATCTAGTGGTGGAAGTGGTAGCTCTGTAGATATGGTCACTTGGGAGTGGATCGAGGACTCGACTCATCCTGATGGTGGCTACGCCGTAACGATTGTTGGTGGTTTTAGATCATATCAATCATCAGAAGAATCATTTAGGGACTATGCCCAATTTTTAGCTGGAAACACAAGACGTTACCGAGGTGGCTTTAGAGATATTGCCAAAACGCCTTATGAAGCTATTGAAAATATTCATAGCGGCATGCATTATGGTGTCGGAGGATATGCCACTGACCCTAATTATGCAAAAAAAATAAGTAGCGTTATTCGTACATATGGATTAGAGCAGTTAGATGATGAGCCATCATTAAGCTACCGTACACATGTTGAGAAAAAAGGCGATCAATCTTGGGTTCGGGAAGGACAAATGAGCGGCACTTCAGGCCAAAGATTACGACTGGAATCTTTACAGATAAAATTAGATAATCAAGTAGGATCCTCAATTGAATACCAAACTCATGTTGAGAAAAATGGGTGGATGAACTGGACCTCAGATGGAAAAAGAGCTGGAACAGTTAATCAAGGTAAGCGTTTAGAAGCAGTTAAAATACGATTGAATGGACTCGTATCCGAAAATTACGATGTCTATTACAGGGTACACGCTGAGAATTTTGGCTGGCTTGACTGGTCTAAAAATGGAGAACCGGCAGGAACTGAAGGTTATGGTTACAGACTTGAAGCCGTAGAAATACAGCTTGTTCCTAAAGGGGAAGATTATGGCCTTAAAACATCCCACTCATTTAAAAAAGCACCAACATTTGTAAATTATCAAACACATGTAGAACATGATGGCTGGCAAGAATGGTTTAGAAACGGTGAAACTGCTGGTACTGTCAGTCAGGCTAAACGTCTTGAAGGTCTGAAAATAAATCTTTCTAATAAAGAGTATTCAGGAAACATTACTTACCGGACACATGTGCAATCACATGGTTGGATAGATTGGGTAAGCAATGGGCAATTATCCGGTACCTCAGGAGAAAGCAAAAGAATTGAAGCCATACAAGTTGATTTAAACGGTGAGGTAAGCAAGCATTATGATGTTTACTACAGAGTACACTCGCAGTCATATGGTTGGTTAGGTTGGACTAAAAATGGTCAGCCTGCCGGAACGGAAGGCCTCGCCAAAAGAATAGAATCAGTAGAGATTAAACTCGTTAAGAAGAATAATAATGATATGACTACATCCTCATCGAAAGCGTTCATTAAATAATAAAAAACCAACTAGAGAAATTTTCTGGTTCTATAATTAATCGTGTTGGTGAGTTCTAAAAACTCACTGGCACGTTTTTTTGTATATCAATAGAAAAAGGTCAGTAGATTCCCTTATAATTAAGTCGACCAAAACCAATCAAAGGAGAATCTACATGACCCACTCTCATATTATACGAAATTCACTAAATATTAAAGACGAAAACATTATTTTTGATGTAAATAATTATCTTTGTATAGAAGAAAAGATAAAAGGAGTAAACTACTTAGTTTATCAAGCCACACTTACATACAAGCCGAAGGCTTGTCATCACTGTGGATCAGTTAATGAGAACTATTCGATCACTA
>NZ_FNYW01000081.1 GCF_900109085.1 Alkalibacterium gilvum | reverse complement strand
GTGGGCTCGTCTAAAATTAAGAAATGAGGCTGATTCAAAAGGGCTCGAATAATATCCGTCTTTCTTTTTTCTCCTCCAGAACATTCCCCATAAATTCGGTCTCGTTTATCAGTGAGGTCAATCGCTTGGAGTAATTCGTCCACACGTTTTTGTGCGTGCGCTTTACTAACTCCATAGAGTTGGGCACGAATCATTAAGTTTTCTTCAATTGTGAAATCATCGTCTAAACGATGATTTTGAAAGACAACTCCTATTTCTTCTGGGAGTGTGTCGGTATCAAAATTGATTTCTCCCTTGTCAGGCTTCAGTAATCCAATGATCATATGAATCACCGTTGATTTTCCGGCACCGTTTGTTCCAAGAAATGCAAATGTGGTTCCTTTTCTAACAGAAAATGAAAGATCATTCACTGCCTTTATACTGCCAAACTGTTTACTTAGATGACTAACTTCTAGCATCTTATTCCTCCTCCATTTTGTATAGTCATATCTTAAACTATTTTTTTTCATTAGATTTTATTCTATCAAATTATTCTAACTATATTATCTTAAATTAAGGAGAGATTCATACATGAAATTCTATAGAATCAGGTATCGAGAACCTTATTAGATTAAGGTTCTTTTTTGCGTTCCCCTTGAAATACACGATTATGCTTTTAAAGAGTGGTTATTAGGTATCGGATTTAGTTTCTATTAGCGTGTATTCGAGCTAGTCGTTTGTTAAATTCGTCCTGTTTTTCTTTAGGAAGCATAACTTCTTTCGGTTGAACATAGTCCTTTTTTGCCCAATCAGGAAGGTTCTCCTTACGAACCGTTTTACCTGAACGATTAGGTTTCTTATCGTATTTTCCGTCTACCCATTCCTCTGTCTGCTCTTTGCTCCACGTAAATTCATATGCTAAAACTGGATTTCCTCTTTTATTCGATTTTACCTTTTTAACTTTTAGTCCTTTAAAGAATTGGGGTAGCTCTTTCATGATTGGTTTTAATACTAAACGATCAATTTCACTAGGTTTATAGTAATCTGGCATATCCATCATGCGTTTAAAAGTCTCGATTTTAAATTCTTTCTTCCCAACTGTCCGCCATTGTTTTAAAAGACGATACGCAGTTTTAGAGTAAGTAGACTGCAAATTCACAAATTCTTCTAGTTCATACGTTGTAAAATTAGCTTGAATTTTATTAATAATGTATTCAAAACGAGCGGTAGCCGAGACCACGATCATTTGTTCATCAGGATTGACTGTAAACTCTTGAAAGAGATTCATAATAGAAAAGTTACGTCCAGTTGTTTCGTAATACTGTAAATTCATTACTTTTTTCCCAGCTTTCACCATAACTTCTTCCCATCTTTTATGGTGTTTATCTGCAAACTGCGTCAGTTCTTTTAATTCATCTGTTTCAAGGATAATAGTTTCAATTCCGTTGTCTCTTATTTTTGCGATAACAGTAAAGAATAAGTTCATTTCTTCAGCAGACCATGATCGAAAGGAAACAGAGTTTAAATCATTATGGTATTTAACAACCTCATTCATATTATAAAGACCTCCTAACTAGTTTGTCTTCATGATATCATAATTACTAATAAAGACAATAGAATATTATGTCTTTATTAGTGGCAAAATGTCTTTATGAAGTGGCAAAATGTCTTTAT
>NZ_FNYW01000064.1 GCF_900109085.1 Alkalibacterium gilvum | reverse complement strand
TTACACTTAAGACAAACTCGTTTTCTTTAAATAATCTTTTTGATAATAAATTAGAGAGATTAAACACCGTCATAAGAGAAACAAAAACATTAGCAAGGAACGAATCATATTAGCACAGGGGCTCGACTATAAACTATTATATCAACGACAATAAATCTACAGTAATGGTTTAGACTAATTTTCTCGCATACGCCTATGCTTTATTATTTTTTACCATGGGTACAATATAATAAGTTTATCTAGTATATTTGTTTGAAACGGACAGTAGTTCTTTCCGTTCCACCCAAAGTGCATGTAAATAGTGTTAAATGCCAGTCATTTTTTTCACTATAAATGAACTTTTCCACATGCGTTGGATCCAAGACTTCAATATTAACTACTTCAAATTCGGATAAATGACCTTCTACATCAATAAATTTAGCGTAATCTCCTATATTTAACCGATGAATTCCTCCAAAGTGACTTCTATAGTTATGTGCGGCAATCACCAAATTTTTATCGTAGACTGATCCACTATATCTTGTGGGTGCTATTTTTAATTTTTCATAATCCCAATCATCCATAACTGGTAGCTGAATGCCTAGTTTTTCTATTGAGATTTCACCGATGTAATCGTAATCTCCTATCCTCATTTTAGGCATAGCAATGCCTGTTAAATCTTTATCCTCAATATCTTTTAAGCTAATCATGCTAAGTTCTTTTTCTATTTCATCTATTATTTCATTAGACATATTTCTCGCTTTATAATCTTCATAATAATTGTTTATGATTAATAACAAAGAAAGAAATAAAAAAATACCTGATAAGACTTTACAGAGATTTATATTCTTCTTATTCTTCATAATTTTTATCTATTTTTTTCCCTTTAATAAAAAATAAAGCTGATATACTTAACAAGAGAGGAACAGGCCACCAAAGTTGTCCTGTTTGAGGAACTTTTTCATCAGTAATCTCTGGACGGTCATCTTTTTTCCCCATTTTATTAATTACTTTTATTAGATTACCTTCTCTTTCAGTCTTTACTGTATAATTTTTAGCAATTTTCTTTTCTGTAACTTCATAAGCATACCTGCCAGGTAAATCGGTCCACTCATGTCTCCAGTTGTTTTTTTCACTCAGTTCAACTAAATCAACCACTTCTCCATTTTTAAGGAGCTCAAGTTCGATTGATTCTGGTCTGTTCTTATTTTCATTATCTTCCCAAACCTTATACACTTCTAAGTCTAAGGGTTTTTTTATACCCTTTTTTTCATATTTTAAGTCCATTCGAATCGTTCGATCTTGTGTTTCTTTTTCTAAATTAATCAATACGGGTGAAGGTGAATACCTGTAATCTCCTGATAAAACATGATCGCCTTCAATTAAGTAAAGCCCCTCATCTAAATGAGTAAATGATGTTTGAAACCGTTCATTTGTTTTAGCAATGCTCAGTGGACTGATCGAATCTCTTTGAATATAAGCATTTAGAGTCTTAGCCGTAGATACTTTATCACTTTCTTCAAAATCGCTGATTTCTACGGGATAATCTTTGAAGGTATCCGTTTTAACATACTGGTTATTTGAATCTTTAACAGCTACTTTATATAATCTGAATTCTGTGTTTTCAAAAATATATTCTAAATTTAGATTTACTCCATTTGTTGCTGCATTTACCTCTTGCCTAAAGACTATAGAAAACGGAATTATCAAGAGCATAAATAATAATATTATTTTTATAGTAAATTTTTTTATTTTTTTCATAAAATCAATCCTCTTGTCTTTACACAGCTCTATTTACTTACCACTTATTTTCTAAAAATTGATATAATAAATTTTAAGATCAACAACAGACCAATTAAACCCAAAATAACTATAGTATTCACAATCAGTGGATTTATTTTTATAGCATCAGGAATTATTTGACTGTCCGTTACCAGATTGTCAATTCTTGTTCCCCGCACTAATAGTCGGTGTGTATTAATCCCATATGGTGTACAGGTCTGTAAAGTTACATAATCTTTTTCGGGATCAATTCTGATCTCGTCTAGCTCATTTGGAAGTATTGTGACGAGCTGATCCACTTCATAAGTCATTTTCTTACCAAATGTTGTAATCATAAAAACATCTCCAACACCTAGTTTTTCGATGTCAGTAAATAAACGTGCTGAAGGAAGACCTGTATGTCCTGTAATTACACTATGAGTTCCTTTTCCACCTACTGGAAGCGATGTTCCCGGGATATGTCCAACGGCTATTTGTAAGATTGCCTCGTCTGTCCCGTGGTAAATCGGTATTTTTTTATTGATCTTGGGAATTTCAACAATCGCCATCGTTTCAGTTTCAGGTATCTTTAATAAATTATTATATGTCGTTAGCTCATCCTCAGACAGTAGTAATCGATCAAAAGAACGCCCTAACAAGGTCTCATTATGTTCCTCTGCATCTTTAAGATATTGCATTTTTTCTTTTTCTGAATGATCTTCAACCTGTTCGATATAGCTACCAATCGCTCTTGTTTGGTGCATAGTATTCCACCAATTACTGATCGTTGGATACAGGAGTAAGAGCCCCCCAGTGATTATAATCACTAAAGCAACAATGGTCGATTTTTTTATTTTCATCTACTCATTTTCCTTCACATACATAATAGAAAGATAGGAAGGGATTACTCCCTCCCTATATCCTCTATTCTTAATTATTAACTGATCGTTTTCGATCCACTGCTAGATAAATTAATCCTCCACCGAGTAATAAAATACCTAGTGTATAAATAACTTTTGTTCCCATCCCACCTGTTTCTGGAAGTTCAGGACCTTGTTTGTTCACGATATCTGTAGTCAATGAACCTTCTCCTATATTTGGTGTTAGATCCAGTTCTACTTCTCCTTCAATTGCATTACCGTTTAGATTTATAAGAGTTAATTCATCATCATCTAATGTGGATTCGATCTTGAACTCTATTGGTTCGATTGTATTATAACCTTCAGGAGTATCAATTTCTGTTAATCTGTATTGACCGTCGTCAAGGCCTTTAAATTCAAATGTTGTTTTATCCTTTTCTGCTGAATACTCTTTAACTAATTTATAGCTTCCGTCTTGCATTTTCTTTTCAAGCTTAAAGCCTGCACCTGTTAACGCTTCTTTTTCTGCATCAACCTTGTTCACTACAAGCTTGTAAGTAAAGACGATTACTTTATCTTTAGGTGTTGTACTTGTTCCGTCTCCTATATTGTTCGGATCGTTTGAGTATTCTAAGTGAACTTCGTTTGGGTTACCTGTTGAACCTATAACTGCATTTTCATTCAATTTTGCAGTATATTCAACCGTAATCTTACTATTTTTTGTAATACCCTCTATTTCTTTAAGATCATCAAAAGTTACTGTAAAGCCATTATCGGTTATTTTTACTTCATAACCTGTTTCTAATTTTGCTCCGTCTACCTTTACAACAGCATCATTATTAAATGTTAAACCTTCTGATTGAGTATCGTGGAAGACATATTTATAGCTTTCATACTCATCATAATTCCCAGGTAAAGTTCCTTCTAATTGGAATGGAATATTATCACCTATATCATGGTCCGCCGTATTACGCCAGTCTCCATGCTCTTTATCTACTGAGTCATTTATGTCTTTTACCTTTTTTTCTACACTTGGCATATCAAGCTTAGTTTTTTGTGTAACCGTACCAACTACTTTTAAGATATAAAGAGTATATGCCCCTTCTTCTTTATCTTGAGATGTATCAGTATCTTTTACTAAATAATAACCTGCATCTAAATTATCGAATGTGTAACTACTACCTGCAGCTACTTTTTTTGATTGAGTCGCATCTTTTAACTTTTCCCCGCTCACTAAATCATTAGCAAAAGATTTTACGTTTTCTGGAGTTAATGAGTCTGCCTTCGCGCTAGCTTCTCCAAATCCATGACTATCAACTACACCATTTCCCCAAGTAATGTTTGAAAGTTGATTATTTTCTCCACCTAAATCACCTTTAAATATTTGATACAGCTCAAAGGTATGAGGGGTTTTTCCCGTGTTTTCTATTGTCAGTGAGTTGCTAACCTCTGCAGCTGAAACAGATGACAAGAATCCTGATCCACTTACTAATATTAGTGCAAAAGCTAATATAAACCTTGCTATTCTTTTTATGTTCTTCATTATGCATTTCTCCTCTTTTTTTCTTTTTTATTGATGATATGAATTATTCTTTATCCTTTGATTGCGTACGGTCAATTGCTAAATAAATCACTCCTCCCACAAAAAGTGTGAGTCCTAATCCATAAATTATTCTTGTTCCAGGTCCACCTGTTTCTGGTAGTTCATAGTCAATTTTTGCTGGTGGAACATAATCATCTCGATGAGTTTCACCAGTTACTATAATTTTTCTACCAATAACTGTTCCATTTAAATTATGTTTTAAGTTAATTGATGCTCCTGGAGCTAAAATACTTCCAGTTACTGCTCCGGCATTCTCTACTGTTCCAGTGTAGATGTTGTCTGATTTTGATGAATCGTAAACATTCCAAACAACATTTGCATTAGACCATTCATTAACTTCACCTGTACTTACTTTGCTACCGTCTGTATAATTTGCAACTGAGTTAGGGATAGATAATGTTTCTTTATTTCCCATTTTGCTCATATCAACATTAATTATTAATGTTGATGCCTTATCTTTATTAAATCCTTTGATATGAATCGGATTATTAAAGTTAAAATCACTATCTTGAAGATTATAGACATTATAGTTAGAATCTTCAGTCACTAGAATCTCTTGTTTGTTCATGTCACTGCCATCTACTTCAATCGCATTGTTCTCTAATTCAGCCAATTTATTGACTAGATCTTTTGATTGTTGTTCCACTTTACTAAAATCAATAAATTCAGCATCATTATCTTGCCATAGACTATCTGGACTATTTTGCTTGTTTGGTCTCTCAACTTTATTCCCGTTAATTGACCAAGCGTTGCCCTTGTCCTCTGTACCTATTTTTGTGCCCTTGCCTACAACTAATATGGACTCACTATGTGGACCTGCGTTAATTGTAGCGCCACCAGAAATATTTCGTAGATAGCTGACTTCTTTTAAATCTCCAGTTCCAAAGTTACCACCATTGATAAAGTTATTGGCTAAAATATTTCCATGAACATGAGCCTTTCTATCTACTGTGTCTAGACCCACTAAATGGAATCCACCTGCAATTCCAAATAAACTATCCTTACTATTCTTGTAAAAATCTGTGTTCTCATAAGTATTCTCTCTGTTAATTGGTATGACACCTAAGTCACTTCTTGCCTGACCTTCATTCCCAAGATTATTTTCATCAGTAGAAAAGACCGATAAATCTTCTATCAATGAATCTGCTATATCTTCTTCATCTGGATCAATCGTGAGGGTCCAGTGAACCTGATTACTTGATTTATCTTCTCTTTTTCCACCTTGAGCGATCGCATAGCTCTCAACCAAGTAATTTTCCGCTCCTTTTGCAGGATCTATATTCACATCATACTGAATTTTATATTGCTCATTTGGACCCAATGGCGGTAACTTTTGAATGGAGAACCCTTCGTTTTGAGTTTCAGATTTTTTTTTC
>NZ_FNYW01000069.1 GCF_900109085.1 Alkalibacterium gilvum | reverse complement strand
TTTAAAAGAAGCGGCGCAGACGGTCGGGATCAAAGATAATATCGGGACGCATAGCTTACGGAAAACCTGGGGCTATCATGCCTGGAAAAATGGATTCAATCCCGCGTTAATTATGGAAACCCTCATACACAGCAATCTGGCTGTCACCAAACGTTATTTAGGCATTCGTCAAGACGATATCAATGATTTGTATGGGCAGTTAAATCTATAAATATTCTGAATTGTTTCATAAATAGATTCTATACATGGGAAATGTTTACTTAATTATTTAATAAAAACAAATGATAAATGTAGTAATATGTGAATAGAAACTATTTTTTCTTAACTTGTAATTTCTTTTTAACCAAAATATGAGTAATTGCTGCATGTGTTAGAAAGCTAAATCACAATTTCATAAAGGAGAGAATTAAATGAGAAGCATTCCCAAAATAATTCTAAGTTTTTCTTTCATTTTTTTACTGTATGCTTGCACTAATAGCATTAAGGAAGATGTGAGCGTAAGTAGTATCGATTCTAGCAGAATTGATGGAGGAGCTTTGGCAGAAACGCTTCTTGATATAGAGACTGAGGGAGTATATCAATTAAACACAGACCAAACTAGTTATATTATTTTTAACGGTATCGAAAATGAATATAAAAATGTTGAAGCTGTAACAAGAGACGGGGAGTTGCAAATAATATTTAATAAAGTTGCTTCAAATGAATCCGACAAACAAGTCTATGAGGTAATCCCCTATCCTCTCGAAAATATTGATACCATAAAGTTGATTCAAAATAAAAAGAACATTACTTTTAAAAGCATATTTGTGCGAAATTAATAATCTATCGAGACTATGAAATAAAAGGATATTAATGATCTATATGACTAATTAAATTCGTAGGATGGTAGCCTCTTTACTTTTGTCTAACTCTGTGGTTACTTGCGGATATTGATGATGATGCAATCAATATTATCCTGATTCAAATCAGGCACCGCAAAGATATTTACAAGAAATAAAAAGAACCTTATGAGGTTCTTTTTATTTTACTTAATTTAAGCTAAAATGAGGTAGCAAAACAGGTGACAAAAGACCGACAAAAGGGGTGACAAAAAGGTGACAAAAACTATACGGGCTTTTGCCGATGAATTAGAGGTAACAAAACAAGCAATCCAATATCAAATCAAAAAAATTGATGACCGATATTTAAACAAAAACGATAGTGGCGCCTATTTAATCAGTAAAAAAGGACAGTCATTAATAAAAACAAACATGGGTTTAAACGAAGATTCAGACGATAAAAAGATCGACAAAAGCGACAAAGAGATCGACAAACAAACCGACAAAATTTTGTCGGGTGTTTTGTCGGTAGAAACAATGGATATTTTGCAGAAAGAGCTGGCTGAAAAGAATGAACAGATTGATAAATTACAAGAATTGCTGAAAGAACAACAGAATTTATTAAGCCAGCAGCAACAATTAACCCTGCAATCCAACCGCCAAATCGAACAACTACAACTGGCCTTCACGCAAGAAAATAATGAGCCCGCTGAAACAAAAACAGACGAGCAAAATCCATCCGATCGTGATCAAAAACAGACGGAACATCCTGAATCAAAACAGAAAAAAGGCATATTCAGCCGCCTCTTTAATCGATAAATGGGTACATAAAAAGCCTGGAGTTATCTCCCAGGCTTTTTATCGTTTTGAGTTATGTTTCATCAAGGCGTCATACAGTTCTTTTCTGATTACTGTCATGTGATTTTTCAAGTTGTCAATATCTGCCTGTTCAACGTGCTTGTTTTGTTGCGCCAATCGAGCCACCTGATTAATATTCGCGCCAATTTTATTGACTTCATAAACCAGGTCTCTCAAATTTGTATCGTCATTGATGACGAGGTAGTTATTTAATACCGCGTCACGAATAAAGGCGCTGCGATTGCTTGAACGATACAGCGCAAACCGGTCATTAAACTGAGCGAGCTCTTCATCCGACAAATAGAAATAAAGACGGTTGTCTCGTTCCAGCTTTCTATTTAATTTCACTGACATATAAATTCTCCTTTGCTTTTTTGCATTGCATCTCCTGTTTGAAAAACAGGGAAAGGGACATCGGCTAAAAAAAGGGGCCTGCTTTTTTGAGCGTTCGGGTATTAGGAGGGAACCCCTAACAAGCGGCAAATGGGTACATTTGTCACTGCTTGCTTAAACCTAAAAGAGAGAATAACCGACGAATCCTGTTGTACCTTTTTGACTGACGGTTATTTTTCCTCCGGTCTTTTTTCGTTTCTTTTTTGATCATTGCGATTATTCAGAGTGAAAAAATGACTGTTGTTCACATGAAATAAAATAAATAAATAAATAAAAAACAAACCCAAAAGACCATCTGAAAGTGCTGCGCCTTTATATCCATTTATATATTCCACTATGCCAAACAGAAACAAAAACACTACCGCGGTGATTTGAACATAAGGCATCACCGAAAATGTCGAAAAAATAATAGTCGCCATTACGAAAGGTAAGAAGAGAAAAACGAATCGGCGACGAATCGCTGTTATCTCTGTGCGTTCTAACTCTGTCCATCTTTTTAGCATGATACGACTCCTTTTAAATAATTATTATCGGCGACACCAACGAATAACCCCTTTAAATCTTTTAAATTTACCGATTCTATGCATTTAAACATCTTGAATAGGCAAATATACTCTAACGATTTAAAAGCGCTTAAAACGCCAAAAACAAGCTTTAAAAGATATGCTCTTCTTTACATACTACAACAGGGCCCAAAGACAACATATTGATCATTTTTCTTTAACTCATTATAACGTTTTTATGTCTCCTTTGTCGCACTCAAACGCATAATCTCGCCTATTGCCGGTGATCCCGACCATCTGTATTGTTGCCTATTTCAAACTATGGTATACTAAACATGCGATAACGAAATAACGTCTAGTGGACGACACAAAGCCGCACCTACTGCGAATAGGTGCGGCTTTTTTTGCGTTCGCTGCGATGACGAACGTGTGAGTTAGACAGCAACTTGCACGTTACCGCTAATCCTCTAACCAATGATCAACCAATATTAAAATCAGTCCCACAAATAGTGGTGCGATAACTAACGAAATAACGTCTTGCATGAACAACACCCTCTCTGGGGGCAAGCTGCCATGATTAAACATAACATAGCGGTCGACTATTTGAACAGGTTATCTGTATGAAGATCCATTATTTTTGTTTTTCTGCCCTAGGGTATGTAGGGCTTGCCCTGCACGAACGAAGTGAGCCCATAACAGAGCCGTGCTGCTCAAAAGAACGCGTAAGACGCTGTTTATACTGGTTTTAACCTAAACCCCTGGCTTCCTTAATTACGGAGCGTAGCGACTGTTTTTGAGGGTTTCAATGGTCTACGCTTGCGAAGCAAGGGATCCTTATTTTTTTATGTTTTACTTTTCAAAGGCTTGCGTTAGCAAGGCGTCCTTTTTGTGGTTTGTTTTTGATCTAGTTTTATTCAAATCTGGGAAATAGTTGTTTCTCATTAATATAAAATTTATTTGGTTTAATCATCACGCGCGCGTTTTTTTTATAACTGTTAAGAAACCTGTTATAAGACCTGTTAAAGACCTGTTAGGGGGTAGTTTAGCCCATGGGAGAGTAAGCGTCTCATGGGGGTGCAGGGGACAAAAATGGACACTAAAGGGGACAAAAATGGACACTAAGGGGGACAAAAATGGACACTAAGGGGG
>NZ_FNYW01000074.1 GCF_900109085.1 Alkalibacterium gilvum | reverse complement strand
CGTGCTGATGTGGTATGGTTAGAGTACGTCATGTGAATTCATCCTGTCTATTGAGAGTTAGTGGTAACTTCAATATAACATGAAATTCACATGGCATTTTTTATATGTTAGCCAGGTGGCTAACTTCATTATAAAATCCAGCAAGAGAAAAAAGTTTTACTAACTACGCACAATACGCAAGAAATGAATTACTTTAAGAATTACACGGTTACTTTTTTTTATAGCGGATACAATTATTTTACTGGTTCTAAAAAAGAGTTTAATGAAGTTATTACTTCTCGATTGAATAACTATAAAGAACTAGAAAAATTTCTGAATACAGAAAATTTTTAAAAACACTAATTATCTTAAACAACTCATAGATTTGCGTTTTAACACTTTTTCTTAAAGGCTGTTTTCGTATAGATTGTTGCTTTCTTGACCATACTATTAAAAGGTTGATATAATGCGGTTAGGAGGCGTTCAATTATGTGGTTAAATGTATATGAAGATTTCAGCGAATTAACTAAATCTGAGCAGTTAGCGTTGTTTAATGCAATGAAACAAGACTTGTTTCCCGATGAGCCAGATAAAATTACGAAACCACTTAAAAGCATTCGTGAAGCCCGATTTTCTTCTGGTTTGGGTTGTGTTCATTGTGGTAGCACATCCGTTAAACGCAACGGTAAATATCGTTCAAGACAACGCTATCTGTGTAATGATTGCGGAAAATCTTTCAATGATATGACGAACACGCCATTTTCAGGCTCTCGCTACCCCGAAAAATGGGTGAAATACATTGAACTAATGGTAGAAGGATATACCCTACCAAAAATCGCTGAAAAACTTCACATACACATTTCTACTGCATTTTATTGGAGGCATAAAATCTTGAACGCATTGGGAAGTCTTGGTTTTAATCAACTACAAGGTATCGTAGAGAGTGACGAAACCTTCTTTCGTGAGTCTATGAAAGGTAGAGAAATCACTCATAGAAAAGCCAAAAAGCGTGGAGAGAAAGATGAAAAAAGAGGGATTTCTAATCTTAAAATTGCTGTTGTAGTGGCACAAGACCGAAACGGTAGTGTGATTGCTCGGAAAGCAGGAACAGGTCGTGTTAGAGCCGAAGAAATTGACACTGTGATAGGTGAGTATATTCACCCGTCTGCTTTGTTATGTACTGATACTGCAACGAACTATAAAAAGTTTGCCAAGATTAAAGGGTTACAGCACGAAACAGTTAATGAACGCCAAAAACAGCGTGTAAAGAAAGGTATCTATCATATTCAGCACGTCAATAACTTTCACAATCGCTTGAAAACTTGGATGGAACGGTTTCAAGGGGTTGCAACAAAGTATCTGGACAATTATCTATATTGGTTCCGTTGGCTTGACCTTAGCAAAAATTTAGCATTTGAAAATCGAGTTGAGCAAATGCTTATTTCAGCGTGTCAAAAATCAAACTATACAACCATTGAAATGTTTAGAACTGCATAAAAAATACCTCAACAAAAGAGGTGAGGTATTTCAATCATTGATTTCTAAAGTCGAATTTTTCTTTAGGAACATTTAGTTTATGTCCATTAATTACTACTGTGTCATCATCTATCCATTCAATTTTTGCTGTGGATTCTCGATAATTCCAGTAGATATTTTTTGTTTTACCATTACGCTCATTAAAAATTAGTTCGCCTCTTACAGCATCAGCACTTAAACTTGGACTTGATACATAGGCTGTTAAAGTGTAAGTGCCATTAGGAGAGGTTTCTTCCGTAATATATTCTCCTGTCGGTAATCTATTCATATCAAAGAATGCCCAATACACTCCGTAACCTATGATGCCGACTAATAACAATCCAACTACAAGAAAAATTTTAAGTATCTTGTTTCCCTTTTTCTTATTATTTTTCACTATATCGGTTGCCAAAAATTATCACCCCTTCAAAAAACTATTTAACTATCAAATTAATTGTATCAGATAAACCGACCATTACAAACTTTATCGTAAAAACAACAAAGTTTACGAAAACAGCCTTCTTAAAAGACTAATAGTTTTTTAAGTTTATTTTGACCACACAAATTAAAAATTCCTTTATTATTTCATGTTCTTTCTAGATAAACGTCCAACGTTGTTGTCTAAGTATACTTATCCCTGAAAGTTTGTTTGACTGAAAAAATATTAATTGATTGAGCTGTGCTGTACTCATTGTTTGGGACACCGCAGGCGCTCGAAAATCTTATAAAATCCAGTTTGGTACACATGATAACTCGACAGTTTTCGATAGACCCTCCTGCCTGTTTGAACGAGCTTCCCGGCGACTTTAAGCAATCTCAGTCGTATGGAATGAAT
>NZ_FNYW01000075.1 GCF_900109085.1 Alkalibacterium gilvum | reverse complement strand
ATCTGATTCTTCTGATTTTTGGATGTCCTCCGGTAACACTTCATGTTCGTGTGGATCTGTACCGATCGGAACAAGGCTGTGTATATTGATCAGCCCCCCTCCAACTTGTTCAGCCATATCAGCAATAATTGAGTTTGTAGCAACAACATTCAGCTGATCGTTTGATTCATTCTCTTGCTCTCCTGTACTCGTTGCGTCGCCACACGCTGCAAGTAGTATCAAAACAGCACTACTTAAAACGAATGTTAGCCATTTTTTCATTATTCCCCTTCTTTCAATTCATTTATTTTGTTGCTCTCTTTCTCATTAATAAACCCTTTTTCGGTGCGAGTAAAAAAGCAAGCATGAAAAAGACTGCTGCAGTTAAAACGATGGTCGCTCCAGATGCCAAGTTATAAGAATAACTGAAGAAAAGTCCAATTATCGAACTAAGCATACCAATCACAGCAGATAGAACAATCATAACTTTCAAGTTATTTGTAAGTAAATACGCCGTGCCCGCTGGTGTAACAAGCATAGAGATGACAAGGATCGTACCGACTGTTTGTAAAGATACCACAGCGACAAGCGTCAGTAAGAACATCAACGCATAGTGAAAGAACTTAACAGGTAGTCCTGCTGCCTTTGCCATAACCGGGTCAAAGGACGTCAATTTTAATTCTTTGAAGAAAACAAGGATAAAGATAAGTGAAATCACTGTGACGATAGCAGTCAATATAATATCTGAGTCGCGAACTGCAAGCACATTTCCGAATAGAATATGGTACAAGTTTGTCGCACTTTCGGCAAAGGAAATCAGTATAATTCCTAATGCAAAGAAGCTACTAAACACAATTCCTATCACTGTATCATTTTTCAGTGTGCTTTTTTCAGTAATATAGCCTATCAGAACAGCTGTAAGGATACCAAAGAAGGACGCTCCAAAAACATAGCTCAAGCCGAACATATAAGAAACTGCTACACCTGGGAGGACTGCGTGAGAAATAGCGTCCCCCATTAAAGACATGCCACGCAAGATAATAAATGAGCCAAGGATTCCTGAAACAAAGCCGACAAGCAAGGAGGTAATCAAGGCATTCTGTAAAAATTGGTAATTCATTAATCCATCAATAAAATTCTCAATCATTGAGTACCCCTCCTGTCAGTGCTTCTACGAATCCAGTACCATAAATATTACCGAGATATTTCTTGGTAAAGACTTGATCAACGGGACCATCTGCTATGACCTTTTTATTCAACATAACTAAATGATCAAAGTATTTGGTTACTTTGCTCAAGTCATGGTGAACAATAACCATTGATTTTCCTTGGTCACGCAATTTTTTCAATACATCTATAATAACTTCTTCACTGACAACATCTATTCCTACAAAAGGTTCGTCAAGAAAGAACCACTCGGGTTGTTGCGCAATGGCACGTGCAATAAACACACGCTGTAATTGTCCACCTGATAGTTCACTGATTTGGTGTTCACTATATTCCTGCATATCTACAGTTTCTAATGCTTCTTTCGCTAATCGTTTTTCCTTTTTTCCTGGTCGTTTTATCAAACCTAATTTAGGATATGTTCCCAATAAAACCGTGTCAAAAACATTGATTGGAAAAGTCAGATCAAGGTCTTGTCTCTGTTCAACGTAGGCGATATCTTTTTGAATGTCTTCCAATTTGTTTTTACCGAAAGATACAGTTCCTTGGTAATCAATCAGTCCTAACATACTTTTTACTAAGGTTGATTTTCCAGCACCATTTGGACCAATTATCCCAGTGATTTGTCCCGTGGGTATAGAAATAGTTACATCTTCTAATGCTAATTTATTTGAATAATGTACGTTTAAATTTTTTACTTGAATCATAGTATCAGCCATTTCAACGCCCTTCCGAAAAATATTTTTAGCATAACCTAAACTATATTGTAATTTTATACCTTTTTATTGATTTGTCAAGTCGGTCAGTCTACTTTCACAGACACTCACCTTTTTTAATATAACGTGAAAAAGGAATAGAAACTTAACTGTCTCTACTCCTTTTAACTCTTATTTCTCATGTAAATAGTTTAATGCTATTCAACTCAGCCGTAAAATAGCTCGTTTAAATTTAAAATTAGACTTAAAATCATTTGATTCTATCATATTTTTCTATGATTTGGATAATATTTTCCCCGTATTTTCCTACTTTAGTCTCTCCAAAACCTTTTACTAAATACAGATCTGCTTTATTTCTAGGCATCGCTTCTATTAGAGCTTTTAGTTGCTTATCACTGAACACATAAAAGGCTTTTATTCCTTCTTGCC
>NZ_FNYW01000073.1 GCF_900109085.1 Alkalibacterium gilvum | reverse complement strand
GATAGTGGTTCATTGAAATCCTTGCACTTATTATATCAAAAACCATGGACATTTACCGTAATATCAACATATTTGAATTATTCAGTACACACTAAATAGACGAGCTAATCATTCCAGTGAAGCCTATATAAAGTAAGAATCGTCCTAAGGTATAATTGAGCGCAAGTTGTTTTTGAGCAGTTAAATGCTCTGTTGTTGTGAAAGTATGTAGATCTTGAATAGGAAACAAAATAGTCCACAGAAAGTATCCAATAATTATCAGAACTATAGATATTTTCAAGACTATTTTTGCTAACTTAGAATACTTGTTTCCCACTGGGTGCCCACCTCTACTATTTATAATTGCTTTATTTTCGTCCATTATATTGTTGATGACTTTTACAACATTTATTATAAAAATATGTATTTATACTTTACTATTAATTCTTTAATTAAAGCAGCCCTATAATACTCATAATATAAAGTGTAAGGAAAGCAAATAAAGCAGATACGAATGCATTGGGGAAGATCATCAAGAGAAAATGAAGCACGGTCATTGGTTTAAAGCTTTTTCGATTTATAAAGTAGTAAAGAATTGGCGTAGATATGCTTGCTCCTATTATATTGCAGATTAATACCACTCCATCAATACCATTAGAAGAAAATACCCCACTCATTAAAGGAGTAGCACTTACTATTAATAAACTGTACAACAAAGATTTTTTAAACGTTATAAACTTACTTTCTAAATGATTGAATTTGTCCATGCTTACACTCCTGTTTCAGCTGAGATTACTTTGTTTTCAAATTTATTGTTTCTACATTAAGTCCGATCAGGTGCCTGTGTTGTTTTTATTTTAACATTTAATAGTATATTTTGTAATAATTATCCCATATCATTTCACATTAGTGTACTCTAATAAATATGAAAGACCTCACCGCATGCTACAGCAGCAAAGTCTATTGTTGGGCTATTATTAATCTTTTTAGAGAAGAAAGATCTTTTCAATCATTACTCTCCAATAGTTCAACTTTCTTATTCAGGTTTTTAATGTTCTTTTTTATTTGCTTATTTCAGCGTTTAATAATACCAAAGCTACAGAAAGTAGATTTATTTACTTGAATAGCAGAATATTCTATGAAGAAAGCTCAAAACAAACCGGAAAATTTAATATTATCCATTTTCTACAGTATCTACAATTATATTAAGAAGATTAGCAACCTGAATATGAGGGTTTATTGCTATACACGTAATACACTTAAAAATCATTGTATATTACCTTCTAGTTAGTTTGTCATACTTACCTTTGAGTAAAATTCAGGAAGATGGATAATAAATTAAAATAAGAAATATTTGTATCTGGAATCACTTTAACCATACCTTTATTATATTATTAATTTTGTCTTCAATTTATCACTTTATCATTTTCATAATATTTCTTAAGCCAATTAGAAATTGATTTATGGGCTGTGGTTTTTGTGATAACTCCAAAATGAGAAGTGTTTGATAAAATATTAATCTTTGTTTCTGGAGAATATTGGCCAAACAATGGTGCAAATGCACTAGTGTTGAAAGTATTATCATCTTCTCCAACCATTAAAAATGATGGTTTGTCTAAGTTTTGGATATCTTGCTCGTAATTATCTCTTGGGTGCATGGAAGTTTGTAATGTATAACTATATTTTAGAGTTTCTGTTCCATTTCGTGAGTCTTCTGGCATATTGAATGAAATAACATCTTTGTGATTCAGTGCGGTAATTTTAAATGTATTTAAGATATCTAATCCAATAATGCGAGGTAAATTTACATTGGTCCACTCATTTTCTGAACGATAGGTAGATGCTGTGTGATGTACATAAGGAGCAAGCATTAAATAGCCATCAACTGGTGCATTATTACCACCTGCATAACGTATTACAGTACCTCCCCCGCTTGAATGACCACCTAATAATATTGGTCCTTCATGTTGACTTCGTAGTAGCTTTACGAGATCACTTAAATCATCTTCGAGCTGACCAATATATTCTACATCCCCTCTGTTGTTAGTTTCAGGACCATGGCCCCTTAAATCTGGGGTGTATACATTAGCAATGTTATTTTCAGATAAATAACTAGCTAATGGTTGAAGATAACTACTATGATATGCAGATCCATGCAAAACAATTAATGTTTTGTCAACATTACCATTGTAATAGCGATAGAATAATTCTTTTCCATCTTTTGCAGTGTATTTCTGAAGAGTCGGTAATTTATCTTTATTTGTATTTAGGACGTTAAAATTTAAATTTTCACTTTCTTTAAGAGGAGTAGAAGTTTTACTGAATAATACCATACTAGTTACCACGATAAAAAAGATAATTACTGATATAACAGTTGAAATACCAATCCATTTGAATATCTTTTTATTTTTAGCTTTTGAAAACATTTATATTCTCCTCGTATAATAAGTTTGAAGATAAGAATTGTACTTATCTTCTTTGGTTGTTAATTTCTTAAGTAGTTCAGAAGCTTCTCCCCCATGGG
>NZ_FNYW01000077.1 GCF_900109085.1 Alkalibacterium gilvum | reverse complement strand
GGGGCGTTATGCAGGACGGATCACCACACGCTTCACTAGAAAATAGTGATGTAAAAGATTTCCTTTTAGTAGTACCCTTGTAATACGTTTGAATATCAAAATGAATAAGGAGTGATATACCTATGGCTGATGATATTTATACCATTACTCGATTAGCAGATGAATTACAAAAGACCCGTCAAAATGTCAGAAGAAGAATAAAAAAGCTTGATATTAAAGCATTAAACGAAGATACAAGAGTATATCAAACGGAACCTCTTGAGTATGACAAAGTGACCTACCTAAAATTAGCCGAATCATTTGGTATATCCGTTTGTAATACAAATGATATAGCAAATGATATAGCTGATGATATAGTGAAAGATGAACTGATTCAGGTATTAAAAGACCAACTGCAAGTCGCAAATGAAGAAAAGAAAGAATTAAGGAAATTATTGGATCAGCAGCAACAATTAAACCTGAGTGATAAAAACAGAGTTGAAAGATTAGAGTTAGAACTAAAAGAAATTCCAGAAAAAAATGCAGAGAAGAAAAAAGGGTTTTTCAGTCGCTGGTTCGGTTCTTAAAAGAAAAACGCCCCCTGACACAAGTCGAAGGGGGTTTTTTTCGCTCTATTTTTTTTGCGACAATTTGACAAAGACAAGCAAAAAAATGGGTTAAAAATACGCGAAAACGGACGACGTCCAAGCGTTATTTTTGACTCGGAAATCGAAGATGGACGAACGATCTGGCACTTGAACTGAGCCGTCGGCAGACCGCAAACCTTACGGATTTATCCATAAGGTTGTATTTGCGCTTCTTTAAAAGAAGCAGTCTATGTGGTATGGTGGTTTTAAGAAAGCAGGTGCTGAAATGGCAAAAGTGTATTCAAGGGTTTCAAAGATAAATAATGTCGTAGGGCGAAGTGATTATATTTCCAACCCAGACCGTCAAGAATTTATAAAATTAACGGAAAAATCAAAAGATTTTGAGTGGGAAGAATACGCTCAATTTGAAAAAGAAAATCAAAAGTCGCAAGAAAAAAATAACGAAGCCAGAGAATTAGTCATAGCGTTGCCGAATGAAATGAGCGAAAGCTTCTCTGATGACGTTTTAGAGGAATTTTCACACGAGTTAGCCCAAGAACTGCTTGGAAACAACCGAGATTATGAATTTGCTCTGCATTTTAACCAAGCACGAACCAATTTTCATATGCACTTGCTGTTCTCCGAGCGTGAGAGAGCCAATGAGCGCACTCCAAAGGTCTATAAGCGTGATATGTGGTTTGATAAGACCACCAATCGCATGGCAAAAGCCAATGCTGAAAATGCAGAATTAAGATATAAAAAAGGCGAAGTCATGAAAGATAAACAAGGCAACATCAGATATGACGAAGTTCCTTTTACAAAAAAAGAGAAGAAATTTACTGAGCGATCTTGGCTGAAAGACCACCAAAAAACCATTCAAAAAGTGTTAGCTGAATATAATCACGTGTTAGATATTTTTGACAACAAACATGAAATTGCTCAAAAAAAGCTCTACAAGGGGGCTTCTGCCGATTATTTAGACTATGCGACCAATTGGAATCAAGCGGCACTTAAAGCCAACAACAAGCTAAATAAAGAGCGTACAACGCTTTTAAAAGAATATCGTGTACTTAAACCACTCATGAACGAATACAAATTTTTCTCTGGGAAAGAAAAAGAGATGGAAAAAGCTGAATTAAACCTAAAAATTTACAAAAATAATGGATATTCTGGTAATAACTGGAACGTTTTTCAGCGAACAGCCTATTTTTTAACACGCTACGACGAAGATAAAGTCAATGTAAAGCTGTATAAAGAACTAAGCAATAAGATTTTTAGAGCAGTTTTTAATCAAGATAAATTTAATAACCCGACACACTATTTTAAAAACTTAGTCCAAAAAATTAAAGACTTTCCAAACAAGGTTCAAAAGGCTAAAGACACGTTATCTAAGCGATTTGGAACCGTTGAAAGATATAAAAATCATAAGCAAAA
>NZ_FNYW01000078.1 GCF_900109085.1 Alkalibacterium gilvum | reverse complement strand
CACAATAAGAATTGAGTAAAACTCAAAACTATAAATTGATGAACATTAGTAGAATTATGTTCAACTAATTCATAATTAAAGGGAGGTTTATTTCATTAAGAAGAAAAACAAGAATATATGGATTGTGATTATAACAATAAGCATTGCGATATTATTTTCATTAAACTATCTTAAAAAAGATAGTTGGGATGAAAATGCTGAACAATTAAGACACTCATTTGATATTATAAGTGGTACTGCTGTTATTGATGACTTATCCCAATGGACACCTTTTGATTGGGATGTGATGTACAGCTTTAGGCCATATGTATCAAAGGAGAGAGTGTATGAGGTTGTTGGATATAAATGGGACAATATAAGTGAAACTGTAAACGAGAATATGAATCAGATAGTATTTCTTAAAGATAATGATGTTATATGTTACTTATACGGATATCCTAATAATACTGGATTAGAATTTGGCTTTGGTGAATATGAAGGTGATTATATAAAATTTAATTCAAATGATTTGATACCTTTTAATAGCACATTTGATGATAAAAATCAGATTAGACATTTTAATTATATTAAAGAGTAATCACTTCGCATCATATAAAATATGTCGTATCATACTAAATATCTATACCTAACTAAAAAAAGCGTCACAAATATTATTAGTATTTATCTGGAGGAGTGAAAATGAAGAAAATTATATTTTATGTACCAGCTATTGTTTTTACAATTCTTTATGGAGTAGTAGCAATTACCAATATTGGAGCTATATCACCCATTGTTGTAGTTTGGTTAGCTTTATTCTTTATTAGTGGCTTTATTCTAAATAAGAATATATCCTGGGGTAGTTTATTGGGAGCATTACCTGCAATCCATATAATTTATATGGGGACACAAGAAACGGGACAAATTATCAATGAAATGACGATAGGAATTGTTCTCCTAATATTTTATATTACTTGTGGATATTTTGTCTATAGAAATAACAAAATAAGCAAAGAATAATCTATACTGCTTATAATAAGCAGTATTTTAGAAGAACAATATGTTGCATACTATTTATCTTATGCGTCGCTGGATAGCTTATAATTTTGAAAGTGCCAGCTTGTCTTAATACTAATTATGTAAAACCCACTAAAACGGTTATAAGTATTGATATAAAAAGGATAGAGCAGATTTACTACTCTGTCCTTTTTTATTTTTCTTCTTTGAACTTGTCTTAAGGATTAATTTAGTACACTTTTGTAAAACTAAGGGATCAGGTAAAACTTGATTAAATGAAGATGTTAAATAAAAGCATATCTAGGCTCTAAAATCAATTCTAAGAGGTTTTATATGTTTTCTGGTGCTAAGCCCTATACATTTAAGTTAAAGCTCATGGACAAGCTAAGGAATGGTTTTATTTGATATAATTATCAAGGCTAAAGCTAAATAGGAACTTATATGTTTTCTGTATGCTTTAGCCTACTTTTAAAGGAGCAAATAAAAAAATAAAATCAAGGTGGAGATTTTTAGTGGTTTTCTAAAAATACTACCTTTAGTTTATTTAGTGAGTGGTTTAACATCAGAAGATCTTAGTCCCCTTTTAAAAAAGGTGCTAACACCCCTAAAACTTATATTAAGGCTTTGCCCTCTGCTAAAGCATTCACCCACACTTACAGAGAGTGAGCTTCAACTAATCGTTGAAGCCTTGTTTTAGTGTATTTTATGGCTAATAGTAAAGGTAGTATTTTAAAACTTTAAAAAGACAAACTTTTAAAATCTCCACCTTGACTATTTAAGAACTCTAAAAGTGTAAAATAAACCTATTGATAATCTAAGTCCCCCTATACTCTTTTTAGGGGTTTCTTATAAAGGCAGTTATTTATAGAGAAATA
>NZ_FNYW01000084.1 GCF_900109085.1 Alkalibacterium gilvum | reverse complement strand
ATCACTAGTGTTGCATTAAAATTTTAAGCATTTTAAAGCATAAAAAAATCCTTTATAATGGGAGTGGATGACTTATCCAAGACCATTACAAAGGACCAACAACATGGATAAGTATAAAACAAAAATGACCATAAGCAAATGGTTTTCGTTTATAAATTTAGAAAAATTAAGTGGTAAATCTCAAAAAGCTATTCAAAGCTTTGATGCTTACGTCAAAAAATTAACATTTGACCGTGCTTTGAAACTCTTTTTATTCGCAATTAATGATGAAACAAACAGTTTACGCCATCTAGATAATCAGTTGGTAAATCCAAAACTTAGAAAAGCAATTGGAGTTGATGAAATCAGTTACTCTCAGCTTTCTCGAGCAATCAGAGCTTTGGATTCTTCCGTATTAATGGAGATTTTTTCCCAACTGTTATTGCTTGTACACCAGCAGACCGAAGGTCAGAAGAATGAAAAGATATATTTAATCGATTCGACGACCTTCTCGTTCAGCCAACATTCCTATCCCTGGGCAAAATTTCGAAAAACAAAATCAGGTGTGAAGCTACACTTGAGTGTTTGTTTAATGGAAGAAGGTTTGCTTCATCCTGAACAATTCGAAATTTCTAACGCTGCCGAACATGACAGTGAACATCTAGAGATTCTCGTCAATAAACCAAAAGCAACGTATGTTTTTGACCGTGGATATTTAGATTTCGATCGCTTCGATCAGATGCATTCAGACGGCTATTTTTTTGTTACTCGAATCAAGAAAAATACAATCACTCATCTTCTTGAAGAATATGAAGTAGAGAAAGACTCTGATATTGTCAGTGATCAGCTGGTCACTTTAGGTAAGGACAAAGGCACGACAAGTCCTTTTCGAGTCATTACTATTCAAAGAAAAGGTCGCGCTGATTTAAAGCTTGTCACCAATAAACGAACGCCTAAGGCGAAAGAAATCGGAAAAATGTACAAGTCACGCTGGCAAATCGAACTCTTTTTCAAGCACATCAAACAGCACATGACGATTAAAAAGTATTTCTCAAAATCTGAAGATGGTGTTGTCAACCAAATTATTTTAGCAATGATCGTCTATCTTCTTACGCTACTCATAAAATTGAAACTTGAACTAAAACAAACCATTTTCCAAATTTTAAGAGTGTTTCGTTCGGTTCAATTTGAATGTTATGATTATTTCGGGAAAATATTCGATCCAGGGTAAGTGAAAATTATCGTAAATTACTGAGGATAAAACAAAATAAGCTTAAAATTTCTGGAAAAAGTCATCCCTTGCGCCAGCAATTAAAACTTTTTTCCATTTTAGTGAAAACTATTTGTGATTCTTTACACAATTAAGCAATGGGATGAGTGGGTAGTTTTATGCAACACTAGTGA
>NZ_FNYW01000087.1 GCF_900109085.1 Alkalibacterium gilvum | reverse complement strand
AAAAAGGTAGCATTCAGTATGTCTATCGCTGTATTTATAGCAGGAGTTGTAGCCGTAGAGAAAGATAAAAAAGAAAGCGTAAGGAAAAATAACTTTCTACCGTATACACTTGAATGTGTAGTGTGAAAGAATGAGAAACGAATGTTTTACAGTTGTTGAAAAGTAAGAAACTTTTGAAGTGATTCGAAATAATCAAACAGATATTTTATATATGACTCATACTGCAAGTAATGGCATAAAAATGTCTACTTCAGTTAATCAAGAGGGAAGATTTTTAGTGGATGATGGTTATTTAAAATCAAATCTAAATTAAAAAAGACCCCTACTCTAATAGGGATCTCGCTATATAATTTTAAGGAGGAAAAACCATGAATGATATAGCTTTTTGGGTGCTTATAGCCCTTATGAGAGGAGTAATGATCTCTTCTATAGCCAACAATCGAAATAAACAGTTGAAAAAAGATATTACTCATATAAAACATACGTTGGACATTATTGCTAAGCAAGTTGGTGTACCTGATTTCATAAATGAAGAATTAAAAGAAAAACTTGTCATTCTTATTTCAGAAGGGGAAAAAATCAAAGCCATTAAAGAATATAGAATAGCTACTGGGTAGGGCTACTTGAAGCTAAACAGTATATTGATCATTTGAGCAAACAAGAGAATCAATGACGTGATAGTTATCGATACATGATCTATCTGATTCAAAGTTACTTTTACTAAGAATGCTAACTATCATTTGGATATATTCCAATAATTTTAACTAATCTCAAGTATCTTTCTTTAAAAGTAACTTTTTTTAAATGATCATTTTTTATTTATAAAGCTTCTTGTATTCTTTATATTAAAATTTGTTAATAAAATTTTTGACGTACTAAATCTGTATTCTGTAATACTATATTTCCCCTCTTTTTTTTCTTTCAGTGTTAGTGAAATTTTAAATGTAAATAAATTCTCTTTAATATCTAAACTTAAGATATCCTTTATATTTCCTTTGAATGAATCATAGAAGTTGAATGTTCTAACATTAGTAGCTGTCATAATAAAAAAGTTATCTTCTATGTAAAGACAATAAATCGTATTTGCACCGATTCGCTGTCCAACAATTGTATTTCCTTTTTTAAACGTTGATTCAGCGTATAGCTTTGAAAGGTAATCAAGGTATTTTTCTTCTTTAAGTATACTATCCATTCCTAACACTCTCTTTCTGTTAATGATATTGTGGGAATAAC
>NZ_FNYW01000091.1 GCF_900109085.1 Alkalibacterium gilvum | reverse complement strand
TGATGTACCTAATGAAAAGTTCATTGTTTTTAAAAACGGAACACAAACGTCTCGCGTTACTTACCCAATGGCAGGAATTTATCCTACCTATTTACGTATTAAAAAACAGCGATATTTATGTAAAAATTGTGGAAAGAGCTTTACTGCTAAAACGCCAATCGTTAAACGCAACTGCTTTATTTCGAACTATATAAATGCTCAAATCCTAGATCAATCTCGCAACGTACAATCAGTAAAAGATATTGCCAAGGATACTAATGTATCAGAAGCGACTGTACAACGTGTCTTAACTAATGAAGGCGAATGTATCAGGCCGCATTATCATTCTCTCCCTGAACATATGTCTTTTGATGAATTCAAATACGCCAGCGGTCGTATGGCATTTGAATATATTAATGTCGAAACAGGCGATATTCTCGATATTTTACCAGCTAAAGATAGTCGATATGTCACACAACATTTTTTATCTCGTTATAGTCTTAATCAAAGAAGTAATGTACAAACAATAACAATAGATATGAATGCTAGTTATATTAGTTTTATACCGAAGTTATTTCCCAATGCAAAAGTGATTATTGATCGGTTTCATATTATCCAGCTTTTAAACCGTTCAATGAACAAAACACGCGTAGCTATAATGAATCAGCTGAATAATTCGAATGGGGAGAATCAGAAAAAGTATCGGCGATTGAAGCGTTATTGGAAGAAGATATTAAAGAAAGCCAATAATATATCTCATACAAGTTATGACTACTATCGCTTGTTTGGTCAACGAACAGAGGGAGCTATCATATCAGAAATGCTCGACTATGATCCCAAACTCAAAGCTACTTATGATTTATATCAGTCTATTATAGCCGCTGTGGAAGCGAACGATTACGAACGACTATGTTTTATCTTGAATCAACCATGTTCGTCTGATGTATCAACCTATTTAAAGACTAGCCTAAAAACATTGAGAAAACATTTAAGTGCGATTCGCAACACCTTCATTTATCCTTACAACAATGGAAGAATTGAAGGGATCAATAACAAAATAAAGGTTCTAAATAGAGTAGCCTATGGCTACCGTAATTTTTCTAACTATAAAAATAGAATTTTATTGCATTTCAAGCTAAATCCAAACACGACG